>NZ_JBCEBL010000028.1:0-109275 GCF_049472615.1 Azospirillum sp. 11R-A | reverse complement strand
TCCTGTCCGGGATCGGGGCTATCGGCATCCCGCAAAGGCAACGGGTCTNGGCATGACGTGCCGGGATGACCGCACCGTCGCNGGGGGGGGGGGGGGGGGGGCGGCGCCCGCCCAACGCGCAAGGGGTCAGGCATCGCTCGGGCATGCGAAACCACGCGGAATTTTTCGATGATCCTCGAATCCCTGTCTGAAGCGCTGAATGAGACCGCGTCCCTCGACGTCTTCTGGCTGGACCATCGCCTGCGCTTGAACGGAACCGTCATTCCGCGCGAGGACCCGCGCTGTGCACCGGTCGACAGCTGGATTCGCCGCTTCGAGGCCGGTACCGGTGTCGGGGTCCTCGATCTCACCGCAACCGTTCCGGTCGGCGCTCGCGGCGTGCTGGATCTCGGGCGCTTGGGAACTCTTCTGGCATGTCTGCAAGCGGAGCTTGTCCTCAACCGGCCTGTGTGGCTGGGCAACACGCGGATCGAGAGCGTCACCACGGTGACGTTTCCGTCCAATGGAGCGGGTGGAGCAGACCGCCCAACCGCGTCGAGCGTCGTGTGCTCGATCAATCGCTGGGGCGACCACCGCAGCGAGGACGAGCGCTGGCCCGCGATGGTCGACGCGATGAACAGCGCGGCCGTGGCGGCCATCGACGATCAGCGCTCCTGGTTCGGCGCATGTGGGCTGGGGACGATGCGGCTGTTCGTCCGTGCCCGGTACCCGCTGTCGGAGCGGCATCGCGACCGCGCCCGCGAACAGCGGCGGCGTGCGGCGGAGATGCTTGAGAACAAGCCGGTGCGCTGACCGCCTCCCGCGTCGCGCCGCCCGGCAAACCGCACACCCAATCCGTCGCCCGTCCCGGCGCGCCGGCTGGCCCTACGGGCCGCCGCGCCGGGCGGTCGGCACGACAACGATGTTCCGACAGGAAGAAGCCATGATGACGATTGTTCGCGACGGTACCGAGCTGATCAACCGCATCGAAGCGGATGCGGTCGTCAGGGTGTTGCAGCCGGACACCGCCTATCTCACCAACCGCCTGTGCCGGCTTCTGCGGGATGCGGTGCATGCGTGGTCGCACGGCGAACACTCGCCCGCTGCGCGCGAGCAGATCGAGAACCTCCTTCTGGTGGCCGGATCCCTTGGCTACCAGGTGGGCCTCGAATGCACGGATGTCTTTACGGCCGTCGGCGACCTGGACGCGGCCGTGCAGCACGGGTTGGCTCTGATGCCACATTTTGACCGGCCGGTCCTTCGTCTGGCGTTGCAGCCCAAGCTCAACGTGGAGGCCCACGCCTGAGGGGATCGACCACCGCCGGGCGCGCCACCTCGCTCAGCCTGGCGTGGAGCGCATGAACCGGAGAGGAGGCCGGGACGGGAGCGGCCAGTTGGAACCGATGAGGACGCCCAGGGTGAGGCCCGCCGTCGGCCTCGCCGCCGCTCAGCCCGGGGCGGGCACCAAGGCCATGCACTGCAAAGGCATCAGCGTTCGCAGTGCATGGGCATCCCGGAATTCCTGCTGCCCCAAACATTTAGGTGCGAGATTCGGCTGCACGTCACGTCGGCGTCGCCTTGATGCGTCGGCGCGCCCCGTCCAAGGCACCCCGTAACCCCGTACATGTCACCCCGTCGGCCGCTGTCCCTCCGCACACGTAATCCCGGAACCCCGTACTTTTCACCCCGTCACCCCATCTCCGTCCAGGATTGGTGCGGGGTTCCGGTTCTCCGGAATCTTAGAACAGAGTATTCTTAAACAGGGGAACGAAGTTCCCGCCCAAGGGGCGCGGTCTGGTGTTTTCGCCACGGATGCCTTCGGTACCCGGCAGGCCGTACAAGCGGTGGCTGCCGCGGCCGCTCACCTCGACGGCATCGCCGCAGGCTACCAGATCCTCCAGCATCAGCCCGGCGCCGCGGACGCTGCAGCCGACCAGGACGGCCAAGCTGGCGCGAAAGCTGTCGGAATCGACATGGAAGCCGTGGAGGGCGCTCTGTCCCACGACCTTGTGAATAAGGCTGCGGGCATCGGCTTGACCGAGAAGAGGTGGCGTTGGTCGTCGGCTGGAATTTGGAGAGAGCCTCGCCTAACAGGTCAGGTCCGAGCTGTCGGAGATGATGCGCGAGGTACCCGAAGGATCGCCTTACGCCGCCTTCGGACCTGCTGGTGCTGAAGAGTAGGGTCCGGCGGCCCTGCGTCGATCACCACCACCGACAGCAGTTCGCGCGCACTGCCCGTCAGCCGATTCACGAGCGCCGTCTTCAGGTCTCCCGCCGATGCCGGGGGCGGCGAGCCGTCGCGTGGGGACGTGAGGTCAACCGTCGGCCCGAACCAGAACACAAGATACACGCCACGTCCGCCCGCCAGCGGATCGGCCGTGTAGAGCCGCTGCAACTGCCCTTCCGCCGCCGTCCACAGCGCATCGTGCATCTGCAGTTTGATCTCGACGGGTAACACGAGGGTGCCGCCGTCCACGTCGATATCGGCGTCCTTGCTCCCGGCGTAATAGCCTTCCGGCTTCGCCACCGCGCCGTGGCGGATGAGGCGGGGGGTCAACAGGCTGAGCAGGGCGTTGCGGCAGATGTTCTCCACCTTGGGTCTGACATGCTTCTCCACCTCAGTGTTCCAGAAGATCTTCCAGCCGTCGCCGGAGCTGGTGCGGATTTCCTCGGCGATGTCCTCCAGATGCTGGACGACGAGTGCCTGCAAATCCGCGGCGTTGGCTGGCAACTGTATTCAGGCTGCTTCCGGTGGTTCGTAATCGGTGCCCGTCGCAATCATCGCGTTGAGGGTGACGAGGAGCTTCCGAGCCGTGGCGATAAGGGCCGCTTTAACCGGCTTTCCGGCGGTCTGGAACCGCGCCCGAAACTCCTTGAATGCCTGGCACCATCGAGAGGCGTGCAAGGCGGCGATGTAGAGCACCGTCCGGACGATAGGCCTACCGCCGGCAATCGCCCGTGGGGCGGAGCGCTTGCCGCTGTCGCGGGCGACCGGGGCTAAGCCGACAAGTGACGCGATGCGACGGCGGTCGAGCTGACCCAGCTCTGGCAGTTCCGCGATCAATGTCGCCGCGACGACGGCGCCGGCACCCGGTATGGTACGCAGTCGGCGGTCGATAACGGCCATTTCCGGACCAGCGGCAACGAGAGCCGTCATGCGCTCTTCTATCTTGGCGATTCGGCGGTCGAGCACGACGAGCAAGCTGCGGATGTCGGCACTGGCTTCGGCGTCCGCCGTCTGCTGGAGACGGGTCGCCTCCCGTTTGCGCATCGCCACGAGCTGGCGGCGGCGCGTCGACCATTCCGTGCGGCACGCGGGTTCGTGAAGTCCATCTCTCCCCGGTTGCGTAATGGTCAAGGCCACGCTACCTTTCGTCCGATCATTGCCGAACTGGACGATTTCTGTTGGATACCGCAGACGTCCGCAGCCTGCATCTCCATTCCCTGGACAGTCTGCTGGCCGATCTGGTCAGCGGTCGGCCGGTTGGGTTGGTCGCGGACGGAACGTGCCGTTTCGCCCTGGGAACGGACGAGGCGCGGGCCTTGCTCGACTGGTACCGGAGGAACCGGCCGGTGTGGTCGAAGGCCGTCGCCAAAGACCTGCTGCCGCTCCTGGTGGACGCCGCCGCCTAGACGCCGCCCGACCTGACGGCCGCCTCTGCCTCCTCCTATACGCCCGGCAGCTACGTGCCTATTCGGGTCGAGATTCTCCGATTCGGAGGCGTGCAGGAGTACGATAGCGACGAACCTCTGGGCATCGATTTCGACAAGCGGCTGCTCCTGTTGGAAGTGCACAACGGCTGACAGTGCATTGCAAGCTGTCGTAGCTTCGGCCCTTTCTGGGAATGGGAGACACCATGCTTCTCGGACTATATGCCGTTGCCCGATGGGGGGTTGCCTGCTCGCTTCCGGCTCTCGTCCTTTTCGCCCTTTCTGCTCCCGCTGACGCCGCATCGACTGCTTGCCCTGATCATTATGCTGCGGCCGTAGCGCCGGACCTGATCAATCAGAAGCTGGCTGCGAAGACGCGGGAGCTTTGCTACTCAGCCTTCGCCGTTCTTCATTCCGGTGTGACACGGACTCCTCTCTATGCGGTTGAGCACCTGACCCGTGACAGCGTTGCGGCCGCCAAGGGCCTCGAGCGTCCGGAGGCGAGCGCCTTCCACGCCGAAACGGCCTTGCCGCCGGACGAGCGCTCCGAATTGGCCGACTTCAAGCGCTCTGGCTTCGACCGCGGCCACATGGCGCCGAACGGCGACATGCCGACGCCGAAGGCCCAGCAGGAGAGCTTTACTCTGGCCAACATGATCCCCCAGGTCGGTGAGAGCAACCGTGGGATCTGGAGTGCCATCGAAGGGGCGACCCGCCATCTCGCCAACACCCGCGGCGAGGTCTATGTCGTGACTGGTCCCGTCTTCCAGGGCGCCAACCTCCAGCGTATCGGCGGCCGGGTTCTCGTGCCGACCCACGTCTTCAAGGCCATCTACGATCCGCGTCGCCGTGAGGCCGCCGCCTATCTCGTGCCCAACGCGACAGGGAACGATTACCAGCGCATCCCCATTGCACAGCTGGAGGAGGTCACCGGCATCTCGGTCTTTCCAGGCATCCCGGCCACGGCCAAGTCGACGGTACTGGCTCTGCCGGAACCTCAGGCCTCGGGGCGGGGACGGAAGAAGGATGAGCCCGGTTTCTCTGAACGCGACGTGCTGAAGTTCCTGAAGGAGTTGATGCGATGATCAAGCCGTATGCCGACGACGCCGGAGCCATGCAGATCGGTGAACTCCAGGTCGAGAACGGCACCGACCGGGTGGCGCTCTATGGGTCAATCGATCTGACCAGGGATAAGCAAGGACTGGAACATGCCCGCAAGCTGCGTGACCTGCTGGCTGCCGTCGTGAAATCCCTGGAAACCGAAACAGACCTTCCCGACCAGATCCCTCCCCCGAAGCCGACGGATACGGTCGACAACCCGTTCAAGTGAATGGCAGCGGACACAGAGTTCACAGCCTTGGCTGTCCCACTGACCCTCGGGACATGCCAACAAGCACTCCTTGCCCACTGTGCCCGACCCAGGTCCGTGAAAGTGCATTTGGATGTGCGGACATGAGGGTTGTATAATGATTTCATCTGCTCACGCAAATGGATCGGTTAGGCGGCATGTCGCGTCGAAGGAATGGAATCCAAGCTAACGACGAAGTTGTAGCGCCCACAGCGGTAGACCAATATGTTGGAAGCCGCATCCGGCTGCGTCGCACGCTTCTGGGGATGACCCAGACCGCGTTGGGGCAGGCTGTTGGGCTCACGTTCCAGCAGATCCAGAAGTACGAGAAGGGAGCCAACAGGGTCTCCGCATCCCGCCTGTGGCAGTTCGGGATGACGCTGGATGTGCCTGTGTCCTTCTTCTTCGACGGCCTTGCCGACCAAGACTATATGCCGGACGTGACGCTCGAAGCCGATCTCTGCGCACCGGGAGAGCCGGACCCGATGGCAAGACGAGAGACGCTTGAGCTTGTCCGAGCCTACTACCGCATTGAGGATCGAGCCTTGCGCAGGCGGCTGCTGGACCTGATCAGGGCGGTTGCCGCAGCGGACGTCCCGGCAGACGCCTTTCTGGCCGCCACCGATGCCTAACGGACGGCGGCTTCGGGCGACGCCGTGACGCTGTCCCGCTCCGCTGCGACGAGGCGGGCCAGCCGCTTCACGACAGGTTCGCCCAGCAGGGTGACGTAAGAGCGCCTGCCGATGAGCAGGTACTCAACCAATTCGACCCCGAGCAAGTTCCCGGCTTTCTGGATGTCCGCGCAGGACACCCTGACGCTGGCCGGGTTTGGTGGTTCATCGCTGGGGCAGCTGTGGACGATCACCAAAGCACTGGCGTCCATGGTCAGCGCGCGGCCCATGATCTCCCGCACATACAAGGCGACGTCACCAACCGAACCGGTCTGGTGAAGCTCATCGGCAATCAGCTGGCGCTGGGGGTCGAGGAACAGCAGGCGCAGCGTCTGGACCGTCGAGCACGCGGCGCGGAGGCGGGCATAGGTCACCAGATCCTGGTGAGAGGAAAGGAGTGGGCGTTGCTCCAGCACAGGCCTTGCCAAGCGGGCCGCCAACTCGAGCACGGCTCGGAAGCGCAGCGATGCATGATTGTCCCAGAGGATGCCGCCGGGCAGCTTGCCCGCTGATGCCGCCGCGATGGCCGTCTCCAACGACCCATGCCCGCTTAGCAGGCGCAGGGCCAGGAGATCCCCGTCGGTGTCCGGGGCAGCCATCGCGAGTAAAGAGGACAGCAAGGCTTCGTCCGGCATCCCCTCCAGGCTGCCACCGACCCTCGCGTCCCTCATCACCGGGAACGGCCGGGGACTGTCGGTGGCTGTCAGTCTCCCGGCCTTCACCCTCGGCGCAACCTTGGCCGTGCTTGGCATGGTCGACCTCTCACTCCTAATTATGCTTGGCCAAGACGGCCACGACCCGTCCGGTCGAGAACGGCGATGCCGAGGACGCCGTCGACCGCCGCACGCAAGGACCGGCGTGCTTGGCGCCAGCGCCGCCGCTGCTCCACCAGCGCACCACGACGGCTGCGAAGCGAGGCCCGCACCCGTTCGATCTCGCTGGTGGTAGATTCGCGACCGGGGCCTCCGCCATGCTCCTGGGCTGCGGCGATGTCGACCGGCCGCAGTACGGGCGACCGGGTGCCGCGGAACCACTCAGGCCGAGCCTCGCGCGCGGCGGTCTCCAGATCGACCACACCTTGGACCATCATCGAGCGGATGATGTCGCCGACCTCATGGTGGGCGCGGCGGAAGGGCATGCCATGCTCCCGGACCAGCCAGTCGGCCAGCGCGGTGGCGTTGGTCTGGCCGGACACCGCCCTGAGGCGCATGGCGCCCTGGTTCGGCTCCGCCCCGGCCACGATCAGCCGGACCAGCGTCAGCGCATCCAGCATTCCCGAGGCCGCCGACCATACCGGCTTGACGCCCTCGGTGCCGACGGCGATGGAGTTGGAGAAGGGGGTGGCGTGCATCGCCATCGCTGCCGACGTCAGCGCTCCCATCGGCGCTGCCGCCAGACCCTTGACGTGCTCCAGCATGTAGACGTTGCGCTTCTGCGGCATCATCGAACTGGTGCCGACCAGATCGTCGGCCACCGTCAGGAAACCGAACTCGCCGGTGGTCCACAGCTGGAGGTCATGGGCAAGGCGGCTGAGCGTCACGCCGAGGATGCCCAGGGCCGCCAGCAGGCGCAGGACGGCGTCGCGCGAGGCCACGGCGTCGATGGAGTGCGTCCAGGGCGCCGAGAAGCCGAGCAGGGCGGCCGTTCGCCGGGTGTCGATGGGAAGCCCGGTGCCACCTACCGCTCCAGCACCCAGCGGGCAGCGGTCGAGATCGGCCAGCACGGCATGCAGGGACTCGGCGTCGCGGTCCAGCGCCGCGGCAACCCCAGCGTAATAGTGGGCCAGCGTCACCGGCTGGGCGGGCTGGTAGTGGGTGTAGATCGGAAACACGGCGTCGGTGCAGGCCGCAGCGCGGCGCAGGAGCGTGGTCTGGAGCCGGGACAGGCCGGTCAGCAGGTCGGCGACGACGCTGCGCAACCGCAGGCGCAGCACGGTGGCGCCCAGGTCGTTGCGCGAGCGCGCCGTCTGGAGGACGCCGCCGATTTCCTCGCCGAGGTCGGCGATGAGATAGGTCTCGTAGAGCAGGTACACGCCGCGCGGGGCCGAACGTCCGCGCAGGACGGCGAAGCCCGATCCTTCCATCTCGTCGATGCGCCGCAGCAGGGGGGAAACCTGCGCCACCGGCAGCAGGCCGGTCTCGGCCATCATCACCAGATGCGCCCGGTCCACTTGGGTGATCCAGGGCAGGTCACGGTCGATGGCGTCGTCGGCAACGTCGCCGAACAGGATGGACTGGGCCTTCGGGTTGAGCGTCCCAGCCACCCGGCCGGTGTCGCCGAGGTGGGCCAGGATTTGGGCGTTGCTGATCACCATGAGGGTGGCTCCCGGTGAGAAGGAATTTCGGGTGTATGGCTGGTCGGAGCGTGGCTGGTCGCCGGATCAGCGGCTGGAGGTCCGGCGGGCCAGCGTGATGCCGACCAGTGCCAGCGCGCCGCCGAGCCACTGGAGCGGCCCCAGGGCCTCGCCGAACAGCATCCAGGCCAGCGCCGCCGCCGCGACCGGCTGGATGAGCAGGCCGATGGACGAAAAGGTGACCGGAAGGTGTGCCAGCGCATGGGTGATGAGGCCTTGACCGATGACATGGCAGGCGACGCCCAGCGCCAGCACCACGGCCCAACCCCAAGCGGTTGCGGGCAGCAGCGGGCCGCCCTCAAGTGAGGCGGCTACCGCCAGCACCAGGGCGGCGGCAGCACTCGATCCCGCCATGATGACGCTGGTCGAGTGGCTGGACCGCAGGCGTTTCACCGCCATCAGGTAGACGGCGTAGAAGGCGGCGGTGCTGACTGCGATGGCGTCACCCTGCCATTGCCCCTCCGCAGCACTTCCCACCGACGCGAACAGCCCGTCGCCAATCAGCAGTGCCATGCCCGACAGCGAGACCGCCAGGGCGACGATCAGCCCGAGGCCGATCCGCTCGCCGAACAGCAGCCAGCCGAGCAGGGCGACTAAGACAGGGGCGCAGTTGTTGAACAGCGTCGCCTTGGCCACCGAGGTCATGGTGATGCTGAGATGCCAGAGTGCGAGGTCGCCCGCCAACATCAGCCCGGCCACCCCCATCAACGCCATGTCGGCGGCGGTGACGCGCGCGCTGGCGGACCGGGGGGCCTTGCGTTCGGCGAGCATGCCGAGCCAGAAGAAGGGCAGCGCGATGACCAACCGGTAGAAGGCAGTGGCGATCGGCTCCAGTTCGCTGACCCGCACCAGGATGGGGGCGAGCGCGATGGCGAGTGCGCCCGCCAGCAGGGAGAGCAGCGCCGGGTTCGCCCCGGCGCGCGACGATCCGGCTGCCGCAATGGAGGTTGAAGACATGGAAGGGGGCTCCTGCTGCTGTTCCGGTCAGGCGACGGTGGCAAGGGTTCCGGTGCCGTCCGCCGCGATACGGAAGCGGATGGCGCGGCGCGCCAGTTCGGCGGCGGCCACTGCGCCCTCCAGGGTGGGGGCGCTGGTGAGTGCGTGGCCGAGGCGGTCCTGGAAATCGCCGCGGCGGGCTATAGGCAGCGGGGATGCGCGGTAGAGCCGCAGGTCGCGCAGGAAGGGCGCACCCCGTGCCGCCTCCAGACCCTCGGTGGCGAACCACAGTCCGTCGTCGGGGGGCGTGAGGAAGCGGATCGCCGCGTGCTCCTGCCGGGTTGGCGTTACATCCGGGGTCTGGCCGACGGCCAGTTCGACAGTCGCCCGGATGAGGTCGATGCCGGTGGCCTGGCGGACGAGCTCGGGGATGAATCCCCCGGCCAGCCGCGGGTTGACCTCCATCATGTGCGGGCCGTCCTCGCCGAGGCGAAGCTCGACATGCAGCGGCCCCCAGGTGAGGCCGAGTGCCCGCGTTGCGGCGAGCGCAAAGCCCGCGATGCGGTCTGCCGCGGCTGTGGCCAGCGGTGCCGGGAAATCGTGGCCCATCTCAACGAAGTGCGGCAGGGCGCCCAGGTGCTTGCGGGTCACGCCGATGACCGCGTCGTGGAAGATCTCCACCGAATACTCGTCACCCCGGACGACCTCCTCGACCAGCAGCGCGCCGCCGGTCGGGTCGGCGAGCAGGGCCCTGGCATGGGCGGCCACCTCGGCCATCGTGGCGCAGAGCCGGACGCCGACGCTGCCTGATCCGGCCACCGGCTTCAGGACGACGGGCAGCCCGATGCCGATGGCGGCCTGGACCGCATCGGCTGCGCCGGTGACCTCGGCATGGCGCACGCGGTCGACACCGGCCTCGTCCAGGCGGCGGCGCTGGGTCGCCTTGTTGCGGCAGGCGGCCACAGCGTCAGCATCCGGCCCCGGCAGGCCGAGTTCGGCGGCTAGGCAAGCGGCGGTGGCGATGTAGTATTCCGAACTGGAGGTAATCCCGGCCACCCCCTCGCTGGGCGCCAGCTGCTGCACAAGCGAGCGCAGGACGGTCAGGTCGGCGGTATTGGCCTCGATGCTGCGGACGGCGTCCTCGGCGACATAGGGATAGCGGCTGGGCTGGCGGCTGATCAGTACCGGTTCGAAGCCGAGGGCACGGGCGGTTTGAGCGAACAGGCGACCGGTGCCGGACGTGTTGCTCTCGATGAACAGCAGGAGGCGCGGCATCACGCGGCCTCCGCGAGGTCGCGCGCAACCGGGGTGCCTGCCGCCAGCACCTCGTCCAGCGTCCGGCGGTCCCAGCGGAAGCTGCTCCAGCTGGGCCGGACATCGCTGGGATGCGCCACCGGCTGCGGGGCTTCGGGCAGCACGCCGGTCCAGCCCGGCAGCGCGGCGAGCCAGTCGTCATTGTAGATGCTGGCGACGTAGCGGTGGCCCTCGTCGGGGAACAGCGTCACCACCTTGCGGTCGGGATGGGTGCGCGCCCACCAATCGGCCACCAGGTAGGCCGCCCCGCTGGTGCCGCCCTGGTAGAGCGCATGGTGCTGGTGCAGGTGGCGGGTGGCCAGGAACGCCTCGGCGGCACCGACCCAATGGACTTCGTCGAACTGGCGGTGGTCGACGTTCGGTGGCACCAAGCTGTTGCCGAGGCCACGCAGCAGCCGCTTGCCGTCAGGCTGGCCGAAGACGACGCTGTTGGGGGTGTCGACGCCGATGACGTGGAGATCGGGGTTGAGGTGGCGCAAGAAGCGGGCGATACCCGACATCGAGCCGCCGGACCCGACGGTGCCGACGAGACAGTCGACATGACCGAGGCGCTCGGCAATCTGCTCGGCGACCTCGGCATAAGCACGCGGGTTGTCGGCGTTGCCATACTGGGAAGGGCAGAAGCTGCCCGGGTTGGCCTCCAGCGCAGCGCGCAGCCGGTCGAGGCGGGCGGTCTGGAAGCCGCCGATCTCATAGGGCTTCTCGACGATCTCCAGCGTGACGCCAAGTTCCAACAGGCGCTTGTGCAGGTGCTCGTCGATGGCCGGGTCGCTGACCAGGATGAGCTTGTAGCCGCGCACCGCCGCCAGCATGGCGAGTGCCAGCCCGAAGGTGCCCGACGTCGTCTCGCAGATGGTGCCGCCCGGCTTCAGGCGCCCGTCGGCCGCCGCACGGTCCAGCATGTGACGGGCCGGGAGCAGCTTCATCAGGAAGAAGGCGGCGCCGTGCAGGTTGTCCGTCAGCCGCACCAATCGGGGGAGTTCATAGTCGGGAAAGCCACGGGATTCGCGGGACTGGGGCTGGGACATCGTCATCTCAAGCGACATGGCGGACCTCGGCGACATCGGTACGGAAGTGGAAAGCGGGGGGCAGGCCGAAGGCCTCGAGGCGGGCGGCCGCTTCGGCGACCCGGCGGGCCGTGGCCGGGTTGCGGGGGTCGAAGAGCAGGCCGACGACCGTGCCGCTGTGGGCGACCTGGATGCCGAGCGCCCCAGTGGAGGCCGCAATGGCGTTGATCTCCTCGAAGGCGGGCTTGGGCAGGTGGCGCTGGGAGATTCGGGCGCTGGCCGTGGCAACCCGGCCGAGCAGAGCCGCGTCACCGGTGCGGATCGCCCGCCGCAGCATGCCGCGCAGTGGCCGGAAGGCCTGGACCTCCCAGTCGTCGTAGTCGGCCGGAGGCTGCTTCACAGTGTCCACGAGGGCGCTGGGAGCCGTGTTAACGCTGAGGACCTCCAGCGGCGGCAGGGCGGGGCCGAGATGCTCCAGCACAATGCCTTCGCGCTGGGCGAAGAGCACGGCGAGCTCGCCATGCATGATGCTGTCGCTGGCCGTCTCCGCTCGAACCGCCAGCCGGGCGACCTCTTCGGCGGCGAGGACCGCACCGTGGGCGTTGGCGACGGCGCGGATCGCAGCCACCACGTCGGCGGTCGAGGACCCCATGCCGAGGCCGACCGGGATGGTGCTCTCCACCGTCAGGTGGCCGCCCTGGTCATGCAGGCCGAGGCTGTCCAGCGTCAGCCGCGCGGCCTCGGCCGCCTTCAGCTTGTCGTCCGGGACGGTGACCAGATTTCCCGGCGCCGGGCGGAAGACGGCAGTGGATGAGACTATGTCGCACGGGAGCGTGACGAGACCGCGATGCAGGCGGCCTGCATCGTCCGGGAAGACCCCCTGAAGGAGCTCGCCGTGATGGCCGTTTACGCGGCCCAAACCGCGCTCTTTTTGCTGATTTCCCCTGGTGCCAAGGCGCACGGAGGCAAACCGAGAGATCACATCTCCGGGCATTCGAAACCTCTTCGCTGAATGGGTCAGTTTCTATTGTTGATGTTTAGGCGAGTGTCCCCGCTCTAACGGGGATAATTAGCTACTACTGGGAAGTTGTTTGCGCCGCGGCGCAGTTCATTGCGTCGTGATGAGCAGACTGTAGCGCCATCTGGACGGTATGAAATTTCTAATTCTGCCACCCAGTTTGTCACGATGGAAAAATTGACGACGCAGAGCGCGACACTCATAAGTGTGAAATCGCCTCAAACGAGCATTCGCCCCATGCCTGACATCGAACTCGACCAGATCGACCGAAAGATCATCAACCTGCTTCAGGGGAACAGCCAGATCACCAATCTGGAGCTTGCCGACGCGGTTGCGGTGTCGCCACCGACCTGTCTGCGTCGGGTCCGCCGGTTACGCGAGGCTGGGGTCATCGCCAAGGATGTCTCGATCGTCGATCCCAGCAAGCTCGGCAGCCACATCCAGCTGATCGTGACCGTCGAGCTCAAGGGCGACGACCGGGTGCTGATGGATGCCTTCGAGAAAACCATCCACGCCCAGGACTGCGTGACGCAGTGTTATCTGGTCACCGGATCGACCGACTATGTCCTGATGGTCTGCGTCAGGAACATGAGCGAGTTCGAGAAATTCGCCCGGGCGACGCTCTACACCAACCCCTTGATCAAGCGGTTCATCACTCTCACGGTCATCAGCCGGGTCAAGTTCGAGACCAGAATCCCTATCGACGGCTGATCAGACGCTGGCCTCACCGATACTTCCACATCCCCACCCGTTCGGTGCGCGCTGCCTGTTCCTGGAGTTCGTAGAACCCGGCGCTCTCGGCGTGGTCGTCCGTCGCCCATCCCGAGGTGATCATCAGGTGGCCGAGATCGGCGCCCTCGACCGAGCATTGGGCGCTGAGCGGTTTGTCCGGGCTGCCGTCCTTCACGATGCAGATGACCTCGTCCTTGCCGATCAGCGCCTCGAGCAGGCGGCGGGATACCCTGGCGCACGGCTCCCCTTGGCCATTTCCATGGCACAGGGCATCGGCCTCCGGTGCACGGACGCCCCAGAGATGGATGTCCCGTCCTTCCACTTCGATCCGGTCTCCGGCGATGACGGAGATCTCGGCCGCGAGGGTTGCGTGACCGGCCAAAGGCATTAGCAGGGCGGTCAGAGCAATTCGGTGAAATCTGCGGAGCGCTGCAGGAGGCAGGTTCATGCGCCTACTCATGAGGGAATGGCTGTGGCTTAATGCTACCGAACAGCCACGTCTTCGTCATGCAGGAACTTCTCCTTCCCGCCAAGCGCCCGCCAAAAGGTCGCTTGCTTGGCTGCCGGGGCCTGTTCATTGTCCAGGCGTACATTTTCGCGGGGTCTGCTGGTGTTCGTCGTGAGCAAGGAGATGGCGGAAGCCGTGCAGCGAGTCTTCCATGAGCAGGGTGAATGGCCCGCCGTAGCGGAACTGCGCCGCCACGTCCACATCGCTGACAACGCCAACGCCTTGCAGGCGGTCAGGGCCATCGCCTCTTGGCGCACCCTTCCCGCTGATCCACCGGCGCAGCACCATGAAGCTAAGGACGGCCGGGCAAACACGTGAACCAGCTATCGTGTCAAAGCCCCCTCGGCAGACAGCACGATGGGGTCTAGTTGATAGACTGTGCGAGTATACCTGTATGCATTCGCTCTAAATGCACTCTTAAACGCCGCTTTTCGCCGTCTTTCCCGGGAGTTTGCGCCAAAGCCACCCGGTTCCGACTGCTTTGTCGCGTTCCATTGGGCTTCCAGACGCTTTATCCGACTTCAAGCGTGCCTGAGTGCCTTGTTCGCGGTCCTTCGACGCGTAATTCGTCTGCTGCTTGGGCTTGACAAGACGATCTCTGTCGTCTTCGGTCGGGCCTATCGACTCATCTGCCACTCTCAGTCGCCAGGAACGCCAGGAGCTCCCGAGCAAGCTCCTCCGGTGCCTCCTCGGCCATATGGTGCCCGCAGTCCAGACCTCGACCACGCAGATCGGTTGCCCAGAGCCCCCAGACCGAGAGGACATCGCTATAGAGCGCCTCGAGGTCATTGCGCAGTGACCATAGGGCGAGGGTCGGGCAGGCGAGTGTCCGTCCCGTCTGCCAGTCCGTTTCGTCACCCACGTCGGCACCGGACCGTCTTCGCATGTGCGACTGGCCCAGAGCTCCGGAATCAAGCACAATCCCGGCATGAGCGGGCAAGCCATCGCGTCATCGACGGAGTCCCTGGCCGGGCTGGTGGAGCGCGTGACCTTCCACAGCGCCGAGACCGGCTTCTGCGTGCTCCGGGTGAAGGTCCGCGGACATCGGGACTTGGTTGTCGTCGTTGGCCATGCGGCGATGATCTCGGCCGGGGAGTGGATCCAGGCGAGCGGCAACTGGGTCAACGATCGCACCCACGGCCTCCAGTTCAAGACCACCTTCCTGAAGGCCACGCAGCCGACCACGCTGGAGGGCATCGAGAAGTACCTGGGCTCCGGCATGATCAAAGGCATCGGCCCCGTCTACGCCAAGAAGCTCGTGAAGGCGTTCGGCGAGTCCGTGTTCGACGTTATCGAGGCCGAACCCGGTCGCCTGCGCGAGGTCACGGGCATCGGGCCCAGGCGGGCCGACCGCATCGTCAAAGGATGGGCCGACCAGCGGGCGATCAGGGAGATCATGCTGTTCCTGCACGCCAACGGCGTCGGGACCTCCAGGGCCGTCCGCATCTACAAGACCTACGGGCAGGAGGCGATCCAGCTGATCACCGAGAACCCATACCGGCTGGCCCGGGACATCCGCGGCATCGGCTTCAAGACCGCTGATGCCATCGCGGCCAAGCTGGGCATCGAGAAGACGGCCATGGTCCGCGTCCGGGCAGGCATCGGCTATGCGCTGGCCGAGGCCATGGACGAGGGGCACTGCGGCCTGCCGGTGGAGGACCTGGAGAAGCTGGCCAGCGAACTCCTGGAAGTCGGCACCAATCTCGTGGAAGAGGCGCTGGCGGACGAGCTTCTTGACGGCGCCGTCATCGCCGATCAGCTGGAGGGCAGGGATTGCGTCTTCCTGGCCGGACTGTATCGGGCCGAGCAGGCCATCGCTGCCCGGTTGCGGGGACTTGCGGCCGGGACGCTGCCCTGGCCCGCCATCGACATGCAGAAGGCGCTGGAGTGGGTGGAGGGAAAGACGAGACTGACGCTGGCGCCAAGCCAGCGGGAGGCTGTCCGGCTTGCCCTGGCATCCAAGGTCATGGTCATCACCGGCGGCCCGGGCGTGGGCAAGACTACCTTGGTCAACTCCATCCTGAAGATCCTGGCTGCCAAGCACATCCGGATCCTGCTGTGCGCCCCGACCGGCCGGGCGGCCAAGCGGCTCTCGGAGAGCACCGGAATGGAGGCCAGGACCATTCACCGGATGCTCGCCTTCGACCCGGCTGCCGGAGGCTTCAAGCACAGCGAGGAGAACCGGTTGGAATGCGATCTGCTCGTCGTTGACGAGACGTCCATGGTCGACGTGCCGCTGATGAACGCGCTGCTGAAGGCGACGCCTGACAGGTCGGCCCTGATCCTAGTCGGCGATGTCGACCAGTTGCCGTCGGTGGGGCCGGGGCAGGTGCTCGCCGACGTGATCGCATCCGGCGCCGTGCCCGTGGTACGCCTGACCGAGGTTTTTCGACAGGCGGCGGCCAGCCGCATCATCGTCAACGCCCATCGCATCAACCAGGGCCAGATGCCGGATCTGACACCCGTAGAGGGCTCGGACTTCTACTTCGTCGAAGCGGCGGAGCCCGAGGATGGTGTTCGCAAGCTGATCGAGGTCGTTCGGAACCGGATCCCGAAGCGCTTCGGCCTGGACCCCGTACGCGATGTCCAGGTGCTCTGTCCGATGAACCGCGGATGCCTCGGCGCCCGGTCGCTGAACGTGGAACTCCAAGCGGTCCTGAACCCGCCAGGCGATGTCCGGGTCGAGCGCTTCGGCTGGACCTATTGCGTCGGCGACAAGGTGATGCAGACCGAGAACGATTACGAAAAGGAGGTCTACAACGGCGACCTGGGCGTCATCACCGCGATGGAACCGGAGAACAGTGAACTGTTGATCGACTTCGACGGTCGTGAGGTTCCCTACGACTTCGGCGAACTGGATAGGGTATCGCTGGCCTACGCAACGACGATCCACAAGAGCCAGGGATCGGAATACCCGGCTATCGTCATCCCGCTGGCGATGCAACATTGGACGATGCTCAGGCGCAATCTTGTCTATACCGGCGTCACCCGCGGGAAGCGGCTGGTCGTCGTTGTGGGCCAGCGGAAGGCGCTCGGGATGGCTGTGCGGGCACGGCAGGAGGGGCGCCGGTGGTCGAAGCTGAAGGAATGGCTTCTGGCAAAATCGGCCTGACTGGCGCGGGAACGTCTTCCTCTTGCCCAAGGGGGCACGTTCGCTCCGGAAGGGCTTGCTTCAGAGAGTGGGAGGCCGCGCGAGCCCCCGTTGTGATCGGGTAATCCTTGAATTCCAGAGCGAACCTGTCCAAGCTCGGGGAACCATGACACTGCCGCGCTGCCATATCCGTAACCTCCTGCGTGCAGGCCGCGTTCACGCAGGCTCGCCCGCCCCGGATCTGGTCGCCTGAGGCAAGGCTCCTGGACCGTCCGGGGCCAACATAATCTCCGAATCCAAGAGTTCCTCTCGAACCGCATCTATGCGGCCGCGGAGTTATCACGTGCAACCGCTGCATGACCGATGAGGCGTCCGCCGGGGGACGCCGCTTGGTAGCTGTGTCAATCGGCTTGAGATAGGGGGCTCTTCCAAGTTTTGTGTGGATGACCGGAGCGTGTTTCACTATTTGATGTTCGCGTCAGGCGTGACTGAGGACCCGAGCGCGCAGCAGATCGAAGCCAGCCCGGCCATACATCGCGCGCTTGATCGCCTTCAGCCGGTTGACTTGGCCCTCGACCTGCCCGCTGCTCCACGGCTCGCTCAGGGCGGCGCGCACCGCATCCTCGTCGCGGCGGATCCCGGCAGCGAACGGTGACAGCGCGCTGACCTCTGCCTCGCGCAACCAGCCATCGAATGGGTCAGGCACCTTGCCCTTCACCATCTCGCAGAAGCGGGTGATGAGATCGGCGGCCGTCGCGATCGCCGGTGAGCGCTCCCTCAACGCCTGGACAAAGCGGCGGTCCTCGTCGGTCAACCTGTCGGGATCGCCGGCCAGGAGCCGCACCGCACGCCGAGGTGTCGGAGGCTCGGACTGCTTCGCCGACACCGGCTTATCGGAGGTTCCCCTCGGTTCGGCGGGCGGATCCTGCCGCCGGCGTCGGGTTCCCCAATCCCGCACGACGCTGTACTGTCCGGGAAACCCGCGCTCCTGGAGTTCCCGCCACAGCGCTGCGGCGTTCCGGCAACCCGCCTGCCAGCGATCCTCCAGATAACCATGGTACGGATTGAGGATGCTGGTGCCGCGGTCGGCATGCTGCCAAGTCGGGGCATGGCCGGCGCGCAGCCAACGGCGCACCGTTTTGCGTTCGACACCGAGCGACCGGGCAACCGCCCGGGTGGACAGGCCCTGGTCGCGCAAGCGAACCGCTTCCGCATAGCGGGCGTCACGGCGCTCCTGAGCCGCTTGCGCCCGCCGTTCTGTGCTGCGCAGCCGCCGCTCCGGTTCGGCGGCGACCGGCTGGGGAGCTTCACTCATCTCCCCCGGCGGCTCCGATGGCGCGCTCGCCATCCGAGCGGCGGCTCGGAGGTCACGATGATGGTGCTCCAGAACAGAGCGAAGGGCATCGCTGGCGTTGCGCAGCAGATGCCATCTGTCGGTGATCTGGAGGGCGTTTGGCGCCCCACGCGCCGTCCCCTCGGCATAGGCGCCGGCGCGGTCGCGCACGACGACGGTGACGTTGGGGTGGGCTGCCAACCACGTTGCCAGTGTGTCGGCGCTGCGGTCGGGCAGCAGGTCGATGACGCGCCGGCGCTCGAGGTCGCACAGGATTGTTCCGTACCGGTGGCCCTTGCGCCAAGCCCAGTCATCCACCCCCAGAACCGTCACTGGAGCGACCGCCATGTCGATGCCGACGCGCACCCTGTGCCCCAGCGTCGTCCGGCTGATCGGCACGCCCATGGCCCTGGCATGACGGGAGCCGGGATTGCCGCCGAGCGCCAGACCAATGGTCCGGTGCACAGCCCGCAGCCGGTCGGTCTGGCGCGCCCGCGGGCGGGCGACGCCGGGCAAGGGTTCGGCAAAGGTGCGGCGCGGACACGTGGCATTGGAGCAGCGGAAGCGCCGGACGCGGATCAGCAGAACGGTGGGGCGTCCGAAGCATGCCACATCACCAAGGCTGCGCCAGTAGGCGCCGTGAACGCGGCGTGAGGGTGTGCCGCAGCCGATGCAGGACACCGACGCTGCAGCCGGCTGTGCACGTACGGTGATCCGATAGAAGCTATGATCGATCTGATCCAGGACTTGAAGATTGGGCAGAAAGCCGATCGACGACAGAGAGATGTTCAAGGGAACAACCATGATGAAGGAGGGTTCTTTCCTTCCATATGGCCTCCCTGGCCCGCGAAAGAGCTTGCGTCTTCCACCGGATGTTCAGAGCTTCCTACTCAACCTCTGCTTTGTCACACAAAACTTGGAAGAGCCCCTTATTCCATGCCGATTCACAAGCGCCCATTGGTCCCGTCATGCTCCATGTTCCAGCTCAGTCTCCTTGTCGTAGTTTCTCGTCCGTCCTATGGCGTCACCCCGGACAGTCTGAAAGCCCTGGACCGACCACAAGGCCAGAGGTATTGGGCCATCCGCGAAATTTCAGCATACGTCCGGCCACATCCGGGCTTTTCTCCAAAGACTGGGGTGTCGCCGTATCGGTGATGGGCTTCGTGAGCAAGCGGGAAAACCACCGGCAAAACGCCTGCCTTGGAAGACGGACTGAAGCGCTCACACGGCGATCTGGCGGACTGTTCTTGGAATCCATTGCACATGATTTTGCGGCGCATGAGTCCATATGGCGGAATCGCCACAATATCGACCCAGCTTCATCACCATTTCCTCGATAGGCGATTTCGCAATCGTTGAAACGCGGCGCAACGAGGAAACTATCGCGGCATCCTTGGTTCAATCCGCCGAACATATGGAGCACGACCATGTCCCTTCCCCCGACGGATACCGGCTCTTTATCCTCATGGAACGCCGTGAAAGCATACTTCGTGCCACCTGTGGTGATTCCAGTCGCCATCGCGCTGACGGTCTTGCTCTTCGTCCTGATACATGGTCCCGCTGTCTGAACCGAAGGCTTCGCCATGTTCGAGAGCGTCGATCGGAAGTCCTTTGAACGATGCGTTGTCCACGTCCCGCTGTAGCCAACCGATTTCAGCAGGAAGGACCGAACTGGGGCTCGCGTCATCAAGGACGGGACGGTCCACTGTCACCCCCATCACCGTGGCCAACGTGTCGACCTGAACCTCGCAAAGCTGTTGATCGGCCTTCCCATGCGCGACGATCAGATAGTCCGTGGCCCGCATCAAAAGAATGAGCTGACGGCAGCCTATGCCGGGACACTCACAGAAATTCCGCCTTCAGCCCTCGCGCCAAAGAAGACAGCCCTAAAAAATGGTGCGGCGGCCAACCTCGATGCCTACAGCGATGATCACACCACTGTTTGGCACGCATCTCTCTTAATCGCGGTCGCACGCTGATGCTGGCCGGAAAGGCACTGATGAATGCGATCCTCCGCCATGCTTTCGGGCGTCGTCTGCCACCGTCCCCCTGGAGCGATCTGGCACCGGTGCGCGAGGAGCTCTTCGGTCTGGACCGGCTCGAGCGGCATGCGGAGAGTCTCGCCGCCGCGCAGCCGGTGACACGCAAGCCGCTTGCCGTCCTGTCCCTGCACACCCGCCTCGCCGACAACGCCGCGGTGCTCCTCGCCGCCTATCGGGCCAGTGCGGCGGAATTGGAGCGCGGTCGCAGTGTGGATCCCGCCGCGGAATGGCTGCTCGACAATTACCATGTCGTCGAAGAACAGATCCGGGAAATCCGCGTCGACCTGCCGCCGGGTTATTACCGTCAGTTGCCGAAGCTCGCTGACGGGCCGTTCGCCGGGTATCCTCGGGTGTTCGGACTGGCCTGGGCCTTCGTTGCCCACACGGACAGCCACCTCGATCCCGCCATCCTGCGTCGTTTCATCGCCGCCTATCAGCGGGTCCAGCCACTGTCCATCGGCGAGCTGTGGGCAGTCGCGATTACGCTTCGCATCGTCCTCATCGAGAACCTGCGCCGACTCGCCGACCAGATCACCGCCGGACGCGTGGCACAGGCGGACGCCGACGCACTGGCAGACCGTCTTCTCGCGTCGGGGGACAGCCGTTCCGCCCTCGAAGCGGACATGGCCACGCGCTCTTCCGGTTCCTTGTCCGACGTGTTCGCCGCAGAATTGGCGAAGCGGCTGCGGGACCAAGACCCGCGAACGACGCCGGCCCTCGGCTGGCTGGAGGAGCGGCTCAACCGTCAAGGCGCAACGGTCGACGGTGTGGTCCAGCACGCTCAGCAGAGGTTGGGCGCCTCCAACGTCACCGTGCGCAATGTCATCACCAGCATGCGGCTGATCTCCGACATCGACTGGGCGGACCTGTTCGAGAGCGTGAGCCTCGTCGACGAACAACTTCGCGCGGCGAGCGGCTTTGCCGCCATGGATTTCCCCACGCGCAACCTCTACCGGAGCGCCATTGAGGAACTGGCCCGCGGTTCGTCATTCCCGGAACTCGCCATCGCCGGTCTGGCACTGTCAGCATCACGTGCAGCGGCGGCGGAAGCAGCCAACGGTGCGGACGCCGCGCGTGTCGGCGACCCCGGCTATCATCTGATCGTGGAAGGGCGAGGCGCACTTGAGCGGCGCGTCGGCTTTCGACCACCGGCCCGGCTGCGGATCAGCCGTTTCAGCGTTCATCTGGGAATCGGCGGCTATGTCGGTGCGATCCTGTCCGTGACGGCGCTATTGCTGGGTCTCGCGGTGTGGGCGGCCTGGCTTCCCGGTATGGGCGGCTGGCTCGTCCTGTTCGCCCTTGCCGGCGTCCTGCCGGCCTCCGAAGTGGCAACGGCGCTGGTCAACCGCGCGGTTACCGGGCTGTTCGGAGCGATCACCCTGCCTGGGCTCGAACTGGCGGACGGCGTGCCCCCGTCACAACGCACGCTCGTCGCCGTTCCGACACTGCTGACCGGCGAGGCCGACCTCCTGGAGCAGATCGAGCGGCTGGAGGTTCACCACCTCGCCGGGGCCGGCGGCGACCTCGTCTTCGCCCTGTTGTCGGATGGTCTCGACGCAGACCGGGAAGTGGTGGCTGACGACGACGCTCTCCTGGTGGTGGCCGCCGCGGCCATCGAGCGGCTGAATCTGCGCCATGGCCCCGGTCCCGACGGCGGAAACCGTTTTTTGCTGCTGCATCGCCGCCGGCTCTACAATGACGGCGAGGGCAAATGGATGGGCTGGGAGCGCAAGCGCGGCAAGCTGCACGAACTCAACCGGCTGTTGCGCGGCGCCACCGACACCAGCTTCATGCCCATTGCCGGTCGCGCGCCGCAGGTGCCGGCCGACGTGCGCTATGTCATCACGCTTGACGCCGACACGCGACTGCCGCGGGACGCCGCACTCCGGCTGGTCGGCAAGATGGGGCACCCGCTGAACCGGCCGACCTTCGACGCGGCCGGGCGGCGCGTCATCAACGGCTATGCCATTCTTCAGCCCCGCATCACGCCGTCGCTGTCGCTCGGCGGCAAGGGCTCGCTCTATCAGCGGATCGTCTCCGGCCCCGGCGGCATCGACCCCTATGCGTCGGCCATCTCCGACGTTTACCAGGATCTGTTCGGCGAGGGATCCTTCACCGGAAAAGGTATCTACGACGTCGATGCTTTCGAAGCGGCGCTGGACGGCCGGGTTCCGCACAATGCCCTGCTCAGCCACGACCTGTTCGAAGGTGTTTTCGCCCGCGCCGGTCTCGCTTCCGACGTCGAACTCGTCGAGGAGTTCCCCTCGCGCTACAACGTCGCTGCCAAGCGTCAGCACCGCTGGACCCGCGGCGACTGGCAACTGCTCCCCTGGATACTCGGCCATAGGACAGGTCCTCAGGCGGCCCCGCCGGTCGGTCGCTGGAAGATGCTGGATAACCTGCGGCGCTCGCTGCTGGCGCCGTTCACCCTGGTGACGCTGGCCGTGAGCTGGCTGCTGCCTCTGCCGTCCGCCTTGGCGGGAGTCCTGCTCGTGCTCGCCGTCAGCGCGGTTCCGGCTTTCCTGCCGGCGGTGTCCTCGGTGCTGCCGGGCCGGCCGGGTACCCGCCTCGGCAACCACGTCGGCTCGCTCATGCAGGATCTGCGGATGGCGGCGATGCGGACCGTGATGTCGGTTGCCTTCCTGGCCGACCAGGCGTGGCGGATGGCCGATGCGATCGCAAGGACATTGACCCGACTGTTCGTCACGCACCGCCACCTTCTCGAATGGACGACGGCGGCGCAGACAAGCGGCCGGCCGCGACTGGATCTCGGCGGCTTCTATCGCGACATGGCGGGTGGCACCGCGCTTGGGCTCGTCGTGGTGGCTGGTACCGTTGCCGTAACGCCATCGTCCTGGCCGCTGGCCCTGCCTTTCACCCTGCTGTGGCTGACGGCCCCCGCGCTCGCCGCGTGGACCAGCCGGTCGCCGGCCATACTTCGGCGGGCGGCGTTCTCCGATCCGGATGCCCGCGACCTGCGCCTCACCGCGCGGCGCACCTGGCGTTTTTTCGAGACGTTCGTCACACCTGCCGAGAACATGCTGCCGCCGGACAATTTCCAGGAGGACCCGAAGCCGGTGGTCGCCCACCGGACATCGCCGACCAACATCGGTCTCTACCTGCTTTCCACCGTCGCCGCCCGCGACTTCGGCTGGTCAGGAACGACGGAAACCATCGAGCGGCTGGAGGCGACGTTCGAGTCCATGCGGAAGCTCTCGCAGTTCAGGGGGCATTTCTACAACTGGTATGGAACACAGGATCTGAGAGTGTTGGAACCGGCCTATGTCTCGTCGGTCGACAGCGGGAACCTTGCCGGCCATCTGATCGCACTCGCGAACGCCTGCGAGGAATGGATGGACTGTGCTCCGGCGGCGGACGCCCGACTTGGCATGATGGATACCCTCGCCCTGGCGCGAGAGGCCGCAGACGCCCTGCCCACAGCGGACGGCGCGCAAATACGCCGACTTGGCGCCGTTCTTGACGAGATCGCCGCCCAGCTCAACGGGGGCCAGTCCCTCGAGGTCCAGTTGCCGACGCTGAAGCGGCTGTCCGACAGGGCCGTCGAGGCGGCTCGTGACATCATCCCGACGGGCGGGCCGTCGGCCGGTGGTGACGGTCCGGCGGATTTGATGTTCTGGATAATGGCATTGCGGACCGCGGCGATCGAGCATGGCCGTGACCGGTTCCCGGTCGCCGGGACGCCGAACATGCTGAGGGGCCGGTTGCGTAGCCTCGCCGATACGGCACGCGCCATGGCGCTCGCGATGGATTTCTCCTTCCTTCTCGATCCCGAACGCAAACTGCTGTCGATCGGCTACGCTCTCCCCGACAACAGCCTGGATCCGAGCTGCTATGACCTGCTTGCCTCGGAAGCCCGGCTCGCCAGCCTGTTCGCCATCGCAAAGGGCGACGTCGCGACGCGGCACTGGTTCCGTCTCGGCCGTGCGGCGACACCGGTCGGCAACGGCTCCGCGCTGATCTCCTGGTCCGGCTCCATGTTCGAATATCTGATGCCGGCGCTGGTGATGCGCGCGCCGGTTGGCAGCCTTCTGGAGCAAACGAGCCGTCTGGTGGTGGAGCGTCAGCAAGCCTACGGCAGAACGCTGGGGGTACCATGGGGAATCTCGGAATCCGCCTACAGCGCCCGCGACCTGGAGTTCACGTACCAGTACTCGAACTTCGGTGTTCCCGGCCTCGGCCTCAAGCGCGGCCTCTCCGAGAATCTCGTCATCGCGCCCTACGCCACCGGGTTGGCCGCGATGGTGGATCCGCACGGCGCGCGGCTGAACTACGACCGCCTCGCCGCGATGGGCGCATGCGGGCGCTATGGCTTCTACGACGCCCTCGACTTCACCCGCTCCAGGCTTCCCGAAGGCGCGGAAATGGCCGTCGTGCGCAACGTCATGGCCCATCACCAGGGCATGACCATCGTCGCCATCGCCAACGCCCTGCAGGACGGCCGGATGCGTGACCGTTTCCACCGCGAACCCATGATCATGGCCAGCGAACTGCTGCTCCAGGAACGCATGCCGCGCGACGTCGTCGTCGGACATCCGCGGGCCGAGGAGGTGAAGACCTCCGCAATGGGCGTCGCCATCGCATCGCCGACGGTGCGCCGCCTTACCGCGCCGCCCTCCGCCGCAGCCCCGGTCACTCACCTGCTCTCCAACGGGCGCTACACAGTGATGCTGACCGCGGCGGGGGCGGGCTACAGCCTGTGGCGTGACATCGCCGTGACCCGCTGGCGCGAGGATGCCACCCGGGACGATTTGGGGACGTTTATTTTCCTGCGCGACACGCAGACCGGCGAACTGTGGTCTGCCAGCGCGCAGCCGATCGGGCGTGCGGCGGACCATGCCGAGGTGGTGTTCGGCGAGGATCACGTCGAATTCATCCGCCATGACGGGACATTGACCACCACCATGGACGTTCTGGTCTCCGGCGAGGCCGACGGTGAAGTCCGCCGCATCTCGCTGACCAATGGCGGCCGGCGACCGCGCGTGATCGAAGTGACGTCCTATGCCGAGCTGGTCCTGACCACGCCGGCCGCCGACGCCGCCCATCCGGCCTTCGCCAAGATGTTCGTGCAGACCGAGTTCCACGCCGAGTTCGGCGCGCTGGTCGCCACCCGCCGCCCGCGCTCGCCACGCGAGCCGCCGGTCTGGGCCGCCCACTTCGCCGTCGTCGACGGCGGGATTGCGGCCGATCCACAATACGAGACCGACCGGGCCCGTTTCATCGGGCGTGGCCACACCGTCGGCACGGCCGCCGCGATCACCGACGGCCAGCCGCTGTCGAACAGCCTCGGGACGGTTCTCGACCCGATTGTCGCGATCAGGCAGCACCTGACGATCCCGCCCGGCGGGGTCGCGCGGGTCGCTTTCTGGACCTTGGTCGCATCGTCGCAGGCAACGCTTCTTGACCTTGTCGATCAGCATGTCGACCGGAATGCCTTCGACCGGGCGAAAACCCTGGCATGGACCCAGGCCCAGGTCCAGCTTCGCCACTTGGCCATCGGGGCCGACGAGGCCGCCGACTTCCAGCGCTTGGCCGCGCCGATCCTGTACGCCGATGCCCGCTTCCGGGCTCCCTCCGCGACAATAGCCGGTGGCGCGGGAGCCCAGTCGGGCCTGTGGCCGCACGCGATTTCAGGGGATCTGCCCATCGTCGTGCTGCGCATCGACGACGTCGAGGACATCGCCCAGGTCCGCCAGTTGCTGCATGCCCACGAATACTGGCGCATGAAGCGTCTGGCCGTCGATCTGGTGATCGTCAACGAGCGCGCCTCATCCTATGTGCAGGATCTTCAGGTCGCCATCGAGACTGCGGTGCGCAGCAGCCAGTCGCGGCCACGGTTCGGCGAGGAACCGGCGCAAGGTTCGGTCTACGCGATGCGTGCCGACTTGATGCGTGCCGATGCACGCGCTCTGCTCCATTCGGTCGCCCGTGTCGTGCTGATTGCCCGGCGCGGCTCCATCGCCGAACAGATCGCCCGCCTGCAGCGGCAATCGTTCCCATCGGCACCCATCGACACTCCCGTTTCACTCCAATCCGCATCCCAGCCCATGTCGGATCAGGTGCCGGTGCCGGGAGCCCTCGAATTTTTCAACGGTCTGGGCGGCTTCGACAAGGACGGGCAGGAGTATGTGATCATCCTCGACGCTGGCCGCATGACGCCCGCTCCCTGGATCAACGTGATCGCCAACCCCGATTTCGGCTTCCAGGCGGCGGCGGAGGGCGGCGGTTTCACCTGGGCAGGGAACAGCCGGGAAAACCAGCTCACGCCGTGGTCCAACGATCCGGTCGGCAACCCGGCTGGGGAAGCGATCTATCTCCGCGATGAGGTGACCGGGGACCTGTGGAGCGCCACCGCGCAGCCGATCCGCAACGGCGGGACCTATATCGCCCGCCATGGTCGCGGTTACAGCCGCTTCGAACATCGGGCGCACGGCATCGCGCTGGAGCTTCTGCAATACGTGCCACTGGCCGATCCGATCAAGATTTCCCGCCTGACCCTGCGCAATCATTCGCCCGGCCGGCGCACACTGTCCGTCACCGCCTATGCGGAGTGGGTGCTCGGCACGGCACGTGGCGCTTCGGCTCCGTTCATCGCAACGGAGATTGACGCGGCCACTGGAGCCATGCTGGCCCGCAACCGCTGGAGCCCGACCTTCGGTGAACGCGTCGCCTTCGCCGATCTCGACGGCCGGCAGACGGCGTGGACGGCCGACCGCACCGAGTTCCTCGGCCGCAACGGCGGCCCCTCGGCGCCAGCGGCGCTCGTCGGGCGGTCACCGCTGTCCGGGGCGACCGGCGCCGGCCTTGATCCCTGCACGGCCTTGCAGGGCGTTGTCGAGTTGGAGGCCGGCGAGACGGTCGAAATCGTCTGGTTCCTTGGGCAATGCGCCTCGGCGGAGGCGGCTCGCGAGCTGATTGCGCGCTACCGCGACGCCGATCTCGACGCCGTTCTCGAAGCGGTCACCGATCACTGGACTTCCGTGCTCGGCGCCGTTCAGGTCAAGACGCCGGACCGGGCGATGGACATCATGCTGAACGGTTGGTTGCTCTACCAGACGCTGGCCTGCCGCATCTGGGCACGCTCGGCTTTCTATCAGGCGAGCGGCGCCTACGGCTTCCGAGACCAGTTGCAGGACGGGATGGCGCTGAGCTTCGCCATGCCGAATGAGGCGCGGCGCCATCTGCTGCGCGCCGCTGGCCGGCAGTTCGTCGAAGGCGACGTCCAGCACTGGTGGCTGCCGCAGTCCGGGCAAGGGGTACGGACGCGGATCTCGGACGATCGCGTGTGGCTTGCCTTCGCCACCGCCACCTACATCGCCAGTTCGGGTGACGCAGCGATCCTAGAGGAGAGCGTGCCGTTCCTCGAAGGTCCGCCCTTGCGTCCCGGCGAGCACGACGCCTTCTTCCAGCCGGCGACTGCCGACGAGTGCGCCTCGCTGTTCGAACACTGTGCCCGCGGCCTCGACCAAAGCCTCGTCCTGTCCGGCGAGCACGGGTTGCCGCTCATCGGCACCGGCGACTGGAACGATGGCATGAACCGCGTCGGCCAGGACGGCAAGGGGGAAAGTGTCTGGCTTGGCTGGCTGCTGCTCCGCACCATCGCGCTGTTCGCGCCGCTGGCGGACAGTCGCGACGCCGTCCGCGCCCGCCGCTGGCGTGACCATGCCGAGGCATTGCGCCAGTCGCTGGAGCGCGAGGCTTGGGATGGCGCATGGTACCGCCGGGCGACATTCGACGACGGCACATGGCTTGGCTCTGCCGCGTGCGAGGAGTGCCGCATCGACTCCATCGCCCAATCCTGGGCAGTGCTCTCGGGTACCGCCGATCCCGAGCGTGCCGCGACGGCGATGGCGTCGATGGAAAGATTGCTGATCCGACCCGACGATGGCCTGGCGCTGCTGTTCACGCCGCCGTTCGATGGGACGACGTCCGATCCCGGCTATATCCGCGGCTATCCGCCGGGCCTGCGCGAGAATGGCGGACAATATAGCCACGCCGCCATGTGGGCGATACTTGCGTTCGCCAAGCTGGGTGACGGCAGCAGGGCGGCCGCCCTGTTCGACCTGCTCAATCCGATCAACCGCGCCCGCACGCCGGCGGAGGCCGAGCGCTACAAGGTCGAACCCTATGTTGTCGCCGCCGATGTCTATTCGGTGGCGCCACATGAAGGGCGCGGCGGTTGGAGCTGGTATACGGGTGCGGCGGGGTGGATGTACCGTGCTGGCACCGAGGGCATCCTCGGCATCCGCCGCGAGGGCGCATTCCTGGTCGTCGATCCGTGTCTTCCGGCTTCATGGACAGGCTTCGAAGCCACGGTAACCGTGGATTCGACCTACTACCACATCCGTGTGGAGGCGACGTCGCACGGTGATCGCGACGCATCGGACGCGGTCCTCGATGGCTCGCGTTTCGACCGGACCGGCGAAGCGGTGCGCCTGCCGCTCGATGGCGGGAGGCATAGCCTGGTCCTGCCGCTGCGGGATCGTCATGGGAAGCGGAGGTGGCAACCTGCCGATTGCAGCGGATAAGCCGCTCCCCAACGGGGGGTACGCAGCGGCGTCCTTAGGATCGCGAAGGGCGCCGTGGGGCGGGTGGCCGGGGAAATGTGGTCAAGGGAACGGGACGAGCTTTCCACGCGCTTCGTCCCACAGCCAGAGACAGCCTCCAGCCAACGCCCCTCCCAGGGTGAGAACGGGCGCTTCCTGGAGTGCCCGAATATCCCGGTGGCATTGCTGCAGATGATAGTTGGGAATGCGGGGATTCAGATGATGGATGTGGTGGAAACCGATGTTGCCGGTGAACCATTGGAGTATGGCGGAAAGACGCAGGTAGGAACTTCCCTGCAAGGCCGCGAGTTGTGGCTCCCATTGCTCCTGCCGAACCCACAGCGTGTGCTCGAACCGGTGCTGGACCGAGAACAGCCAGACGCCGGCTATGGCGGCGAGGATCGTAATGGGCAATTGCACCAGCAGCACCGTGCCGAAGCCGAGCCAGGCCGCGAGCGTTAGCAGCAGGGCGGCGATCATCAGGTTGGTTTTATGGACGGACAGCCGCTCCTGCCGCCAATCGGACGGCGTGTCGAAGGGGAAACGGTACAGCACGAGGAAGACCAGCGGCGGCAGCAGGATCAGCGCCACCACCGGATAGCGGAGCAGGCGATGGAAAAGACGCTCGCGATGGCCGAGCGCGTTGTACTCGTCCAGCGTCAGACAGGATGAGTAGATGTCGTATCCACTGTTCCGCCGGTCGAGATTGTTCCAGTTGGCATGATGACCGGCATGCTGGCGCCGCCAGTTGGCATAGGGAGTCAAGGTCATGACACCGCACAGCGTGCCGATGGCATCGTTGGCCCGCCGTGACCGGAAGAAGGCCCCGTGCCCGCAATCGTGTTGGATGATGAAAATGCGAACCAGGAAGCCGGCGGCCGGAACGGCAAGCAGCAGCGTGACGGCGTAGCTGATGTCGAGGCTGAGGACCATGAGCGCCCAGCACCCGATGAAGGGCAGGACCGACGTTGCCAGTTGGGCGAGGCTGCGGACGAGGTTTGGTGTCTGGTAGGGGCGAAGCCGTTCGCGCAAAAGCGCATGTCCACCATCGCCGATTGCGACATCGTTGTGCGGCGGCAATGTCGCACCCACGGCATCCTGAGTCATAAGCCCTCTCCTCGAAGAAGGTATTGGAAGCCGGCGCCGATTTTCTCGGGATGACGTAGGGGGCCTCACCCGTGACTTCGGCATTTATACTCGATCTCGTTTGCCGATGAACCGTCCACCCGTGTCCAAGTCTCGCTTCGCCCGAAGATCGGTACCCCTATATAGGCACGAACTCTCAATGACTCATCCGACAGGACGGTGATACTGCCACTGTAGGTCTGGCCATCCTGAGGATTGTAAACGGACCCGTCCCAGCGGTCGGGACCTACGGGGGTAAGGCCGGTTATGACGACGAGGCCGCAGATCCGCTGTGCTTGCTTGGCTGGATCCGGGTTCTTCTGATCCAGACGAGGCGAGCCACTCCGATCCGTAGCGTTCTCCAGCCAGATAATCCGACCGCAGAATCGATTGGCACAGCGGGTGATCCTAAGGACCGCATCCTTGTCTGCGGTTAGCCAGACACCTTGCAAGTCGGCTGCCGAAGCCGTCCCCGGCAGCCGGACAAGCGCCAAGCACCCGACGGCTATCACCACCGATCGGAGCATCGCCTTTTTGCACAAAGCAGGATCCTCCCGATTTCCCGGCTCCGGTTAATATCGCGGGCGATCGGCCGAACCGCTAGGGCGGACGTCCACCATCCTTTCGGCGATACGCTTTTGGTCGCGGGAATGGGTTGGTCAGGGGCGGGTTGCACCAGCGTTTAAGGCGGCAGCTTGACGGTGCGAGCGGCCAGCATCGCGAAGCTTTCCTGGTAGGGGAAGCTGGTCGGCGGAGGTGAGACGGCCACAATCGAAGTCAACGACAACCGGCTTGTCGGCAACCGGTGATAAGACGGGAGGAACGCCGGAACTCTCAGCCAAGGCGGGCGTGAACTCCATTGATCCGCTGTGAGACTGCGTCATCACAAGAATCATGTACGAAGTCTGTGGCTTAACCCCGCGCCCGCCGACCCGGCTCCGGTGAATTGGTCAGGTAGAAATCCCGACACGGTTCAGGGGGCGGTCGTGGCAATCGACACCAGCTTGAAATGAGTGGCATCAGATCCCGGCGATCTCCAGCGTGCCATAAAGCAGGCTGAAGGGGTGGGAGGTGGCGAGCTTCGTCACCTCATACCCGTCGGCATCCAAKCGGAACAGCGCGCCGCCTTGCCCGGCGTCGRTCSCGCTGAAAWAGAGGCTGTCGCCGACCGMGTGGAGGTTGCYGGGCGCCGTCCARWTCGTGTCGTGGGACCTGTCCGCYACCATGCGCGTGCCAGCCTCGGTACCGTYGCTCATCCACAGACTGCGTCCGTGCACTCCGTCGTCCGCGGTGAAGAACACCCTGTCGYCCAGAACGGCGAAGTCCSCGATGTTGGCCCCKGCGCTGCCAGGGGCGATRTCCTTCACCATGCGCGTTCCCTGCTCCGTCCCGTCCGACATCCARAGCTCGAAGCCGTGCTSCCCATCSCYGGCCACAAAGGCAATYYGGTCGTCGAAGGCGACATACYGGTTGGGCAGGGAGAGGCCGACCGGCGGAAAATTCTTTACCAGCATTGTGCCTTCCGGGGTTCCGTCGCTGGTCCAYAAATCCTCGCCGTGGTTATAGAACAGCCTGTCTCCCACTGCGGTCAGGACCTCCAAGCGCCCGGCCCTTGGGTCCTCGCCAATGCTGCCATCCAGCTTGACCGTGCCCTCATCCGTCCCGTYGCTGACCCAAAGCTGGCCATAGCCGCCGGTCCCGTCCCAGGCGGTCAGGAACAGCCGGTCGCCGACCGCCGTCAGATGCGTGGGCAGGATCGGCAGGGGAACCGGGGGRTCGAAGCYGSCGGGGAAGAAATCCTTGACCAGTTCCGTCCCGGCCGCCGTGCCATCCGACCGCCACAGTGCCCTGCCATGCTCGCTGTCGTTGGCGGTGAAGAACAGCTCGTCCCCRACCGCCGTCAGGTTGGAGGGAAAGGACGGCCGTCCRCCGGCATTCACGTCCTTTACCATATGCGTCCCGGCCGCCGTCCCGTCGCTGACCCAAAGCTCYCCTCCATGCTGGCCGTCGTYCGCCTCGAAATAAAGGCGGCCGTCCGCTATGGTCAGGGCCGTGGGTGCCGACGATGCGACGCCTGGATTGAGGTCCATCAGCAGGCGGGTTCCACCCGGTGTTCCGTCAGTGGACCACAATTCACGCCCATGGACGCCGTCGTCGGCGCTGAAATAAACAYGCCCATGGAGTTCGATAAAGCCCTGCGGCTCCGATGAAGCCACCCGTGGAGCGATGTCCCGCAGCAGGGTGGCCCGGCGCCCGTCCGTTCCCCACAGCTCGTTCCCACTCGCATTGTCCGTCGCCGCGAATACGGCGCTGGCTTTCATCGGCTCRKYTTTCAGTCGCAGATTGCCGGCAGYGAGATCCTCGCGCGACAGGCCCATCAGCTTCACGCCGTCRCGTGGTCCAAAATCGAGGACCAGCCCGTCGCTGTCCTGGTGGGAGCRGRCCAGCACATCTTCCAGGCTGCCGATCCCACTCCAGGCCCGCAGGTCCAACAGGTCCCCGTCGGCTCCGCCCCGGAAGTCGCCGATGCAGTCCCAACCGTCGCCGGGTTTGAGAATGAARCGGTCGCSGCCGCCGCCGCCTTCCATGTARTCGTTGCCGCGATTGCCGRCGATGATGTCGTTCCCTTCGCCGCCGAACAGAAAGTCGCGGCGCCCGCTGCCCATGATTGTCCGCCCGGAYGTGCCGTGATGCTTTTCATGATCCTGTCCCATGMCGGCGCCCTTTCGATGGTAGCRGYGGGTCTGGRTAGAAATGCTCTTARARGTTGCTGYTGCGARTGACGCATCGGGCCAGGGCTCTATCGKCCCATCCGTCTACTCCRRTCCAGCGRMAATRTTTTTAGCATTGTCCAACCGAAAGRGTGCCGGCAGTRAAAATCCRGAGCGTCRGTCCGCGGTCGCCGTTTTCGAATCYRGCCGTGTGGCGCYRRGTCCCAACCRTGAAATTGCGGGMTATCGTWMGCGTYRTTTCTCCTTCCTTNGGCCGACGCCTACACTKRTGYAACTGCCGAGGACACGACCTTTGGACCAAGGCAYCATCGCTGACGRGATCTGGAAACAACCGATCTCWGTCGTGCTYAAAAACCTGGATGCGACSCCCGCCGGGCTGAGCCGGACCGAGACGGAGGCCCGCCGGCGCMGATACGGCCTCAACCAGCCGCTGGCGCGCCGCCGCCGGCCGCTCTGGCTGCAATTCCTGACCCGCTTCCTSAATCCYCTGGTGCTGATCCTGYTGTTYGCCAGCGGCCTGTCGGCAGCCACCGGGAACATCACCAGCTTCGTCATCGTGATCGTCATGGTCGTGCTSAGCGTCACCCTGGACTTCGTCCARGAGATGCGGGCCGAGAACGCCGTGGAGGCGCTACGCCGCACCGTCGCCGTGCGTGTGCAGGTRCGCCGGGACGGTGTGGAGGTATCGGAGCCAGTGGATCAACTGGTTCCAGGCGATGTGGTCCGTCTGGCCGCCGGCGATCTGGTTCCAGCCGACTGCCGCCTCCTCGAAGCGCGCGATCTGTTCGTCAACCAGGCCATGCTGACCGGGGAGCCCTACCCGGCRGAAAAGCGGGTCGATGCCGTCGCGATCCCGGCYGAAGACGTTGAGAAGGCGCTCGACACCATATTCATGGGGACCTCGGTCATCAGYGGCAGCGCCACCGCCGTGGTCTGCCGGACCGGCGACGCGACGGCGTTCGGTCAGTTGAGCGGYACCCTGCAGGCGCCTCYGCCTCCCACCGCCTTCGAACTGGGCATCCGCCAGTTCGGTTTCCTCATACTGCGCCTGACGATCTTCCTGGTGTTGTTCGTGCTGGCGGTGAATGTRCTGTTCCAYCGSCCYTGGCTGGARTCCCTGATGTTCGCCCTRGCCCTGGCGGTCGGGCTGACGCCGGAACTGYTGCCGATGATCGTCACCGTCACGYTGGCGCGCGGGGCGATGCGGCTGGCGGAGCGCCGTGTCATCGTCAAACGGCTGGCGGCCATGCACAACATCGGCGCCATGGACGTRYTGTGCACCGACAAGACCGGGACWCTGACGGARGCGACGATCCGGATGGTCAGGCACCTGGATTTCCGTGGCGCGGAGAGCGAGCGCGTCTTYCGGCTGGCCTACCTGAACAGCCATTTCGARAGCGGCATCAAGAGCCCGCTGGACGAGGCCATCATCGCCTTCCGCACCCTCGACSTGACCGGCTGGCAGAAGATCGACGAGGTGCCGTTCGATTTYGAACGGCGGCGCGTCTCGGTTCTCGTTAGCGATGGCACYGAGCGGCKGCTGGTGGTCAAGGGGGCGCCGGAAGACGTKCTGCGGCAGTCYACCCATTATGAAGGCGAAGGTGGCGTCGAGAAGCCGCTCGAYCCGGCGGYGCGGGCAGAACTGGATGCCCTGTTCCAGAAACTGGGAGAGGACGGGTTCCGGGTGCTGGCGATCGCCTCCAAGGCGATGRGGCCGGATCATGCCTCCGCYGCGCTGGGAGACGAAAGCGAACTGGCCTTCGCCGGCTACGCGGTYTTCCTCGATCCGCCMAAGGCGAGTGCCATGGCGGCGATCCGCGATCTGACCGGGGCCGGGGTGGCCGTGCGYCTTCTGACCGGCGACAACGAGCGGGTGACGCGGCACGTCTGCGCCGAGCTCGGCCTGCCCGTCAYCGGCCTGATCACCGGCGACGATCTGCGGGCGATGAGCGARGAGGCGTTGCGGGCCCGCCTCCCCAAGGTCAACGTGTTCTGCCGGGTGACGCCGGCTCAGAAGGAACGCGTGCTGCTGGCGTACAAGCGCTCCGGCCGGGTGGTGGGTTTCCTGGGCGACGGGATCAACGACGCCTCCGCCCTCCATGCCGCCGACGTCGGCATCTCGGTGGACAGCGCCGCCGACGTTGCTAAGGAGGCAGCCGGCCTGATCCTGCTCGACCACGATCTGTCGGTGGTGCACGAGGCGGTGATGGAGGGGCGCCGGACGGTGCAGAACGTCACCAAATACATCCTGATGGGAAGCAGTTCGAATTTCGGCAACATGTTCAGCATGGCGGGAGCGTCGCTGTTCCTGCCCTTCCTGCCGATGCTGCCGACCCAGGTGCTGCTCAACAACCTGCTCTACGATGCGTCGGAGGCCGGCGTTCCGCTCGACAACGTGGAGGCGGAGGCGTTGGCCCTGCCGGTGCAGTGGGATCTGCGGCTGATCCAGCGCTTCATGCTGGTGTTGGGTCCAGTCAGCTCGCTGTTCGACTTCCTGACCTTCTACGCCTTGCTTCACCTGTTCAACGCCGATGAGGCGCTCTTCCAGACCGGATGGTTCGTGGAGAGTCTTGCCACCCAGGTGCTGGTCATCTTCGTGATCCGCACCCGCCGCAGCCCATGGCTCAGCCGACCCAACGCAATACTGGCCGGGTTGTCGCTGGGAGCTGCCGCCGTCGGCGCGCTGCTGCCGCTGACCCCGCTGGCATCCTTCTTCGGCTTCGTGGTGCCGCCGACATCCTTCTATCTGTTCTTGGTAGCCGCCGTCGTCACCTATCTCGTCCTCGTGGAGATCATCAAGCAGGTGTTCTTCCGTTATGTCGCTCCACGACAGTGATGTGGAACTCAGGGCGTCGAGAAGGGCTCCATCCTGAAAAGTCGGCGTTCAGACGACCCTGCGCGAGACTGGCATCCCGAGGCCGGTCACGATGTTGAAAACCTTGCCGCCGACGCGGGACTCGACCTTCTGTGTCGGGAGGGTTCGGCCACTCGTCGCGATCAGCCGAACGGCTTATCGCTTGAACTTTTCCGTCACCTTACGCCGTTGACCGTTACCCATGCCAAACCTCCCTGTCCCGCAGGTTAACGATGGAGGCCCTTCATTTTCTCCGGGCAAGTCCATCCAATCATGGCTGGGTTGGAATGGCAGGGCCAAACTTTCGTCGGAACCGGCACACCGGACAACGCAAAATTGTCGGCGTTGGAATATTTTTCTTTTCTCAGATCGAAAGCGCCACCAATTATAGTGCTGGCAGTTATTATTGCCAATATCAGAAAAGAGATCTCCATCGGCGCGCGGGTCCATAGCTTTTGCCCGGCAACACATCGGCGACCACTGGCATATCTTCTGGAGAAACCCCAAAACAGGAGAGCTGCGGATGTCTGGAAGGCTGCTGAACGACCGTCGTGTCCTCATCGTTGAGGACGAGTTCCTCGTTACCGTCGTATTGGAGGCGGCAGTCTTGGAGGCAGGCGCCAGTGTGGTTCGGCTTGCCGCTTCGACCGTGGACGCTCTCGCTCTGATCGAAGCCGAAACCTTCCATGTTGCGCTTCTGGATGCCAGATTGGACGAAGAACCGGTCACCTCCGTTGCCGAGGCTCTGGACGCACGGGGCATCCCCTTTGTTTTTCACTCGGGATATGGCCCCGAGCATCTGCCAAGCTCCCACTGTCATCGCCCCCTGCTCCGTAAGCCGTCGCTTTCGTCCACTGTCGTACAAGCGCTGCATGAGGCGATGAAATGATTGGAACCGAAGGATCGTCCACAATGCAGCGAAAGCTGCCGAGTTCCTCAGACAGTCACCGTTGCCTGACGCGATTGGCTACATCCCTTCGGCCAAATCGACCAGAAGTGAAGGCATATCGTCGATGTGGAGGATGTGGTCCGGGTGATCGTCACGCAGGGCGCTGAGCGGCATCGAGGGTGCTTCGGCTTCGTGAGGTTGCTGAACGATGATAAGGCCGCCCTGCGCCTTGATGGCTCTGGCGCCTGCCGTTGCGTCGAAATCCCCGCCGGTCAGCACGACCCCGACCGTTCTCGCCCCGTATGTCGCTGCCGCAGACTCGAAAAGCGGGTCCGCTGCCGGGCGGGTGTGGCGGACCTTAGGGCCGCGATCAAGGTGAATGGCCCCCGGCTGCAGCCGCATGTGGAGATCGGGCGGCGCAACGTAGATCCGACCGCGTTCGATGGGCTGGCCATGAACGGGATGATAGGCAGGGATGGGGCCGGCTCGGCTCAGGAGATGAGGCAGAAGACTGGGACGGTTGGTACCGATGTGGACGACGACAAAAAGGGTCGCTGCCAAGTCGGCAGGAAGTTGGCTGACCAGTCGCTGGAGCGCCTGAACGCCACCAGCGGACGCCGCAACGACAACAATGTCCCGAGTCTGCCGATCCATGCCGGACTCTTATCGTTCAGTTCTGTCCATCACCGCCGGATCAACAGCGGACGCGACCATCCGGCACCATCGCCTTCAGAAATTTCCCACCTTGCCCGGTTCACCGCTCCCCGTTCAGCCGATGGCAGCGTACAGCATGCGGACGATGGCAGCGGGATTGGACGGCTTGCGAAGCAACGGCCGGTGACGGTGCCGTGACGGCAGATGCTCCGGTCCATATCCCGAGTGGAAGACGAAGGGCTTTGCGCCGGCTTCGAGCGCGTCGGCGATGGCGGTCACCCGCTCATCATCGAGGCGGGCATCCAGCACGGCGGCGTCGAAGTCTTCCCGACTGATCAACGCCAAGGCGTCCGCCACGCAGCCGGCCATGCCGACTATCGTGGCTCCCGCGTCCTGCAGAATTTCCTCCAGCATCATGGCGATCAGCAGTTCGTCCTCGACGATCACGATCCGGCAGCCGTCCAGACGCTTTGCAGTCACCGGGCGCTCTCAGGGAAGTCGGGAGCCTCGTCGTCGCTCCTCAGTTGGGCAATCGGTACGGTGAAGGTCGCCTCAAGGCCGGTCGGACGGTAATCGACCGTGGCGTCGCCACGCAGTTCGTAGCGGATCTGCTGGGTGATCAGCTTGGAGCCGAAGCCATGATGGGAGGGCGGCGACAGCACCGGGCCGTCCGTCTCGCGCCAATGGACAAGCAGTGCCGCATCGGCATCCTTCTCCCCGATCTCCCAGGTCACGACGACGCGACCCTCGGCCACCGACAATGCGCCGTATTTGACGGCGTTGGTCACCAGCTCGTGGATCACCATACCGAGCGCCAGAGCGGCCTTGGGCCGGAGCTGAACGGCGGGTCCTTCAACGACGAACCGTCCTTCGCTGCCGGCATAGGGTTTCGCCTCGTTGAGCACGATGTCATTCAGGGGAATATTCCCCCAACGGTCACGGGTCAGCAGATCGTAGGTGCTGGCAACCGCCTGCAGGCGCCCGAGAAACGCGGTACATTCCGGAGCCTTGGCGATCGTCTTCAGCGTCTGCTGGGCCAAGGCGATCACAACGGCGAGCATGTTCTTGACCCGATGGTCGAGTTCGCCGATCAGCTGGCGCTGCTGCTCCTCGGCCTCCTTGAGTGACGTTACGTCCACAAAGGTCAACAACAGGCCTTCCAGATCGTTACGGGCGTTCCGGTACGGCAGGATGCGCATGATGTAGTGCTTGGTGCCGTCCCGGGAGCGGACCGCCTTTTCCACCGGCTCCGTCCCCGCAAGGGCTTGGCCGAGGTCGTGGTCAAGATCCAATTGATCGAGATGACTGACGATATCGGTCAGCGGRCGRCCGCGGTCGCTCGCGATCARATTGAAAATCYGGGTKACCGCCGGCGTGAARCTCCGGATCAGCAGGSAKCGGTCCAGGAARAYGATCCCGATCTGGGTGCTGTTGAAMAGATTYTGGAGRTCGTTGTTGGACTGATCMAGYTCCTCGACCTTGCTGTTGAGYTCGATRTTGACGGCGTGRAGCTCYTCRTTGACGGAYTGCGTTTCCTCYTTGGCYGTTTCCAGCTCYTCGTTGGTCGATTGCAGCTCCTCRTTGACCGAGATGAGYTCCTCRTTGGCGGACTTCARYTCCTCCARKGAGGTYTCRTAYTCTTCRATCGTGCTCTGRAGACGYTCCTTGGTRTCGCGAAGTTCACGYTCCARCTGCTCSACCRCAAYGGGATCCTGRCCCCASTKACKYTCCTTGCCGTARATCTCCTCCGSMGGACTSGGRSRKCCGACRTCGGAAAACAGRACCAGGAAGAAGGSYTCCCCCTCKCGGTCGAACGGYTCGATCGTCAGATCSAGCACTTGGACRCGMTCGTCCACYTCCACCGCMARGTGYTTGCGGGTYACCGGCTTGTGGGTCTGCAYCGCCTCGTGCAGGGCRCCGCGMAGATCSAGCCGCAGYCCCTTRCGGGCCATCGCCAGAAGCTGGCGGTTCGGGGCGCCGGGAGGCGCCTGAAGGTACTTGCCGGTGTTGGCGGAATAATAGACCACCTCACCGTTCWGGTTGACGACGAYRTGGGCCGGRGCGAAACGMTCCAGMACGCGYGCCTCCACATGCCCGCGCAGRTTGGCGGCATTGGACTGGATGGAGCGGGGCGTCTCAGCCCCTCCACGAACCGAGCGGCCGCCATGCTCCGCCAAGGCGAAGGGGATTGTCACCGAAGCGGTGTCCTGCCGGCGGAACAGACGGTGCTTCTTGTCGATGGGCACAAACAGGGCCTGATGCTGCCCGATCGTCTCGGCCACGCCGAGGAACAGATAGCTGCTGGGTCGCAACGCATAGTGGAACATGGGGATGACCTGATCCTGAAGCTCCACCCCCAGGTAGATGAGCAGGTTGCGGCAGGAAATCAGGTCGATGCGCGAAAACGGCGGGTCGCGGACAAGGCTGTGCGCCGAGAAGATGCACAGGTCGCGCACCTCCTTGCGGACGACATAGCTGGTGCCGTCTTCGATGAAATGGCGTTTGAGCCGGTCAGCCGGGACATCCCGCACCAGACTGGCGGGATAGCGCCCGGTGCGGGCCACTTCCAGCGCATGCTCGTCGATGTCGGTGGCGAAGACCTGGATCTTCGGCACGGAGTGGAGGGTTTCCGCATGCTCGGACAGCAGCATGGCGATGGAATACACCTCCTCGCCGGTGGCGCAGCCGGGAACCCAGACGCGCACTGCATCGCCGGTGCTCTTCCCGGCGAACAGATGCGGGATGACGAGCTCCTCCAGCGCCTGGAAGGTCTCGCCATCGCGGAAGAAGGTGGTGACGCCGATCAACAGGTCGCGAAACAGCGCCGCGGCTTCGGTGCGATCCTCGCGCAGATAGCCGACATAGCTGTCGATGTCCGTCAGCCGCAGGGCCTGCATCCTGCGTTGGACCCGGCGCAGAAAGGTGTTGTGCTTGTAGCCGCGGAAGTCGTGTCCGACTTGGTTGCGCAGGATCGTGGTGATGCTTCGGCGCGCCGCCTCCAGCCGCGCATCCTCACGCACCTCCTTCTCGCTCGTCAGGTCGCCCAGCGGCGTGGCGGTTCGCGTGTAGTCCACCAGCGTCGCCGCCATCGTCTCCACCGGCGCGACAAGGTCGACGACGCCGGTGGCGATGGCGCTGTTCGGCATTCCGTCATGGCGGTGGATGCCGTCATGGCCCTGCGCAATGGTGAAGCCGCCCCGCTCCTTGATCGCCTTGACGCCCAGGGTGCCGTCGCTGCCGCTGCCCGACAGGATGATGCCGACGGCCCTTTCCCCACAGTCGCCGGCAAGAGAGCTGAGGAAGATGTCGATCGGGTTGCGCTCGCGATGGGCGGCGTTTTCCGGCCGGACACGCAGCCGGCCGCTCTCGATGGTCAGCAGGGTTCCGGGCTGCAGGGTATAGATGCGGTCGGGTTCGACCAAATCCCCGTCAACGGCTTGGCGTGCCGGTGTGGAGGTACACCGACCGATGATGTCCGCCAGAAGGCTTTCGTGCTGCGGCGCCAGATGGGTGACGACCACGAAGGCCATGCCGCTGTCGGCAGGCAAGGCGCGGAACAGTCCCTCCAAGGCCTCCACCCCGCCGGCGGACGCGCCGATGCCGACGATCGGGAAGGATGCCTTATCGCTCATGGTACTGCCCTTCCGCGGCTCCCGAAGAACCGAACCGATATCGTTTGAGGGTGCCGCTGATGGCGTATTCGCTGGCAGTGCATTTCTCGATATTTCAACTGAGACGATCCACGGTTCGGCAACTCGGCGTTCCATTCTACCGTCGATGCCAAATTTTTACGCCAACGTTCAACTCACTCTTTAGCATCCTCTCGCGGTCGTGCACCACCAGCGTCGTCCCAGTTGCGGAATTGGGAGCCGCGCTCCCGCTGGTATTGACGTTGGCCGGGAACCGTCACGGCTATCGGAAGCACACACGCGGTTTGGATGAACATCTTCCCGTGTAGAAAATAGACAGACGATGTGCTGTTGCTTTGATTTTCGTGTAGTGCCAGCCTGAGGATGCGGCACACGGTGCTTTCCGCATCCACCGGCAAACTTTGCAATGGAACCATCGGCCCTCTCGTCCTCAACCTCATCCTCAGGCGCTTCCTGGCTTCGATGGTTGGGTTGTGAGGGACCGTCTTATGGCGGTCAGCAGAGGCTCCGGGCTGAGCGGCTTGTGCAGCAGCAGGAAGCCGCTGGCACTCGCTTCCCGGATGCGCGCGGGCGAGGTATCACCTGTCAGGAGGATCCCGGGCAGCCGGGTGGCGAAGTGCCGCTCCAGCCGCCGGATCGCTTCAGATCCGGTTTCCGTGCCCCTGAGCCGGAAATCGGCGATGACCAGGTCCGGCGCCCGGCTCTCCAGTCGCTCCACCGCTATGTCGCCGTCGGATGCCGCCACCACATCATAACCCAATTCATGGAGGAAGGCGGCAACCCCGTCGAGAACCGCCGGGTCGTCGTCGATCACCACCACCCGCTCGCCGTTGCCGCCATCGGGTATCGCCGTCTCCTCCTCTTTCGGAACGGGATCCTCCGGACTGGCCAACGGAACCAGGATCTCGAACATCGATCCCCGCCCTGGTGTCGATTGGACCTGGATCGGGTGCTGAAGCAGCGTGGCAAGGCGTTCCACGATGGCAAGCCCCAGCCCGAGTCCCTGCCGCCGGTCGCGCTCCGGATTGTCGACCTGATGGAATTCCTCGAAGATCGAAGCCAGCTGGTTCGGCGGAATGCCGCGCCCGGTGTCCCAGACCTGGATACGCAGGTTCGGGCCGGCGCGGCGGCACCCCATCAGGATGTGGCCCTGGTCGGTGTATTTGATCGCGTTGGCAATGAAGTTCCGCAGGATGCGTTCCAGCAGCTTGGGATCGCTCCGCACCGTCAGGCCGGTCCGAACGCTGTGCAACGACAGTTCGGCAGCCTCGGCCAGCGGCGCAAACTCGGCACACAGCGAGGCGATCATCGTCTGGACCGGACAGGACCGGGCCATTACCTCGATGTTGCCGGCGTCAAGGCGCGACACATCCAGGATATCGTCCAGCATGGCGGTCATGGCGCCCAACGCGTTGCCCATACTGACCAGCAGCTTGCCCGCCGCCTCGCCTTGTGGCTGCATTGCCACCAGATGATGGAACATGATCAGCGCCTGGACCGGCTGACGCAAATCGTGGCTGGCGGCAGCGAGAAAGCGGGTTTTGCTGGCGCTTGCCTGTTCGGCGGCCGCCTTGGCGGCGGCGAGGGCTTCGCGGACTCGCACCTGCTCGGTGACGTCCTCCAGGGCCAACAAGATCAGCCCGCCAGCCTTGTTCAAGCGGCGGGCATTCAGCAGCAGCGTGCGGCGTCGGGCGAAATGCCGGTCATCGGTGTCTTGGCCGCCGGACCCTTGGCTGCCGGACTTTTGACCGCCCGGCTCTCGACCGACAGTCAGCTCCAGCGCCTCGATGACCGTGCCGTCGGGTATGATCCGCTCCAGTGCCTGGTGAAGGGCAGAATCGGCCAGCAGACCGCCGGCCATCTCCGCCAGATCGATACCGAGCACGCCATCCGGCGTGGTGGCGAAGGATTGGTGGAAGGCCGCACTGGCGCCGACCACCCGCAACGTCTCGTCCAGCACCAGAAGCGGTTCGCGAACCGTATCGACGATGGCCTGGGCGAAGTCGCGCTCCGCCCGCGCCGCGCGCAGTACCCCGGCCCGTTCGATGACCAGCCCCAGCACGCTGGCGATGGCCTGGACGAATTCCAGGTCGGCGTCGCTGAACCGCCCGGCGTTGTGGCTGAGCACCGCAAGGACGGATGGTCCCCGCGCCTCGCTGCCGAAAGGGACTGCCAGACCGCTGGAAGTCCGGCAACCGGGCAGCGCCACAGGGGCGCGGACGCGCCGATCGGTGGCGAAATCCTCGACGATCAGCGGCTGCCGGGACCGGAACACCCGTCCGATCAGCGTCGCCATGTCGCTGGGGATCCTGACCTCGGAATCCTGCGGAAGGGAGAAGCCGACACTGCCGAGCAGGATCAGATCCTCGGCGTCCCCGGTACGCCGGCCGGAGGGATCCTCGCCGGGGCCGAGGATGGCGACGCCGTCCACGTCAAGCCCCTCGGCGATGAGGTGGGCCGCTTCCACCAGCGTATCCGGCCCCTCCACTCCGATGGGGTCCTTGCGCCCGAGATCGGCGATCAGCTTGTACTGGCGCGCGCGCAGGGCCATGGCCAGACTGGTGCGCTTCAGCGGCGTCACGTCGCTGAAGGTGATGACGACCCCCTCCACCCGAGCGTGCTGCGTGCGATAGGGCTGGATACGGCGCAGGTAGGTGGTGTCGCCGTCCATCGACACCTCCCGTTCCGAAGGCGTCACTGACGACAACACCGACCGGATGTCGGCCAGCAGGTATGGGTCGGAGAAATGGCGGGCGATGTCGGTGATCGGGCGTCCGGTATCCTGCGGCAGCAGAGCGAACAGCCGGGTCGCCGTCGGAGTGAAACGCTTGATCCGCAGGTCCGACGACAGGAAGATCGTGGCGATGTCGGTGCTGCTCAGCAGATTGCCGAGGTCGTTGGTGGTCGCCTCCAACTCGTCGACTTTTTCATGGAGCTGGGCGTTCAGCGTGCTGAGTTCCTCGTTGAGGGATTGCAGCTCTTCCTTGGAGGTCTCCAGCTCCTCGGTGGTCGACTGGTACTCCTCCCCGATCGACAGGATCTCCTCGTTGGCGGCCCGCAACGCCGCGCTGGTGGCGCTGAGTTCTTCGATGGTGTCGTTCAACTCTTCACGGGTCATGCGCAGCTCGCTTTCGAGCTGTTCGACGCCGTCCATATCGGCCGGCGGCGGCGCGGCCTCGCCGGCCGGCATGCTTGGCGCCGTGTCGCCGGCCGTGAAGGTGACCAGGAGCAGATCGTTGCCGGCCCGGGGGAAGCGCACCGGGATCACCAGAATGGTCACCGATACCACGACGCCCTGGCGGTTGTGCCTGATCCCGGAAATCTGGATACGGCCGTGCGAGGCGATCGCCTGGGCGACGGCGCGGCGCAGTTGCAGGCGCAACTCCCCGCGCGTCATCGCCGTCAGATCCCAGGGCGGCTCCCCCGTCGGCAGGTCGAGAAACTCGCCGGTCGGACCGAACAGGTATTGGACGCGATGCAGCCCGTCGATCAGAACCGCCGCCGGGGCGTATTCGAGCAACAGGGCCTGTCGGATGATGTCGGCCGGGCTGGTCCCACGCAAGGAGGTGGGCGGTGCCGGCACCGTGATCGCAGACCGCCCGCTCGTCGGCGGGACCGTCACCGCGCTGCCGCGTGTCGTGCCGATTTTCCGGTAAAGGCGCCATTTCTTCGATAATGGTGCGAACAGGTCGGAGCGCGCGTCAATGGATTCCGCGGTGCCGAGGAGCAGGCCGCCATTCTCGACCAGAGCGAAATTGAACAGCGCGAAGATGGACTTCTGCACGTCCGGCTCGATGTAGATCAGCATGTTGCGGCAGCTGATCAGATCGAGCTTCGAAAAGGGCGGGTCGCTGAGCAGGTCGTGCTGGGCGAAGGATACCGCGTCGCGCAACGGCTTGGCCACCTTGTAGCCGCCCTCGGCCTTGGTGAAATAGCGGTCGAGCCGTTCGACCGACACGTCGACGGCGATGGTTTCCGGATACAGACCGGTGCGGGCGATGGTCAGCGCCCGGCTGTCCACATCGGTGGCGAACACCCGGAAGTCGGGGGATGATCCGCTCTGCGCGCAGGCTTCCATCAGCAGGATGGCGATGGAGTATGCCTCTTCCCCGGTGGCGCAGGCCGGGACCCAGACGCGGATCGGCTTCCCCGCCGGCCGATTCCGCACCAGCGGGGCGATGAAATCGCCGGCCAAGACCTCGAAAGCCGGATCGTCGCGGAAAAAGCGGGTCACGCTGATCAGAATGTCGCGCGACAGCAGTTCGATCTCTGCCGGGTGCGTGCCCAGAAAGGATCGATATTCCGGCATGTCGGCGATGTGGTGAATCCCCATGCGCCGTTCGATGCGGCGGGCCAGCGATCGCGGCTTGTATGCCCGGTGGTCGCGCTTGGTCTGTGCGTTCAACAGGTCGAGGATGGCGCTCAGTGCGGCGTTCGGTACGTCCGGCTGCTCTGCCGCCACGGGGCCGAGATAGGGCTGGTGAACGAAATCGACGATGACGCCGGGCATACGTTCCGGCGCCAGGATGTAATCGGCCATGCCGGTGGCGATGGCGCTGCCCGGCATGCCGTCGAAATCGGCGGTTGTCGGGTCCTGCACGACCACCAGCCCGCCGCATTCTTTGATCGAGCGCAGACCATTGGTGCCGTCCGCACCGGTGCCGGACAGCACGACGCAGATCGCCTTCTCCTGTTGGTCGGTCGCCAACGTGCGGAAGAAGATGTCGATGGGCAGGGTCGCGTCAGTCGACAGCTGCGATTCGCGAATGCGCAGCTGGCCGGCCTCCATGGTCGGCAACCAGCCTGCCGGAGCGATGTAGACGTGATCTGCCTCCAGCGGAATCCCGTCATGGGCCGTATGGACCGACAGCGGCGTCACTTTTGCCAGGAGGTCGGACAGCAGCCTTTCATTGTTCGGAATCCGATGCTGGATCACCACGAAGGCAAGGCGGCTGGCCGCCGGCACGGCGCTGAGCAGCGCGGTGATGGCCTTGAGGCCGCCAGCCGAGGCGCCGATTCCAACAATTGCCAAAGGGCCGGACCGCGTGTCCCGCTCTTCAGCCGGAGCCATGGACGGTATGTCCTGGCAATGCCGATCCCTGCTTTCATCCGATGACATCTTGTCCGCCTCCAGCCCCATACCACGACCCCCACTCGGTCTTTGCCGACATCCACTGTTCTGGTCCACCAAATCGTTATGGTGGGAGGGTATTAGGCCGGTACGCGGATGTTCACCAATTAAGATGCTTAGAAGCTTACGACACATTGACGATCGGAGGGAGAAATTAAAAGAAATCGCTGTGGATATTCATATGCGCACTTCTGCAATCGAATTTATATTTCCGAATTCCAGAGCGTGAACTGTTTGTAATCAATGGATTGCGCCTGAAGTTACGCCCGGCCGGCCGCTGTGGCGTTCGGAGTCATGTGGTCCAGGACTCTGGAGGGCGGTTGCACCGGCCACGGCGCAGGCCATGGTGAGACGGGTCAGCACGGCCCCGCGCATCAGGCTGGCTTGTCCCGGCGGCGCTCGGCATTCGTCCAGCGCAACTGTTCGCGCAGCACGTCGGCACCATGGGGGTATCGCCCGTCGTTGGAGTGGAGCAGCGTGGTCATGGGCGTTCCTCCGGTCGGTGTGCGGATGGCGGGATGCCTGCCATGGGCGGAATTGCCGAATGCGGAGTCTCGGTGGCTGCCCTTGGAACTCCGGCGGCGCCGGAACAGGACCAGCGGACAGTACAGGGTTCCCCCGCCGCTGATTGTGCCAGCACGGCGCTGGCGAAGCCGAGGCGTTCCGTTGCTCTGGCTTCGCGAACGGCTTGCGGTGCCCAGCTGACGCATTCGCTGCTCGCCTTCGCCCGGCGTCAGATGCTCACGCCGAAGCCGGCACACATGCTTCCCCTTATCGCGGGCATGCGGCCCTTGCTGGAACGCACGCTGGGCGGCCTGATCCGTTTCGACATCGATGTTCCACCGGGCACGGCGCCGGTGATGGTCGATCCGGCGCAGCTGGAATCGGCGATCCTCAATCTGGCGATCAATGCAAGGGATGCGATGCCCCAAGGCGGGGTTCTGACCTTGCGTGCCGACAACATCGCCATCAGGCGGCAGGGCGAACCGGGATGCCCGGCGGAGTTGGCACCCGGCGACTATGTCGCGATCAGCCTGACCGATACCGGCATCGGCATGGAGGAGGCGACGCTGGCCAGGGCCTTCGAACCCTTCTTCACCACCAAGGGTGTCGGTGGGGGCTCGGGCCCCGGCCTGTCGATGGTCTATGGCATGGTTGCCCAATCCGGCGGCGGCGTGACGATCGCCAGCAAGGTCGGCAAGGGGACCTCGGTGACCATCTTCATCCCGCGCGCGTCGGAGGCGCGGGCTTTGACCCAGGAGCCGCCGTCCGAGACGATTCCGGGGGACGGTGCCGTAGTGCTGCTGGTCGATGACGACCTGCTGGTCCGGGCCGGTGCGGCGGCCGTCCTGAAGATGCTTGGGTACCAGGTGATTGCCGCCACGAGTGGATTGGAGGCATTGAAGGTTCTTCAGGAGCGGATGCCGGTCGATGTCATGATCACCGACTATGCCATGCCGGGCATGAGCGGCGTCGCCCTGATCCAGGAGACCCGGCGTCTTGCGCCGTCGCTGCCCGTTCTGCTCATCACCGGCTATACCGACAGACCGGAAGGGATCGAGCGCTGCGCGGTTCTCCACAAACCCTTCAAACCACAGGCTCTGGCGGAGCAGATCGCGACCCTTCTGAGGGTGAGTTGACCGGCACCCAAGGGGGGAGGCCGATCCCTAAGCTGGAACGGCACGATATCAGGCAACGCATTGTGATGATGCGACTGCGCGTAAAGCAGGATCATTCATGACTGTGCGTTATTCCGACGCTGACGCTCCTGCTGGTGGTGGCGCCTGTTGACGATGCTGTCAACAGCCGAACCAGGATGGATAACCACCAGAATCTCATCTTTCGAATGCTCTTCGATGTCTCCAAAAAGATGGCTTGAATGATCCTTCTTCAGCCAATAATCCGGATATGGCTCCCAAAACTCGAAACCGTTCGCACGCAGGAAATGAACGGCATTTGCCCGGCTGTCGAAAAGATGGGTTTCCATGATGACCTCACAATGAAGGTTTCTCACATTATATGTGCGCTTTTATTAGGATTTATGAGGTGTAAGATCAGATATTTTAGGGGACGAGGTCGGGCTGTTTGCAAATTTTACCTATTTTCTAATATATCTGAAGCCTGCTTGGGCCCTTCTGCGTGGTGCGAGACCGTAAACCGCCCGATGCATCGGAGTTGGCGGGAGTGTCCGACGGACAATGGCCATTCCGACAAATCGTCCGGTCAATTGAAGTCGATGTTCGACAGCGCATCCGGGCACTTGACTGCCAGCATGGCGAATGCCCGGTCATGCCGCTGGGTCAAAAGGGAGAGCTGGACGATATCCTGCTTGGTCGCCGGCTGTTCGCTATGCCGTTTAAAATCCTGGACGGCTTGCTCGAACAACTTCTTCGTGTTGATGACTTCATCCACCAGCTGGTCGCAGGTCGCATTTCCATAGGTGAGCGCAGAGGCTCCACCGGAGATGACGCAGATCAAGGCGGTGAAAACAACGGCTTGGGCCTTAAACATGCCTTCCTCCCATGGTCGTGATGGCCGCTTTATTGGCGCCTGGAACACACCTCCGTTGCGGGTGTGAGCCCCCCGTCACCGGCGCTCCAGCGTGCCTTGGCGGCGGCCATCACTATCCCGGATGACCAGTTCATTCTTATTGAAGCCGGGCACGACATTGCCGCTCCGGCGTCCATTGCTGTCACGCAGCACATGGCTGCCGCCAACCTCCTCCTCGATCCGCCCGATGGGCCGGCCCTCACGGCTGCGCACGACACCGGCGCCGTCGACATAATTGCCCGGATCGAAGAGAATCGTCGGGTCGCGTTCGTCGGCGGAAGCCGCAGACGCGCCACCCACGAGCGTCAGGAGCAAAAGGACAGCGGCGGCTTTCATTTCGAAAAGGTCCTTGTCAGCCCGGTTGATGTCAGCCCGGCTGGGCAACGATCCTCCTGTATGTGGCGATCGTCAGGGATGAGCTGTGAGGTTCCGGCATGTCCTCCTTTGCCGGCTTCCCGGCGGCCGCCTCTTGTGAACTCTGTCATCGCATCCCGATGGGGACTTGCGACCGAAGGGGAATGCCGGGGACGAGCCGCGGCATGGCGATCACGGACGGGTCCGCAGCATTATCCAGCGCATCATTGCACTGGCCGGATACATCAAGGCGAAGCAGAGCGTCGACCAGGCGATCTCCACTGCCAGGGGGGAGGTGCCAGGCTTCACCCGGATCTCCGCCTCAAGCAGACCAACAATGCTGACAAGCAAATATGTGCAAGCGCAAAACCAGACAAGCGACATGATCCCTCCACAAGGAGACACCATGTCGCTTCACCATTAACGAAACGCCAACGTCAAACCCGCTATCCCGAATCAATGGCGTCGATCCGCGGCGTCAATCGGCAATTGCCGAATGCTCATGCCGCTGGGTGCCCAGGCGGCCGCCGACCGCGGCGGCCACGGCGCCCAGCAGCAGGGCGATGGTGCCCCAGATGCCCGCGGCGGACAGGGTGTTGCTGGTTGCCTCTGCCGCGTTGGTCGCCGTCTCGGTGGCCTGCTGCTTGGCTGCGCCGAACTGCTGCTCGACCTGCTGAAGCCGCTGACGCGCCTGATCCTCGGGGACCCCGGCCTGTTGCGCAATGATGGAAACCGCCTGCTGACGCGCCTGATCCGCCTGCGGCCCGCCAGTCGCCATCGTGGTCAGGGCGCTGAGCAACTGGGTGCGGGCATCGTCGCCGCTGCGCTGTTGATCGACCGGGCGCAAAAGGTCCTCGGCCCGCCGCCGCAACTCCTCGGCGGACAGTCCCGATGCGCGAACGACCTCCGGAACAGCCTGTTGCACCGTCTGCGCCACGCCCGAGGTTGCGCTGCCCAGCGCACTGAACGCCCCACCTGTGATGCCACCCAGCGTGGTGGTCACGAGATAGGCGCTGATCAGCAGCGCGAAAGCCCAGGTCAGCAGACCATGGATCAGGCCATCGCCACGGACCGCCACCCCGGCAAGCCGGGCCGCCACATAGCCGCCGATGCCAAGCGCCACCATGTAGCTTATCGTCCACCACAGTCCCGCGCCGATCCCGAAGGAACTCGCCTGCGGCAAACCTTCACGGCCCGCGGCGGGATCGATGGCCGTCATTCCGATGCCGAGCCCGAGCATGCTCAGCAGCAACTGGATCGCCAGGGCGAGCACGACGCCCGCAAAGACGCCCGCCCACGATACGCGGCGATGAACACCCGGCCTCACCTCCACGTCCGAACCGGTCAGAATTGTGCGGTGCGGTGCCGCGTCGGGCGCCGTGTAGACGCCTTGCTTCGTGATCATGGTCGTGGTCCTTGGACCTGGGGGGACGCAAAAGTCTGGCGTCTCCGTCGGCCAGGATGACAAATGGCCGGATGGAGAAGCATGAGGCGTCGGACACTCTTCAACCACTCAACATCAGATGTGTGATGATGGTTCCCTGTGATGATGACAAGTGGATATCGCCGTCTCACGCGTTTTCATGACAAGTTGCAAACATAATTTTTTCGTCTTTAATCTCTATTATGAGTTCTATTTATATACAAAATATGACAATGTCGAAGCCCTATAATCACGACAGGTTGGTGATATAAGATCGAAATGACACATATAATGGATGAAAACTTTTTCACGGGGAGGCTGACATGCCATTGCGCGCCGAATACACCCTGCACCATTCCAACTTGGGCGATTTCCTCTCTGCTCCAGTTTGGATGGAAAAGAATGGAACGCCGCTCAGCGTCCTCTCGGCACTGGCTCGGCTTGACCTCGATCCCTGGGCCGAAGGATCTCGCATGGCGGCGTTGTCAAAGGATGCGGCGACGTCACGGCTTGCCGCCATCCTTCGTCAGCTTCCTGAGAAACAGCCTGGGACAACGGACACCGACAGGATCGCGGATCGTCTCGTGGCGCTTTTGCCCAAAGAGGGAGCTGCCGCGATCACCACTGCCATGCCGATCAACGACATCGCCGGTCGGATGGGCGGTGCAATTGGCGGCAACCGTTGGATCATCCTTGCCTTGGCGGCGCTCCTTGCCGCCCTGGTGACGAACGGGCTGTGGTTCTGATCCGGGCGGCTCTGAGACAGGCAGCCGAAGGAGCCATCACGGCCGCTTGTCCGTCAGCGCCGTCTGTCGCCTTGCGGAGGTCAACCAGGTCAGCGCCAAGAGGCCGCATCCTGCCGAGACGATGGAGGCGGCCAGGATGCCGAGCTTGGCGGCACCGATCAGGGACGGGTCGAACGCCAGCTCGGCAATGAACAGCGCCATCGTAAAGCCGATGCCCGTCAGCAGCGAACCGGCAGCGAGAAGGCCCCAGGACAGTTCCGCCGGGAGAATGGCCAGGCGCAGCGTCACGGCCACAACGCTGAAGGTCACCACCCCGACAGGCTTGCCAAAGACGAAAGCCAGCAGAATTGCCAGGGTCAGGGGGGCGTCGATCCCTTCGGCCGACAGCGGCAGACCGGCATTCGCCAAGGCGAAGAGGGGCATGATCAGGAAGGCGATCCAGGGATGCAGCAGGATCTCCAGGCGTTCGATTGGAGACAGCGCCTCACGGGTCGCGACGCCGGCCCGGCGCAGGTCGTGACGGTCGGCCGTGTCGCCGCTCCAATGCTCCCCCGGCGGGTAGGCGGTAACGCGCCCCAGGATGCTGCGCAGGCGGTGATCGCTCACCCAGCTGCGCGCCGGCGTCATCAGGCCGAGAAGGACACCGGCCAGCGTCGGATGGACGCCCGAAACGTCCAGAGCCAACCAGATCGCTCCGCCCAGCGCGAAATAGGCCGGGAGGTTGCGGACGCCTGCGCGGGCGATGCCCGCCACGACGCCAACCCCCAGCCCGGCCAGTCCGAGGGCCGCCGGATCGAGCGCGCTGCCATAGCCGATCGCGATCACGAGGATCGCGCCGATGTCGTCGAAGATCGCCAGCGACAGCAGGAATAGCCGAAGGCTGTGGGGGATGCGCGTCCCGAGGACTGCCAGGCAGCCGATCACGAAGGCAGTATCGGTCGCTGTGACCGCCCCCCAGCCATGAACGCTGTCCCCGTCACCCACCACCAGAAGGAAAAGGGCGGCGGGCACGATCATTCCACCCAATGCCGCGGCGATCGAAAGCGCGGCCATCCGCGGACTGCGGAGCTCGCCCAACACCATTTCCCGTTTCAGCTCAAGCGCGGCGACGAAGAAGAACAGCGTCATCAGTCCGTCGTTGATCCAGTGCTTCAACGACCGGGAGAACTCGATGGCGCCCAGATGAAGTCCGGCCTGGGTCTCCCAGATGGCCAGGAACGGTGCGGACCATGGGGAGTTGGACAGAAGCAGGGTCAGGGCGGTGCACAGCAACAGGGCGCCGCCGGCCGCCGCCTCGATCCGCAGGAAACGTGCGAGTGGCCTGGTGATGCGATCCACCGGCTCTTTCGGCAGCCTCCCGGCCTCCTCGCTCATGTCTTTCGATCTTGCATCGGGGGTGCCGGATGCCGGATGGCCACCCCGGCTTATGTCCGGGATGGCCGTCGGAGGCGGGCGGTTCACGTCCGCCCTGCCACGCCTTGTGTGCTTCGGGTCAGCGCTTGTTGCCGGACTTGCCGCCGACCGGCTCCACCTTGACGTCGGTGCGGCGGGCGACGGCCTCCACGGTCTTTTCCCGTTCGGACGCCGTCTTGGACAACACGACCTCCTCGACGACGCGGGCCTCCTTGGTGATCTCCGGCATTTCGGAGGTCGCCGTCAGTTCGACGGTCTTCTCACCGAAGGCGGCCTTCTCCTCGTCGGGGCTCAGGGGGCGGTCAACCTTGCGGTGTTCCACATCCACCGTCTCGTCGCGCAGCGTGACGGTGTCCTTGACCGGCGTCTCGGTGACCTCGGAGGTGAGCTTCATCCCACCCTTGGAAACCCGGCGCTTGCCGATCTCAACCTCCTCCTTCACCGATTGGAGGGTCTCCTGCTCGACAGTGCCGCCATTGCGCGCCTTTTGGGCCGGCTTATGCGCTGCGGGTGCGTCGGACAGGTCGATGGTCCCATTCTCGTCGAGAATCGCCTCCGCCGCGTCGGCATCCTGATCGGCGATATCGGCCGCAACCAGAGTGTGGCCCTGACGGAGGGCAGCGCCATACTTGTCCGCCAATTCCTTCTCGAAGCCGTGCCCCAGCAGGCTCTGAGCGGCCTTGTCGGCGCTGTTGGCGCCATCGAAGGTCTCGATGTCCGTTTCCTGGCAGCCCGCCGCGATCAGGGCCTGGAAGGCCTTCTTGGCGGAACCGGTTTCCTTGTAAAGTCCAACGACGATCGTGCTCATGATGTTCTCCGATAGGATTTCGACTGTTTGGGATTTTTGAAGCGGTCCGGGCCGGTCAGGCCTCTGAGTCGTTCGGCGCGGGATCCTGGTCGATCACCACGTCCTGATGGCGCAATGTGACGTGTTCGGTCATCCTGCGGCTTTCGGTGCGGCGGGTGATCCGGACCTCTTCCACCAGCTTCAGGCGGACCTCCACGACGGCCACCTCCTCGATCACCGAGATGACGGTGGTGTCGCCATCCTGGCGGTCGGGGATCGGACCATCGACGAAGCGTCCAATGGGCACCCGCTCGACCACCAGCGTCTCCACCGACAGATCGGCTTCGACCGGCTGTTCCCGCTCATGGCTGAGGGTGCGGGCGCGGACGGTCCCGGTGACCTGCCGGCGCTTGGCGACGCCCACCTGCTCTTCGACGGTGAGAAGCGTCTGCGTCTCGTTTTCCGAACTGGTCAACGGAGGTCCTCCTAGGGCTTTTTGGCAGGCCGGCGGCGTCAGGCGTTGGGATGCGGCGCGTTGTGCTTGGCATCCTGGGTCAGACGGGACGCGGCCTGGGCGACGCGGACATTGACCTCGAAGAAGGCCAGCCATCCGCCGAGCAGGTAGCGGTGCCCCGCCGTCACGATGTCCTGCGGCCCGCGGGCCTGGAGCATGCTGCCCATCATCTCGTTCTGACGCTCGACGGCCTGGTTCATGAAGGAGACGGCTTCCGAAAAGGCCGTTCCATAGCCTGCCATCAGGGCGCCGCCGAGTGCCGTCGCCTGACCGCTCCCGCTATCGAGGCCCTGGTTGAATGCGCGATTGAACCTTTGGCCGGCAGCCTGGACGGTTTCAGGAAATCCCTGGTTGCCCGACGTGCCGGGCAGCGTCGGCGGCCAGGGCCTCGGCTGCTGTCCGAAGCCACGGTTGGCTTGCGGCGCATGCTCCTCGCTGGCGCTTCGGATGGTGGTGCCCTTTGACCCATCCTTGCCCGCCGGGATTTCGTCGCTTGCGCTGCGAATGGTCGGGCGAGTGGTGGGGGTGGGTTGCGTGCCGTCGTCCATATCAAATCCATATCTGTTCGGGTGGGGTGTCGGGGAGCGCTGTGCTCGACCTTAATGACTTAGCCTTATATTATGCCGCACTGCAAAAATACAACGTCGCAAGAAATATAATTTGAAAAAACACGCGATTAATCGCAAAATAATAAGGAGGTATTCTTTTGATGATTTGGGAGTTTATATTGTACGTATGCAGAAAGCTTATGAAAATTCTGCAGGAGGCAATTGATATATTTTTCTATATAATGGACAGTGCCGTGAAGGGCCTCTGCCACTTATTCGTCTGAGAACGCTGCACCGTGCAGCGATACTCTTTCAGTAGAAGCGAATGGACCAGGGAGCGTTGCATGCCCGGTAATTCCCGCGACCAGAAGGACGCAGAGAAGATGGTCAATGAGGAGGAGGCGCGTGGCGGTCCCTTCGTGGTGGCGGCGGAAACGACCCTGATGCCGATGCTGATCGCCGATCCGACCCTGCCGGACGTGCCGATCGTCTTCGTCAATGACGCGTTCATCAGGCTCGGCGGCTACGCACGGGAGGAGGTGCTGGGCAGGAGCTATCACCTTCTGTCCGGCTCCGACACCGATCCGGAGGTGGCGCGCGCCATCGACCTGGCCCTGCGCGCCGGGGAAGCCATCGTGCGTCCAGTGCAGCTCTACCGGAAGGACGGCAAGGAACTGTGGGTGCTTCAGCATGTCGCTCCCGTCTTCGAGGAGGACCGCATCCGCTATCACTTCGCATCCTTTGTCGACATCACCGCGCGCAAGGCGGCGGAAGATGAACTGCGGCAACTCAACGAGGCGCTGGACCGCCGCGTCTCGTTGCGTACGGGCCGGCTGGACGAGCTGAACCGCCAACTCGCCGCCGAGGTGGAGCGCCGCATCGACGTGGAGCGGGTGCTGCGCAACACTCTACATGACAAGGACATGCTGCTGCGCGACAAGGACGACCTGATGCGGGAGGTGAACCACAGGGTCAAGAACACCTTGCAGATGGCTTCGTCCTTCCTGCGCATCCAGCTGGGCACCACCCGGAACCAGGAGCCGGCCGTGCAGGATGCGCTGCACAGCGCCGTGGAGCGGCTGGACCGCATGGCCGAGATCCACGAGAAGCTCTACCGGGTGCAGGGGTTGCAGGAGATCGAGTTCGGCGGCTATCTGGGGATGCTGTGCCGTGATCTGCTGGCGTCCTTCGAGACCGAACAAGGCCTGCAGGTGGTCTTGGATATCGACGCCGACGAAGCGTTTCTGAAGCCGGACCAAGCCATCCCGCTCGCCCTGATCGCCAACGAGGCGATGATCAATGCGTTGAAATACGCGTTCCCAGGCGGTCGATCCGGCCGCATCGCCGTCTCGTTCCGCCATACCTCGCGCAGTCTTCTGCGCATGGGCATCGCCGACGACGGCGTCGGCATGCCCGAGACCCGGCGCTCCGGTTCGCTCGGTCTGACCTTGATGGAGTTGCTGGCCGGGCAGATCGACGGCGGCGTGACCGTCCGGTCCGACAAAGGCACGACCGTCACGGTGTCGATCCCGGCGTGACCGGCCCGGTGCCGGCTGCCGGAAAGGCCAGGAGCGATGCCGCCATGGACCCGGTCATAAACCAGCATATCCCGACATCCGAGGTTCTGCGTGGCTTGCTGGCCGAGGCTCCAGCCGACTGGGTGTCGTTCGGCTGGTTGCTGGACAAACTCCACAAGCGCTCCTTCGGTATCGTTCTGCTGCTGCTGGCGCTGATCGGGCTGGCGCCGGGAACGTCACCGGTCGTCGGCCTGCTGCTGACGATCCCGGCGATCCAGATGATCCTGGCGCGCGAGAGTCCAGCCTTCCCCCGGATCATCGCTTCCCGGCGCTTTTCGACACGGCGTCTGGTCCGTTTGGTCGATCGTGCCGTGCCGGTGTTGAGGCGCATGGAGACGGTCATACACCCGCGCTGGAAGACTCCGTTCGAAGCAACGACGCGTGTGGTCGGGCTTGTCGTTCTCGCGCTGACAAGTGTCTTCTTCGTGCCGGTTCCCCTGAGCAACGTCGTTCCGGCCGTGACGATCATGCTGATCGCCCTGGCTTATCTCGAGGAGGACGGGGTGTTGCTGGCCTTGTCCCTGACGGCAGCCGCCGCCGTGATCCTGGTCGGGGCTTTCACCATCTGGCAATCGGTCAAGGCGGTCCGGTTCATGGCGTCTTGAGCCGAGCATCGCAACGACGTCGCCGCGACCTGCCCCGATGGAGCAGGGGAAAGGATCGCGCTCCGAATTGTGTCAAATAAAAACGTATATGAATTAAGAAAAATAAAGTGTACACGACTTCATGCCAAATGAGTTTTAATATAAATATTTGAGGTTGATCATTGCTATATAAATTATCAGCGCCATATTCATTATGAAACCCGTAACAGGAGGTTGCGATGACGCACAGGAATACGACGCTATCAGAGTGGACTGCTTCAGAGCGTGCAGCCTGGGCTTTGTCCGCGCCGAAATGGAAGAGTATGGCCTATCTGACACTTGGCATGTCAGTCGGCTTTCTTGCAGGGTTGGCGTTCTCGGGCTTCAGCGGATAGCGTGTCTGCTGCAAGATGAACCTCCTGCAAAGACGACGGCTGCGTTCGACCACCCGGAGAGCATCTGCAGGACGCCATCCGCCGCAAGCCCGTCACTTCGAACGGGCACATCCCGCCTCTTCATCGAGATGCGATTATCGGGTCACTCGTCAAACCGGCGGTCTGACCTGGAAGGTACCTTCAGAAACCGCCGGACACGCATGGGAGCACCGTTCGATGAGCACCGCATTCACCCGCACAACTACCAGGACTGTGACGTTCACCGGTCCCTTCGAATTGAATGGCATGGACGGAGTGCAGCCGGCGGGGAGCTACGTCGTGGAAACCGACGAGGAGTTGATCGACTCGCTCTCTTTCCCTGTGTATCGCCGTACTGCGACCTGGATCCATCTGCCACATGCCGATGGACGCTTCAATGGAGGGTCGGGCATGGCGCAGACAGCGCTCATCGACCCGGATGAGCTGGACAGGGTTCTGGCGTCGGCGGAAACGGAAACCCAGCACAGTTCGCAGGGCACGTGAAACAGGGGTAGGACCGGTCGGGTGCCTTCACCCTCATACCGGGATGACTGTTACGGCGAGGAACACACAAGAGCGGTGTAGTCAGTCCAGGTCTTATTGGACCGTACCAGAGAGGAGAAGCCGTTATGCAAGCCACCCACCTAAGCAAGCGCTCATCGTCGGTCCATTTTCTACGCGGGAAGATGTTCATTCAGACCGCTTCGGCGCTCCCGGTTGCCGTGAGCATTGCCGATGAGCGGCAACGCCGGCTGGAACGTGGCGCCCGGCTTCGTGGCTGGGACGACGACGGTGGTGCGCAGCCGCAGGATCACGCCAAGGAGTGAAGCGCGACTTTGTTGCGCAAATCGGCGCGACGAGTCCACGGCCGGCCCGGCGGTTTCACCGCGGATGCTCGTCCTCGGCGTCTTCCTCGACGTGGGCGAGGAGCCGCACGACGGTCCGGCAGCGGGCCTCGATCGCCGCGGCGAACTCGCCCAGCAGCGGGTGGTCCCCGCCCGGCATTGCCCTGACCGCCCCGACCGCCTCAGGCAGCTCCCGCCGAACCCGGTCCGCGACCGTCTCGATCCGCCGCAGGATCATTGTGCGGTTGAAGCCGCACTCGTCGGCCATGCGCTGCCAGTGGCGGCCCATCAGGTGGTCGCCGCGACCCTTGCCGGCGATTGTCTGCGACAGGTTCTTCGTGACGTTCTCCCACGCGGCCGCGCACATGAGGTCGTAGAGCGGGGCCAGCGAGGCGCCCCGGCCCGTCAGCAGGATACTGTAGTTCTTGGCGTGGGCGTCGGTGTTGCAGATCAGCACGTTGAAGACCACGGCGTCGAGCAGCCGCATGCGGTCGGCCGCCGTCAGGTGGTCGTCCACCACCTTGAACATGTCCACGAGCCGCGGCCCTTTGATGCCCAAGCGGTTGCGCTCGTACTTCGCCCCAGGCGGCTTGCCGAGCGCCTGGCAGAAGTCCTCCTGGTGGACGCGCAGCCAGCGCCCGTCCCGCTGCACCCGGTCGTAGCGGGTCACCAGAAGGTAGCTCCGCTCTCCCGCCTTGCCCGTCGTCACCGCCGCCGTCTTCAGGTCGCAACGGTGGGCGAGCGTCATGCAGAGGGCCTCGTTCTGCACGCTGCCCCACAGCCGTCGGCGGGCGTCTGGCTTCAGGATGTGTGTGGACGGCGCTCCGTTGACCGGAATTGCCATCCGTCCGTCCGGCAGCAGGGCGACGGGCAGCTTCTCCTGGGCGCCGGCCAGCGACATCGACACGCCGTCCTCGCCCGCCAGGAACGGCTTCGCCGGCAGCTCCTCGATGATCTTCTCAAGCTCGGTCTCGCCGTCGATCGGACGGTAATCGGGGGCCTCCCCCGCGCGGAGACGCCCGATGGTCAGCGCTCCCGCCGTGTCGCGGCCGATCCGCTCAAGGATGCCGATGACGTCCTGCGGCGCGACACCGAGGTTCCGTCCAACGGCGAGCAGATTGGCGTCCTCGGGCAGCAGGTTGGCCAGCCACGGCATCAGGACCTCCGGGCCGAAGGGCCCCCCGCCAAGCGGCATCCCCAGCGATACCGGGAACGCCCCCCGGGTGTTTTGCCAGCGGATGTCGTAGGCGAAGGACGGCCCCTCATCGGCGAGGGTGATAGCGCCGATGACGAGATGTTCGTAATGGACGGGAAGCGTACTCACGCCTCGTCTCCGAGGTCGGGGAGGTCTGGATAGGCATCGCCGGGGCCGAGGTCGGACAGTGTATCGGCAGACGGAACAGGGGCTTGGTCGGTCAACCGGATGCCGACGCCCCTGGCAACGGCGAGGGCCTTGCCGAGCTGGCACGTCGGCTTGCCGCTTTCGAGATCGACGATGAACCGCTCGCCGACGTTGACCGCCAACGCGAGGTCGCGCTGGGTTATGCCGAGGGCCTGCCGCCGAGAGCGGACGAGGCTGCCGAAGCGGCCCGGCGTGTCGATAAATTCCATGGCATGCACCGCTCTTCCCGCTCGGGAAGATGATGCCTCCTTTCGCCCGCGTCAAGGCGGTATCTTACCGAGCGGGAAGAAATGCCCGGTTTGACAGAGTCGGGAGCCGGAAACTTCCCGCTCGGGAAGCCCGGCGCAGTTTCACCGGGGCCAGTACAGGTACCTGTGGAGGGCCGTCGATGATCAGGGCGAGGTGCTGGAGGTTTTCATCCAACGCCGATGGGACAAAGCTGCCGCCGGCAAGCTGATGCGTACGCTGCTCAAGAAGCAGGGCTTTGCCCCGGCCCGGGTTTCCGCCGACAAGCTGCGCTCCTATGGGGCCGCGTTTCGTGAGATCGGCCTGACGGCGCATCATGAACAAGGCCGGCGCCAGAACAACTGGGCCGAAGTCTCGCACCAGCCGCTCCGGCGACGCGCAAGGAAGATGCAGCGCTTCAAGTCTCCAGGCTCAGCCCAGCGCTTCCTCTCTCTGCACGCCGCCGTCAACAACACCTCCACCCTTCAGCGCCACCTGGTCTCCCGCCGCACCCTGCGCACCGCCCGGGCGCAGGCCATGGCCGCTTGGCAATTCGCGATCGCGACCGCGTACGGTCGGCACTGCCGGGGCAGCTCGGTCGCGTGGCTCAGGACGACCTCGAACACGATCACGGCGGGCTGAGCAGGGCGAAGCCGAGCTCCCGAACGCACTGCTCGCGATGGGATTGATCTGCAGCCGCGTGCTGCGGACGGCCGAAATTTTTTCGTGCTGACACGCCGGCGCGGTGCGCTGACCGGGGCGCCTGAGAGGGCACGGGTGGTACCTTCGTCTTGGGGGGAAAATGTCTGGGAGTACCATGCATGGACGCTGAGACGAAGCTCCGCGAGTTCCTCGCACTGATCGATCCTTCCAAGATGCCGGGGCAGCGCCGTCCGAGTCTGCCGTTCCCGACCGCCTTTCTGTTCGGCGAGGGCCGTTTCTGGACGCCGGCGCCGCTGCCGCCCGACATCCCCTTCGGCACGCGGAAGATGTGCTTCCAGAACGCCTTCCAGCTGATGATGTCCAACCCGCGTCGCTACCGTTATGCGGAGGGCTACGCCCTGGAGAGGGACGGTGGCGTCCCGCTCGAGCACGCGTGGTGCGTGACGGAGTCCGGGACGGTGGTGGACCCCACGTGGCGGACGCCCGAACGGACCGCCTACTTCGGTGTCGCGCTTGATGCCATGGTGATTTGCCGCGTGCTCGCAGCGACCGAGACGTACGGTGTGCTTGATTACGCGACGTGGCGGGTTGCCGGACCGATTCTGCATGAGTCAGTCATGTCGGCTTAGGCGCGGATCGGCTGAGGGATGGGCGCCGGCTCGGTTCGGAGCGGCGCCCATCGCTGGTCGGTTTCTTTATCGGCGGACTGGCGCCGCGTGGGTCCTGGCCGACAACGAGGCCTTTGTCTGGAGTGGCACCTTAAAAACAGACCAGAACAAGAACCCATAGAACAGAGCGCACACAGATCATGCGCACGCACGGCGGGCGCGCAGATTGTACCGGGAGTCGCACAATCCGGTCTCGCCCTACCGCTTTTTCAGCATCGCCTGGGAGACCATGGAAGTTGCCCTCGAAACGCCGGACGGCGTGGCTGGTGGTGGCCGATCCGGAGATGATCGATGCCGCCGAGCAATGGTTCGTCGCTGCCCTGCTCATCCGTTCCGAGGGACTCACCAGGGCCATCGAGTTGGCCCGCGCGTTCAGCACCATGGTGCGCCGTCAGCAGGCGGGCCGGTTGGATGAATGGTTGGCCGTGGCGAAGGAAACCGCCTTGGCCGGGTTCGCCGATGGGCTCGCGCGTGATCTCGCGGCGGTCCGCACGGCGCTGTCGCTGCCGTGGAGCACCGGGCCCGTAGAGGGGCAAATCAGCCGATTGAAGACCATCAAGCAAACCATGTGCGGCCGCGCCAAGTTCGATCTGCTGCGTCACCGGGTCCTGGAGGCGGCTTGAACGGCAGCGCTCCAGCCACGCTGTTGCACCGAAAACGCGGAAGGACCAAATTGGGATGTCGCATGACAAGAAGGGACGGTCCATCGGCTGACGCCGAGGTCGCGGCTTCGAAACGTGACCGTGACGATTTGTGTCCCCAAGGGCCTTTCCTGGCGCGGCGGGTGGAAAATATCCAAGCCGAGCCCACCCACGGGCGACACAACGGAGCCCCGCATGACCACCCACTCCACCGCTCACCCCCGGCACGCGTTCCTGCCGGCGTCGGCCGAATCCACCCAGGATGCCGCTCTGTTCAACAACCTGCACCGAGCCCACGAGAACGCCGGTGGCCTGGGGCTCGCTTACCAGGCCGCCGTGCATGGCGCGGCCACCACGACCAACCCCACGCCGACGATGGCGGCGTTGAACGCCCTGTTCCTTGACCAGTACGCACGCGCAGAACCGCATGTCCGGCGGGCGTTCGTCGCCGACGTTCTGACCGGCGACACGGGCGTCGACCTGCCCTTCGCCATCAACGGTGTGCCTTTCTCGATCGACGTGCCTGATGCCGATGAGGCGTTGGCCAGCGTGGTCACCGGCATCGACTGGCACACGCTGGAGGACGAAGACGAGGCCGAGGATCAGGCGGTCGACGTCGCTCAGGCTGTGCTGAAGGCCGGATACCGCCTGTTGAGATACGGGCTGGCCGATGAGGCAACGATGGAGACATACACCGCTCGGGCGCGTCGGCTGCCGAATGTGGCGACCCTCATCGGTCTCGATGACGTTGCTCTCCCAGGCAATGCGCGCACGGTGGCGCGTCGCCTCCTGGAAGACATCCAGGCGCGCCGGAAGCCGGATGCGCTGACGGAAGGGCTGATGCTCGCCCTGCTGCGCTGGATCGACGATAGGGTTCTGGAGACGATGGCCGGTGCGGACGTGTTGAGCCTGCGAGAGGGCGCAGGGCTGACGCAGCAGGCTCTTGCCGATCAGATCGGGATCACGCGCGAGCGGCTCATGCGCTTGGAAGCCGGGAAGGACAGCGTCAGCGCCCGCCTCAGCCGTGCGATCGTCGACGCGTGCCGCACCACGACGGCAACGGGGAGGCCGGCTTCAGCCGAACCGACGGTGAGGGCGGGTTAACCGCGGTCCAGCCGGCACGACCTGCACGGGCTGGCGCTTTGGAGGAGGCGCCGCCCGCGTCCGGTCAGCCTTTGCCATCGGATCGCAGCAGCGTCAATGCTTCGATCTGCAGGAGTGCCACCTCGGCTTCGCGGTCCGTCAACCCGCGCATCACCTCGCGCAGCCGCATGTCGGTGGCGGCCCAGGCCGGCGACACCACGCGGGCACCCTCATCGAAGAAGTCGGTGAGCGGCACATCGAGGTAGCGCGACAGACGGTCGAGGGTCTCCAGCGCCGCCAGAACCCAGCCGTGCTTGATGTTGCTCGTCTCGACGCTGCGGTTAATCGCCGCAGCCATATCCTCCTGGCTGAGGTCCCAGCTCTCCGGAAAGCCCGCAGCCGCTTGTCTATCCTACGTTTCAGCTCGTCGCTCATAAGCCGGAGTGTCTCCGGGTGAGTGACTTGACCGAGAAACGAATTCTTATTACGCAACGGCGACTTGAAATTAAATCCTATCTGAGACCAAACCGCCGCACTGGCTGGTCGAAACACATCATCGAACGCCTGGGACCTTGCCATGACGTCCACCCTCGCCGCCGTAACCCGGATCAACTCCGCCTTGCTCACCATAGGGCCGGCGTTCGCGGTCCTCTTGACGATGCTCCCGGCTTCCCCAGCCCAATCGCAGTCCTACGGCTTCACCGTCGGCGACCGTCTTCCCGTTTTTACCCATCACGGCGAGGATGGCGTCACCCACCACACCGATGAGTTCCGAGGCCGCTGGTTCCTGTTCAAGCGCGGCGCCGACTGGTGCGCTCCGTGCTTGGCGGAACGCCCGGGGCTGGACGCGTTCATGCGGGCGCATCCGGAGGTTCCGGTGGTGATGATGGTGGCCACCAACCGGGCCAGCCCCGCCGGTGCGGATCCGCAACGGCAGATGCTGCGCGACGTTGCCTATCAGCGCAGCCATGGCTTCGACCCGCGCATCGTCGTGGTGCAGGACAGCCGCCAGCCAAACCAGGACGCGTTGCCGGCGCCCAAGGACATCGAGCCGGTGCCACTGACCGCCGTCATCGACCCCAACGGCGTCATCGTCGCGTTGTGGACCTCGACCCACCGCTACGAGCGCTTCTACGACCGCAAGGGCATCACCGGTCGGTCGGAGCCACGGTTCCGCGACTATGTCGAAGCGATCCTGCTGTGCAAGGGGGCCACGCTGCCCTCCTTCGGTGAGGACGCCCGTGCCCTTGTCCCCAACCTCGACGCTAGCTGCTCCTGATCCGTCTGCGACGCTTTGCCAAGGCGCATGACCGATCCATCGCCACGTCAAGTTGGAATTCCCACACATGCATTTTAGGACTGCTTTGAGCCGCATCTCCGCCCTCGGCGTGCTCGCCGCAGCTCTGTCAGCCTGCCAGACCGCGGCCAGCCGGCCGGCCGTCGTTGCTGGGGAAGCGGTCCAGCTGCCTTTCGGTGTCCGGCAAAGGGAACGAAGATCACCTTCCAGGACGGGCGCTCGGCGACCGCTCTGGAGCGGCGGGACGACACCTGCGTCTACGCAGTCGGAACGACAACCGAAGCCCGAATCTTCAGCCTGTCGCGTCTGGACCAGCCTCGTGCCGAAAGGTTTCGCCATGCCATGGCGACGCTCTGGCCACTGGAGGTCGGCAAGCGGGCGGTGGCCGACCATGATCTGATCCTCACCGGCGATGACGACATCGACAAAAAATTCGCCACGGAGATTCAGAACTTGTTTGCAGCGGGACCGTGCCGACCGGGGCTGGGCGGGATGCTACTTTAAGCTGAAGAGGGATGTTGCGGCGGAGGCGCGGTCTGCTAGCTCTGTGAGCTTCGTCCTGACAGTCTGGAACCGCATTCTATGGGCACTGCCGTTCGTCCCGCAAGCACCACGCCAGCGTCCTGGGACGCGTTCTCGGATGTCGAGGCCTTCGTCGAGGAGGTGCTGATCGAGCTTACGGCGATGGCGGCCGACGGCTCCCGCCCGACCCGCTCCGGGCCCAAGCCGGAGCTCACGGGAGCGGTGCTGCGCAAGGCAATCATGGCCATCTGGTGCGTGGCCTTCTGCGGCATGCAGTGGCGAGCTATCGGCCAACTCTCCGCCATTCCGTTCGGCACGCTGTACGCGCTGTTCGCCCGCTGGACCAGGCTCGGACTGTGGCGCCGTCTTCTCGGCCGGCTGCGGCGGACGTGGCGCTTGGCCTGCGGAGATGTGGCCGAGCCGAGCGCGGTGGTGATCGACAGCCGCAGCTGTCCCTCGGCCCCGAGTTGCTTTGCCCGCGGCGTGGATGGCGGCAAGAAGATCCGCGGCATCAAGATCCAGTTAGCGGTGGAGAAGTACAACCTTCCATTGGCCATCGACGCTTCCCCGGCCAACGTGCACGACACCAAGGGCATCGTGCCGGTGCTGCGCCAACTCGCGGAGCAGGGCTTCCAAGGACCGGCCATTGGCGACCTTGGCTATCGGGGCAACCGCCTGGCCAAAGTCGGTGACGGGCTCGGCATCACGATCCAGCCGATCGCCCGCGGTCGCAACGGCGTGTTCATCCCCACCGAAATCGCTTGGGTCGTGGAGCGCTCGTTCTCTTGGCTGTCGCGCTACCGCCGATTGAACACCATCGTTGAGCGGACGAAGGAGCACCTCGTCGCTTTCGTCGAGATCGCCTTCATTTCCATCCTCTCCCGGCGCCTGCAGCGCCTCGCGCCCAAGCAGGTCAACGCATGACGTCTACAAACATGCTCTAATATGATCATTGTGCCTGATCTGGGCTGCATCGGGGGAGGCTCGCGGACAGCGACGGGTCCGTTCACATTGCCGCCGACCGCGGGCCTCCGGCGCCTGTAAGTGCCGCCCGTCACCGGCTTTTGAGCAATCGCTGCACGCGCTCAACGACTCGGTTGGTGTCGGCAAGCAGGGCGTCTAATGCCGTGTAATCCACCTCCAGGCGCTCGAGGCGGGCGGGCACCGGCGGTGGTGGCGGGAGCGGCTCGGTCACGGCCAGCGGCTCCGGCACGATGACCTTCGGCGGCCGTCCCCGCCGGTGTCCGTAGCGGCGCGGCCCGGCGGTCTCGCCGCGGATGCCCTCGGTGGCGGGCAGGCCGTAGAGGCGGTGCGAGCCGCGGCCGGTCACCTCGACGGCGGCCCCGCAGGCCACCAGCTCCTCCATCATCAGCCCGGCGCCGCGGACGCTGCAGCCGAGCAGGGCGGCCATCCGGGCCGGGCCGAGCAGCGGCGTGGCGGCGAGCAGGTCGACGGCGGCCGGCAAACGGCTGTTGGAACGGCGCGGCCCGATGGCGGCGCGGGCCTCACGCCAAGCGTGCTCGAGCCGGCGGAGAATGGCGAGGCCGTCCGTGGCCTCGCGCTCCAGGCTGCGGGCGAAGGCCAGCGTCCAGCCGTCCGGGTCCAGGGGGCTGTCCGGGCGCAGCGTGTCGGCGCCGGCAAGGATGGGGAGCAGGGCGCGGGTGACGCCGGTGGCCTGCAGCGCCGCGGGCAGGGCGGCGCGCACGGCGCCGCGCGGGCGGTCATCGACGATCCACGCCCGCATCGCCCGCGCCAGCACCGGCAGGTGGGCGCCGGGGGCGGCCTGCGTCAGCGCCCACAACGCGTCCTCGGCGAGGCGCCGGTGCTCCGGGGCCTCGGTGGTCTCGTCAAGCTCGCGCGCCGGGCGGCGGTCGGCTGTGGCGAGCATCAGGCCATAGAGCCGTAGGGCGTGGGAGAGCGCATCGAGGTCGGCGCCGCGTTCGTGATGCGCCGATGTGTCCGGCGCGCGCAGGCGCAGCCCTTCGAGGTACGCGGCGAGGCGCTGCGGCTCGACGCGGTGGCCGTCGAGGCCGGCGTGGGCGCGCACCGCCTCCAGGCGCACCCAGTGCTGCCAAGCGCGCAGCAGCGGATGGCCGTCGAGGGTGGCGTCGAGGCGGGCGACCGCCAGGGTGGCGCGCTCGAGGGCGGCGGCGCGGACGGTGGGGTCGGCTTTAACGAGGGCGGAAAACCCGAGCACAGACAATCCTTTCGCGGCGGCCACAGCGTGTCAGGTGGAAGTAAAATAGCGTTTTACTTCATGTCAGTGAATTCCCTTTGTGGGGGCAAAGGCTCCTGGCGCACGGCGGCGGCCGGGGGCACGACCGTCCTGGAAATCTGTCGCTATAAGGCAGTTGATGCGAAAAGTCGGAATCCCGGTGTTCTGGGCTCCCTGCAGCCACTGTTCTGCCCACCGGTTCATGCGAAAAGTTGACGGTTCATGCGAAAAGTCCGCCTGCCAGCCGGGGTGGCGGCTTCATCCCCTTGGAAACACGTGAACAATTGTGAGCAGTGCGGTCACTGTCCCAGTGCGACCTGCTTCCATGACAGCCTTGATCACGAGGCACAAGGCGAGGGAGCGGCTTGGCGTCTTGTCGCGTGGCATCGGCCGGCTGCGGATGCGAGCGGCAGGAGCGAGGCAACCCAGCTTGACCGGGCCTGGTCCAGCAGGCCGCTGTAAAGAAAACGGACTGCGCTGAAACGGTCGTTTACTCTAGTCCTCACAGACTTTACAAAAGGGGCATCCGGACGCTTTTTTCAGCTTGGAATCCGCCATGGCGCTCATCGGCTACGCCCGTGTCTCGACCGACGATCAGACCACCGCCGCCCAAATGGACGCGCTGCACGCCGCCGGCTGCACCACGATCTTCGAGGAGAAGGCCTCGGGCGCCTCGCGGGCCCGGCCGGAATTGGCCCGGACCCTGGCCCGCCTCGCTCGGGGCGACACGCTGGTCATCTGGAAGCTGGACCGCCTCGGCCGCTCGCTGTCGCATTTGCTGGAGGTGATCGAAGATCTGCGTGGCCGCGGTTGCCACTTCCGCTGTCTCACCAGCCCGATCGACACCGCCAGCCCGCATGGCACGCTGGTGCTGCAGATGCTCGGCGCCGTGGCCGAGTACGAACGTTCGCTGATCCGTGAGCGGACGCGGGCCGGGCTGGCGGCCGCCAGGGCGCGGGGCCGGATCGGCGGCAACCCCAAGCTGAAGCACGGCGACACGGTGACGGCGCAGCGTCTGGCCGACCGGCAACGCCAACTCTATCTGCTGGAGCTGACCCGCACGGCGGAGGAGTGGCTGCCCACCGTGCAGCGGCTTCGGCCATCCCGCTCCTGGGCGGCGGTGACGCGCGCCGTGAACGCCAAGCTGCCACCGGGTCGGCATTGGACGGCCGAACGTTTGCGTCGGGCCGTCCGCGCCTTCGTCGATGAAGGGCTGGCCGATCGGGCGTTGCTCGACAAGGTGCCGTCGGTGCGGGGGGACGACCGGCTGATGGTGCTGGTGGCTGGCATCGCCCGGGCCAACCCGAAGCTCTCGCTCCGAGCAATCGGCGCCCAGTTGGAGGCGATGCGGGAGACCACGCCACGGGGTGGGCGCAGCTGGGCGGCGGCGTCGGTCAAGAACCTGCTGGATCGCGCCCGCGCCCAGGGGCTGCTGCCTGTCGCCCCCTCAGCCGACATCAGTGATCTGGCGGCGAGCGGCGGATAGCTGCCCTTCAATCACCCAGCTCGGTTCGTGTTCTCAGATAGGAATCTGACGGCGCTTACCGCACCCCCTTGTCATAGTCGACAGCAGAATGGCAGATTCGGGGGAGCCGGTAAAAGCAAATGCCTCGCGGTCGAGGCTTGACGGCCGCTGACTTGCAGCCATCGTCGGCCTGTGCGCCTTGCGCGAGGAACGCCGGGGCAGCTAACGTCCCTTCCGTGTAACCTGCCAAGGGGGATTGCGCGGCCCGGGCATTCCGCCTGACGTGAATACCAAGACGGGGTGGCGTGAATGTCTATGACGATTCCTGGGGGTGGTTCGGGTGCTGGGTCCGCGTCCCTGGCTGGCTATGAGTACCAAATCGACGTGTCGGTGTGGCTCGCACTCGACCTTGTGGTGGTCACGCAGCAGACAGACGAGCTCGAGCTGGAGCCTGCGACGCAGGAAGATCTTGAGGCGGAGTTGACGGACACTCAGCCCGGACGCCTCGTCAGCCGCGTTCCGATGAAGAGCTATACGCTCATTGTGCAGGCCAAGCGACGTGGGGGGGACGCATGGACCCCCTCGACGCTTTGCAGCCTGCTTGCGCACGGCAGTGACGACCGTAAGTCTGCAGCTGAGCGCCTCAAGAAGACCGATGCTCGCTACCTCCTCGTCACCAGCGCGGGGCTGAACGGTGATGCGAAGAAGCTCGGTCGTCGCCGTGCGGGGGCTTGGCCGAAGCCCGCTGCGATGCCGCAGGTGACAGCCAAAGGCTTTAAGCACAGCATCGCGGGGCGGGTGGCCGTCATCGCGAACCAGGACGACGAGCGGCTGCGTGGCGACATTGACCGCCTTCTGTTGGAGGGCTGCCGCATCCCCAAGGCCCGGCTGGACGACTGCCGGGCCAGACTCCGCGAGGAAGCACGCGCCCGGATAGCCGGAGCCGGCGGTCGGCGCTGGCGGCGCGCCGAGATCGAGGAGGTGATCCGCGCCCACGACGGCTATCTCGCAAGCGCGCCGGAACTCGAGAATTACGTCCATCCGACAAACTGGGTGGAGCTGCGCGCGGCGATGGCGGAGAGGTCAGCGGCGATCATCATCGGCACCTCGGGGACAGGCAAGACGTTGGCGACCAAGATGCTTTACGACGAACTGCGGAAGGAGATCCCAGGGCTGACCCGGCGACCGATCCTGCTCGGTCCGTCGGAGCTCCAGAACGACAACACGGCGCGGCCGGTGCTGTACGACATCGAGGACCCGTGGGGACGGTTCGACTTCGATCCTAGGAGTCGGCCATGGAACGAGTTGCTGAGCGACGTGCTTGCCGCCGCGCGGCCTGACGCGTTGGTGATCGCGACATCCCGGCACGACGTGGCGCTCGCGTCGGGCGCGCTGGGCTCGGTCAAACAGTGGGTTGTCAAGCTGGAGGCGGAGAACTACGGTCCAGGAGAGCGGCGGCGCCTCTACCGCACGCGCATAGACAGCCTCCCCCGTGACCTGCAGACCCTGGCGCGCGGTTCGGAGCGGACCGTCCTGGGGGAACTGGCCACACCTCTCGAGATACAGAAGTTCTTCGACGCGATGCGTGTCCAGGACCGCAAGGGACTCAGCAATCCCCCGGGGTTCGTAAGGGAGGCGATAGCCGGCGCGCATCAGAACTCCATCGAAAGGACCGTCATCGAGCAGATCGAGGGTCGGGACGATGTTCCGGCTGCAGCGATTTTGTACGGACTGCTCACGGCGAGCGGAAAGGTGACCCGATCCGTGCTGCGCGAGATCGAGGATGCGCTCGCCGACAGGGACGTGGCCTTGGGCCGTGGCGTCTCGCCGCTCGTAGACTTCTTCGTCGCGGCGCGGAACCTGCGCCAGGGCGAGGGCGGGATGGTGACGTACTACCATCCCCGCGTGGAGGCTGGGATCACACGCACTCTGGAGAAGCCTGAGCACCGGCAGGTAGTGCGTCGGACCTTCCACAAGCTGTTGGACCTGCTCGTGTCGGATGACGGGCCGGGTGCCGAGTGGGGTACTGCAGCGGCGGCACGCATCCTCGCCGTCGTCCGCGACAAATTCGGCGTCTCACCCAACGCTGCTACTGCCGGCAGTATCGACGGGTGGCTGGATGCCCGGCTCGCAGAGGGCAGCACGGACTTCGAGGCTGACCTGCGCCTCGCGGCAAAGGCGGGATCGGCCAATAGCAATGGCGCCGAGATCGCTCGCTTTATACGCCATCGTCCAGACCGGACCTTCGGCGGGCTCGACCGATGGGGACGGCCCGACCATTCCGAGGAATGGTATGAGGCACGCGCGGCCGACCCGGCAACCCGGCCGATCCTTGAGAGGTTCGTGCGTGACGTCCTCCCCCAGGACCGAACGTCCTATCCGAAGTGGCTCAGCGCGGAACTCGTACGGCTTTCGGATGGACTGACGGACGCGTTCCTCGGCGCCGCGGCGACAGCGGTGCACTTCGGCTACATCTCCTCGGACGATGCGATCGCCCACGGTGCGCTCCAAGACCTGGAGGGGTTCGAACTGATCGTTGACACCGCTGTGCAGGTCCTGACGCCGTCCGCCAGCGATCTCGTTGCGGCCGAGGAGACCAGTCTCGACATCATGAACGACGTCTACAGCGACGACTATGCCCAGCACCTCGCTGAGAACGACGACGGCTACACAGCCAGCGAGTTCCTGAAGGCCTATGTAGAGCGGATGCGAGAGGAGCGGGGTTGGCGGCTGGTCGCGCAGCACCGTCACGCAGACCAGCTGCGGCCCTATTGGCTGCGGGCGCTCTCCGACCGGAACTCCGACGAGGTCCGACAAGCCGACGAGGTGGCAGGCGCTTTCCAAGCGGCATACGGCACCGAGGATGAGGATGACCTCTGGTCGACGCTGCTACGGAACTGGGAAGAGCGCTACCGCGAGCCGCTTGAGGCCCGCATCGTCAGCGGCTCCCCGTACAGGGATGTCGAGCAGGCGGCGCTCGCCTGCCTTGTCGAGTGTGCGCCCGATCTCGTGAAACCTATCCTGGACCGTCTTATGCAGCGGCGCGACCATGGTCGCCTGATCTCGATTGCCCGCGGGATAGCCAAGCTGCGCCACGGTCTGTCGCCGAGCGGATCGGAGCACCACGAGGCCGCAGAGGTCGCTGCCGTCCTGCTTCCCAAGCCTTTCGACAGCCTAGGTAATGCTCAGTTGGCGCTCCTGGCTGGGAGGAAGCCGAGGCCCTCGAAGGAGGCCGTGGAGCTGCTCACGTCGATGGCCGAGCCGTCGCCCGAAATCCGGGCATTCCGGCTTGCACTGGACGAATACGTCCGGTTGTCCGTCGAGGGCGACGCACGCTGGGCCCTCAGTTCCAGCGACGAGCCGGCGGTTGTAATCGACGGGTTGTCAGCGGCGATCCGCCACGGCATGTTGGACGAGGTGGAGATTGCCATCGACCACAAGTTCGCGCATGTGGCCGCGCAGGCACTGACCGCAGTCGCCACTCCCATGGAGGCACCGCTTCCGCAGCGGCTCCTCGCGCTTGCTGGGCACAAGGCCAGCCCAGTGCTCCGCGCGCTAGTAGAAGTGCTGAAAGCCAAGCCCCACAACGGGCACCGGAATGCCCTGCTCTCGCTGGCCGCCGATCAGTGGTCGCGGCACTCCCAACACTACGGGCGAGACAGCGACGACTATCCGATCGCCCAAGCGGCGATCGCAGCGCTGATGGATGTCGCACCGCTGGAACCTGAGCAGAACGAGGCCCTGTTCGCCATTGCAACCGACACGTCGGACCCGGACGTGCGGAGGGCGATCTTCACCCTTCTCGCTAAGTTTGGTGGAGAACTTTATCATGAGCGCCTATTTTTTCTCGCCGTAGAACCGGGTAGTGCGCGAGTACGCTCGTCGTCGGCCTATGCACTGTTAGCTGTTGGCGCTGATCTTGATGGCGGGCTGATCGAACGAATCACGCCGCAGTTGCTCGATAAACGCTATGAGCCCGTGGCCGGGGTGCTGGCTATCCTGCTCGGCTGGCGCGGCAGCGCGGAAGCGGTCCGTTCTGCCGCCGAAGCCCTCGCCGCGAACCGCAAGCGCAGGGCCCTCGTCCTTCTCATCGCGTGGATGCTGGCTAGTAGGGATCGCGCTGCCGCGGAGGAGCTAGTCGCCATGCTGCCGGCCGGTCATCCGGCAGCGCCCTGGGCACTTGGTGGGGGCATCGGCGCCGTCGATGACACGGTAATATCGGATCTCGGGGATCCTTCCATATGCGCCGAGGTGCTCACATACATGCGCCTACGCAATGATTAGGCGATCATTTTATGCGGTTTCTTCTTCGCAGCTGAGGCGGTCGCGTCTAGCTGCCGCGCTGACGGATCGCTCTCGAAGGGGAGCAACATGTGCAGGACGACGACGTTCTGAGTCGCGTGCGACCTCAGTACGGATGCGCTCACCGGGCCGCTTGCGAGGCCGACCTGATGGAAACCAATCACAGCATCGGACGGCTTGCTCTTTCCCTCGATCAGCTTGAGCCAGTGGGCGTCGTCTCGGCGCGCTGAGTAGCCGAGCATCATCCCCACCGGCTGATCGGTGTATGGCTCAGCGTCGGCGAAGCGTAGCAACCCATCAGGACCGCAGTAAGCAGAGACGTCCTTGCCAGCGAAAAGCATCTTGGCCTCGACGCGCAGGTCGAGCTTCTCGACTTTCAGTGAGCGGATCTGGATATCGGTCGTGTATGCCTTCGATCCGACCCTCTTTTGGGTTGCGCGCGGCTGCTGCTGGACGAAGCAGACCTGGAGTCTCGAGATCAGATGATCCTCGGGCGCGGACTGCCGTACGACCTCGAGGGCTCGGACGAGGGGATCCGTAATCCCGTTTTCCAAAGGGACGCGCACCTTGGTCTTGTATACCTCGCGTGGCTTCTCGGACCAGTACCCGTCGCTGAGCGTATGGTCGAATCCGAGTCCCTTGCTGGCGAGCAACACACCTGCCTGCTGGATGGATTCGATAGCCATCGCCGCGAAGCGCTCCCACAGACGCACCTGCAGGTCCTCGGTTCCATGTGGCAGCAGGGTGCCGAGCGCTGTGGCTGTCATGCCGCCATTATCCCGCGCAACGCTGCGAGGGCGTCGGCATAGGCCCGCTCCGCTGTCCAGGCAGACCGGACGTCTGGCTTGCTGATCTGGATCGTGGCGCCTCCGCGCGCGCTTTCAACGTGCAGGCTCAGTTCTTCGCTCAGCCGCTTCGGCCGCCAGCTGGTAGCCGCCGATATAGGTGCGGCGCCAATGGATGCGCTGAAGCCGAGGCTGCCTTCGGCTGCTGCAGACCCAAAGACCACGGCCACAGGTTCGTCGAGCACCGCGGACAGTTCATCGACGAAGATCTTCGCGTATGTTTTGCGTTCGCTTTCCTCGGTCGGCGCAGATCCCTCGGTGGGCTTCCGGCCGTCCTGATATCGCTCGCGAAGGCTGTGGTGTTCGTTCACAGCGGTTACGAAAAGATCGGTTGTCCCGAAGCTCTCGCGGCAGAAGGCTGTAAAGTCCTCATCGCTGAAGCTTGTGACCGGTCTTGCCAACAGGGTCTCGGTGTCCGAGTAAGGAAATGGCAGGCGTCGCAAATCCTTCGCCTCGAAACGGCGTTGGTCGAAGACCCACAGCCTCCCGAAAAGCGCGAGCAGATAGCGGCCGACGCTGGTTGCCGGATAGGCACCTATCTGCTCCAACACCGTTAGCTGTTCGGTGTGCGACAGGTTGCCATCCTGCATGAAGATGCCGAGTAGGGAGGATGCATAGGCGGCCGCATGGTCGACCAACTCGGTGCCGGACTGGGCGCGCGACATGAGTAGCATCGGCCCCTGAAAGGCTGTTCGGAACGACGGGGACACGCGGTCGAGGTCTGCCTGCGTGAGTTCGTAGTCCCTCATCGTACCCGGAAGGCGGCCGAGGCGCACCCGATAGTCGTTGGACTTGGTGTTGAGCAGCTTGTCCGCGGGCAGCCCGGTCTCTGCAGGGCTTCCACCGCGACGAACCAGAATGCCTGCCCGATCAATAAACTCGCCCAGGCTTCTCGTGGAGCCACCGCGCGGGCGTGAAAGGTTCGCCGCAAACTGCCGGTCCAGGGGCTGGAGCATAAGATCGCGGAACCACTCGTGTTCGGGGAGGAGCATGTCCGCCTGCCGGAACCGCTCCACCTGACCACGGTCGACGACGATGGCCCACGGCACGCCGTCCTTGCCGACCGGCTGGCTCGACGGCTTGGGGGAGTAGCGCCAAGTCCAGTCGAGGCTTGCCGGCTTCGTCGGTGAGGCGAACACGACAGTGGCGGCCTCGCGGGCGTTTGCGAACAGGCGCTCGCGGAAGTGCGCGAGGTTGGTGATGCCGAGGACGCGTGAGCCACCAGCGAGTGCGTCCGGAAAAACCGTTGCCGATGGTGAGATGAACGACTTGGTCGGGAGGACCATTGCGACATGGCCGTGTGGCGCGCATAGATCATGAAGCGCGCGCCAGTAGAACGTCTCGGCCATCCCGTCCTTCGGGGATAGCAACTTGGCGTCCCTGCCTATCGCAAGGGACTGCCTGTACCCCTCGGCCCTTGATCCCTTTGGGACGGGTGTCCATGGCGGGTTCGCCAGGACGTGGGTCGCCTTGCGACGGATGTCGGCAGGGATAGGCCCGAATGCGTCGCCGTGATGAACTCGACGGACCAGTGGAGGGAACAGCTTCTTGCCCGCCATCGCAGAAGGGATCTCGCGCAGCGTAAGGCCGGGAAGGTAGTCAAGCAGCGTCAGGTAGAGGCTGAAGCGCGCAACGTTTGCGGCTTGGCGCTTGACCTCGAACCCGGCGACGCAACGGCTCAGGATCTCGTGAAGTTGGGGCGCCGTCGGGACAAGGCCCAAGCGGCGCTCCTTCTCGACGATGCGCCTGAAGCTGGCAACCAGGAAGGCGCCCGAGCCGCACGCCGGATCGACCACCAAGGAGGTGGCATCGATGGGGTCGATTCCGTCAATCTCATCGACGATGTAATCGACCAGGAATGGCGGCGTGTAGAAGGCGCCGTCGCGCTTCTTGGCGTCGCCGTCCTCGAGTTCAAAGAAGCACTCGTAGAGCGCCGAGATGGTCTCGGTCCGGATCGTCGCGTAGTCCACATCTAGGAAGCCGTACTGCTGCTTGCCGTCGCGGATCTCGTCCGCCCGCAGGACCCGGCGGATGAAGTGTAGCGTCTCTGGACCTGCCAGGGCGCGCTCCTTGCGGGTGAGCGGGAAAATCGAGCCATTGAGCTGGTCGTCGATCGCATCGAAAAGGCGCCAGACCTGGGTCGCGGGCCAGGCACGTGGCGGCGGCTGACCCTCGGCAAATCCTTCGTCGATCCGGATCGCCCGGCAGACGGGGCGACCGTTGACGTGGATGCCATCTACCCACGCCTGGTCGATAACGCCCCGGTCGATGAGCACGTAGAGGTATAAGAACCTGCCGACCAGCGCGTTCACGACGTCACGTCGGCCGGCAAGGCGCGGCTGCTGCCGCACCACCTCATCGCTAAGCGCGCTGACCGATTTTCCAAGACGTTCATCCACGCGGGTCGGCACGTGGAAGTCCTGCCACGAGGCGGAACTCCGCATCGCCTGGGCGGTCAGCGAGAGCAGAGAGGCGGGCAGCCCCTCGCCATCCAGCTCCGTCCAGGGCCAAGCCGTGTGCTTGCGATAGTCGAAGCCGTTTCGGATCTGGAAGCCCGACTCGGTGGCAATCAGCAGCATGGGCACCACCGACTGCGACCAGACGGACCGGTGCATGGCATCCGCATCCTCGCTCATGGCCGCCGCGACGTACAGGACCGGCACCCGCCGGTCGCTCCCGGCACCGAGCGATGATTGCGGGCAGAACACGCCCACCACGCCCATCCGCTCGAACGCCGCCCTGACCGCGTGGGAGACCTGGATCGGGCCAAGGCCATCTGGATCCGTGAGAAAGTCCGGGTCACCCGTGAACCCGAGGCGGCTGAGCAGCAGTTGGAGCCGTTGCTCGAAGTCAGCGACGCCGGATGTCATGTCGCCTCCCCCGGCTGAATGTCCTTACTCAGGTATAGCGCGCCAGCCAACTCCCATCAAGAATTGTTTCTAAATCAGTATCTTAGTGCATGGATCAAACATTGTTCAGGAAGTTCAGGGCTTTAGCTGTGCCTTCGCACCAAAGGTGTGTCTGAAGGTACCGCGAAAAGGAAGCCGAATAGCTTGGCTGTTGACGGAGGCGACGGCGGCACTTGTCGCTCGGCGCGCTGCCATCAATGCGGCGGTCGGCCCGGCCATACCTGCTACAGGGTTTGGGTCAGGTGCTTGAGGGCAGCGACGGAAGGCTTACGAAGAGGGCCCCGGCGTTCACGAGCGCGGAGCTTTTTCGGCAACGGTCCATGAGCCTCCAGAACCTGCCGGACGGCATCCAGGATGTCTGGGCTGATTGTCTGAGAAAGGGCTATTCGACTTGGGGGCGGCTTGGGGATCGTCGGGCGCGTCGCATTGCCTCTCAGGAGGCCGCGGCAAATCTGCCGCTTCGGGAGCCCTTAGAGCATCCTTACGATCATGAAAAAATTCTCTTGCCGCTACCTTGCGATTGTCTTACGCTCCTTCTGAGGAAATCAGGTTGTCGTATAGAGTCATTACAACATAAGGACAGAGAAATGAATCCAATAGATTTCAATTTTCTTGAGGACGCTAAAAATAGCCTCATAGAAGCAAGCATAAATCGCGTTTCTCATTCAGGAGAAATGGTTTATTATTATCAAATATCAATAGCTGAGGTTAAAGAAAGGACAGGAAGACAAAGAATACATGAATCTGTTATTGAAAGTTATCTGGCATTTTTCTCAATGAATGGGATTCTGACCAGATATAACAATACATTTTCGATAATTGAAATTGAGCTTAATTTAAGCAACTGCGTATTGAACCCATCTCAAGCACGTTTTTTTTCTATAGCAATGGAGACATTTCGTTCCAGCATTTAATTTTTTCTCGGATACTCCTTGGATCTTGGCTACCTCTAAGAAATTGTCCCCCGGAAAGGAGAGTCCCTATGCCGAAGGTCACCGACACGCTCGCCGATAACGTGCTCGACAAAGTCCAGACTGCCACTTCGCGGGCCGGTCATCTGGTCCAGCGTGCCGCTAAGCTGCGACGTGGGAACGTGAATGCAGAAGTCATTGCGATGCAGATGACGAAGAACAGCCCCAACGGCCACGTTTACACCGCAGACGGGGTTCAGCAGATGGCGAATGCCTACCAAGACAGCCAGTCGAAACCCATCCTGACGGCTCGCCAGACGACGGCCCTCCTGGCCGACCAAGCCGAAGTTCGGCGGGCCGGTGGGGCCGGGCTGGCGCCGCAGCCCGCCTGAGAGTGTTGCCCACGAAAAAAGGCGGGAGCTCTGCTCCGGCCTTCGTGCTTTATGAGAACCAGTCAGTGCGTCTACAAGATACCGGCATGCCTATGGGCTGTGCGGGAGGCAGCCAGGGCGGCCTCTGACAACCGATGCAACGTGCGTTTCCGCACCGCTGGCGGGGCATGGCGCACAGCCAACCACTCAGGGCTCGAGAGGATCGCTTCCGCCAGACGCCGGTAGTGGGCGGCGTCCGGCAACCCAAGTGCTCCCGACGTGGATGGCGGGGTGTCCGGCGTCTTTCCGGGAAACGGCTTGCGCGCAACTGGCCCTGCCGCCTTCTTGCGCTGAACGGAGGCTTTCCGGCCATGGTGGGCCGACCGTCTCACAGACGTTTCGCCAGCGATCTTTTCCAACCGCTGCCGCAGAAGCTCCGGCCACTCCGCGCTCCGTGCAACCAGCCAAGCTCTCTGGGACTCTCCGAGCCAGCGGAAGAGCCAATCCAGAGAGGCAGTCCACCGGTAAGAGCCGAACCAAGACTCCGACACCAGAGCACTGGCTTCCTCATCCAGCAGAAGGGAGACCACGGCAGCCAGCAGGCTTCGACGCCGCGCCGGCGGCACGCAGCATGCCCAGTACTGCAGGTCGACTCTTGATCTGAACTTCCCAGGCGACGGAAAGGCGGCGCTGTCGAATGCATTGATCGCATGTTCGCGGGGGTAGGCGCCCTGGCCCGCCATCAGCGCCACAATCAGATCCTCGGTTGCTGCGATGAACGCCGCTGGGCGCGTTCGCCCCATCCATCGAGCCGCGGGTGTCCGGCGGTTCAGCGCCCGACAAAGGTCCGTCTCGAAGGCCATGACCGCACTCCACGCGCGACCGATTGGACTGTTGTCGGCGCACGAGCTTGCGGCTGCATCCTTGGGGCCTGCCGTCGCATACTCATCAAGCGGGCGGCCGCAGTCTCCACAAAACAGCCGGGCTCCGCCATCGGACGGCACAAACCGGAGGGTGCTGGCCGTTTGACAGAATGGACATAGATGACGCAACGGCAGGCGATGTCGGTGACAAAAACCCACCGCCGCATACGCCCAATGACGACGCAGGTATGTATGCCGGCCGGTGGCGTGATCTTCGTTCAGGCAGAGATCGCACCACCCTGGAGCCAGAGCATCGGCATAACGCTCGGTTCCGTTGGTCTGATCCAAAACGCCCCAGTCCCAGGCGTACCAATGCCGCGGCCAGGTCGGGTTGGCCGTCTTCAGAGCAAGGATCGAAAGACGTTCGACTGGAAGCCGGGCTGCCGTGGCAAGCGCGGCGATTTCCTCGTGCGCCGGCCGGTAATCCAGACCGTTCATAGTCGGCAGGGCTTCCGCATCGTCACCCGGCGTGGTCAGGATACCCCGCAAGGCGCCACCATCGAGGTCGTACCGGCAGGCGACCCGCGACAGCCACGACGACAGCAGCTCATCTTCCATTGGCCGGGGGGCGAGCGGCAGCACCGTCGTCACGATGACGGATGCAACTGTCATCGCTACACCGCCGCCGAAGCCTTCCGTCCCAAGCCGCGTTGCGCCTTGACGGTCATGGAAACCAGCGGAAGCACGAGATCGTCGGCGGTGAAACTCTCCTCATCGATCATCTCCCGACCGCTCCGGATCGCCGCGATCGCCACGGTTTCGATCAGCCGGAAGACGCGCACCGTGATCCCATCCGTCATCGACAGCACGCGCCGGCTGACGGCGGCGCTGCTGAGGGACGACCGCTGCCGCAACGGCAGAATTGCCGCGAGGCTGGCGAGCAGATCGCGGAATGCCTGATCGTCCCGCCAATGCGTCAACTCAAGCGCGTCGAACCGATCGGCAAGCTGCTGATCGGTCAGCAACGCCATCCGAGCCTCGTCGGTGCCGGCGCAGACCAAGGGGATGCGCAGATCATTGGTCAGGAATCGCAGCGTATTCAGAAAAATCCGCTGTTGACGGTAGGTGCCGGCCAGCATGGCATGCACTTCGTCGATGACCAGCACCCGGGCGTTCATCTCGCCCAACAGACGTCGGCACAGGTTGCGGGCGCCACGCACCGTTCCCGCTCGCCGTTGCGGCACGCCGAGAGCGGTCAGCAGTTCGTCGTAGAAATCCCCCTCGTCCGGCTGCGTCGGCATCTGGAACGCGACCACCGGCATGGTCGTCACCCCCGTTCCCTCGTTGAAGACCGCTGGGTGGTCCCGGACAAACTTGCGGATGATCTTGGTCTTGCCCATGCCGACGTCGCCGAACAGCAACAGGCACGGCATGCGGTCCCGCTTCGGGTATGTCAGCAGGTCTTCGAGCTTACTGAGCGCCGCTTCTGCCCTCCGGTGGTTGATCCAGCGGTCGGCCCGGATCCATTCAATGCGCTCATGGTCGGCTAGGCACGCGTATTCGCGATAGGCCGGATGGAGGTGTTCGAAACCCTCGCTCATGACCATTCCTCCACATCGTAGGGCAACAGGGGCCGATCAGTCGGCGGGGCGTCGTCAGCGGGCGAGGATGGTGAAGGCTCCGTCCGCTCTGGGGTTGCGCTTGCCGTCTCAGACCCGGCGAGTGCATAGGCGGTCCGTTGCAGCGTTTGTCGGGCGGCTTTTGTTCGTGCCGCAGCCTCGGCGACCAGCATTCGTTGGGCTTCGATCGCATCGAAGATCATGGCCTCGTCGACGGACCTGCGTCCCCGTTCCCGCAGCGCCCGTATCGCCTCCAGGTGCTCCCAGCGTGTGATGCGCGGCCGGCGCAGATCGCGGTAGCGGATCGGCCAGTGCTTTCCATCGGGAGCCTGGAGAAACACCCGCGACAAATCGCGTGGGTCATATTTGACCGGCATCCGGGAGGCCGATTGTCCAGCCCATACGCTCAGAATGCTGTCCCAGTAGTGGATGTTGAATATCCGGATGCCTTCCCGCGTCACCTTCCGCTTCTCGAACGGCAGGAAATCAAAGAGGAACCGCTCCGGGTCGGCCGGATGACGCACCGGGGTGGACCGCCGGGCAACGGTGTCCTCCCACGCCGTCATCGGCGGAAGCTGAAGGGCGCTGTGGATGCTGGCGTGGTAGACCCCCACGATTTGAATGGCGAGCCACGTTTCCAACTCCGGCAGCGTCATAACCGCCGTCTTCTCCGGGTCGTAGTCGCCCTTCTCGTCGATGTTCGAGAAGGTGGTTCCCGGCAGCAGATGGACGGCGCCCATCATTGTCCCGATCAACCGCTCGATGTGGCCCCCGAAATGCGGGGTCGCCGGCGGCCGATACTGCTGCTCGATGCCATATTCCTGACAGCCGCGCTCCAAAGCCTTCGAATGGAAGTCCTTACCGTTGTCCATGTGCACGGTTTCCGGAAGCCCCGCGACCGGCCAGGGAGCCGCCACCCCGCGTTCCGCCAGCCAATCCGCCTTCGGTAGCACAGCGTGCCGCATGGCCATGGCGACGGAGGTCGCCGATGGAGCCTCCAGGGTCAGATAGAATCCCACGACCATCCGGCTTGCGACGTCGATCATCAACGTCAGCCAAGGGCGTCCAAGGGGCAGTCGGTACATCTCGTCGACGACCATGACATCGACGCGCGTGTGGTCGATCTGAACGACCTGAAGAGCGTGATCCGACACATACTCCCCGAAGACCGGGCGGAACTGGTCACGGGCTGCTTTCGGTCCCTCCCGCGCCTTCACCAGAGCTTTCCGGCCCTGCCGATCAATGCGGACACGCAAAGCCTTCACCGATGGCGTCGAAAGGCCCCGTGCCTTGCACTCGTGCTCGATGTGCCGCCGCAACCCGGCCACCGTGGGATGCTGGCGTGTCATGTAATAATCGCGGATTGCCGCTTCGATGACGCTCTCGATCTCCGGCTCCAGGCGACGGAACCCTCGGGCTGGACCCGGCTTCGGCGGAATCAAGGCGCTCGTCACCGGCTTCTCGCGATAGAGCGCCACGAGCGCGTAGATGCGGCTCCGCTTAAGCCCCAATATGGCAGCGGCATCGGCAACCTCCGCCCGCGTCAAACGCTGGCGCTCTGCCAGCGGCCGGACGACGCGCTCCCGGCGCTCCGCCTCGTGCCACTCTTCGTCAGTGGCCGATTGATGATCGGGTTTGCTCTGCGGCATGATCGCCACCGTGACGACGGTCTGTATCGACATCGTCCGGTAATCCTGGACATCAATCCGGTGATCCTGGTTTATTTTCCACCGATCCTGGGAAACACGGACGGCTTGAATTTGCTTGAAACTGAGTCCAGCGATCCCGGAAAACCGACACTCGGCGAGGCTAGGATGGCGGCATGACCACAGATGTCGGCTGGCGAAATAACCTTTACTGAAGCCGTTTCGGCCGAAATCCAGGTCGTAATAACGTGAACTGGCACGTGTCGCCGGCGCTTTCTCGGCAACAATAACCTTTACCGGCGATCTCAATAACCTTGACTGACCCCAGTTCCTGGCCGGGTGCTGAGCGCGCGGCGCAGGGGCGCCATTGCTCCGATCAGCTTCCAACGGCCTTGGTGTCTTGTCTCGCTCCGGTCCGAGACGGAGGGCGGTTTCCGCAATCCATGAAGCCAAAACTTTTCCGCTGGGCTGCAACCGCTCCGATGGCGAGAAGCCGACGCTCGCCCGCATCGGTCGTCAGTTGGAGCGTCAGGGCATCCCAACAAAGACTGGCGCCCGGACCTGGGCACCGTCGAGCGTCAAGGCCCTCCTCGACCGGGCACGCGACCAAGGCTTGCTTGCTCCTCCCGAGGATGATGTCTGACCGGCTCCCTTCCGGCGTGGCCTGATCACCATTGGCACACTTGAGGAAAGTTGGAAAAGAGGAATAGTTTGCACTACTGACGATAAGTCGGAATGTGGGTGTCGGACGTTCCTGGCCGTCATCGCATGCCGTGTCTCTCGGGAGGACAGCGTGCCTGAGGGGGAAAAACCGCAGCATGGATCGCTCCTCCGCTGGAGCCGGCGGTCGCTCCTGGTGGGACTGGGTGCGGCAAGCCTCGTCTCGATGCCGAGCTTGGCGGCCTCTCCCCCGACTGCACCGGTCCGCTTTGGACTGACGCCGGTATTCCTGGATTCCGATACGGACCTGCTGGCGGCGCTTGAACGCTATCTGGAGACGCGCCTGTCGCGGCCGGTCAGCCTGGTGAAGCGGCGGAGTTACCAGGAGATCACCACGATGCTCCTGACCGGACAGCTCGATGCCGCCTGGATTTGCGGGTTCCCCTACGTCCAGTTCCGCAGCCAGTTGGGCCTGGTTGCCGTCCCGGTCTATCGCAAGCAGCCGCTCTACCAATCCTATGTCATCGTGCAGGACGGCGATCCGGCCGCGACCATCGACGATCTGCGCGGTCAGGTGCATGCCTTTTCCGACCCGGACAGCAACTCCGGCTTCCTGGTCACCCGGTACCTGCTGGCGACGATGAACGAGTCCCCAGCCAGCTTCTTTCGCCGGAGCTTCTTCACCTACGGGCATCGGAACGTCGTGCGTGCCGTGGCGAGCGGGTTGGCCCAGAGCGGCAGCGTCGACGGCTATGTCTGGGATGTCATGGCCGAAATCGAGCCCGATCTGGTCGGCCGCACCCGGATTTGCCATCGCTCGAAGCAACTCGGATTTCCTCCGATCGCCTGTCAGGCCTCCAAGCTCGGCACCCCTCTGGTTCGCGAGCTGAGGGCGGCGCTCATCGACATGCAGACCGACACCGTCGGCCGATCCGTCCTGCATCAGCTCCGATTGGACGGCTTTGCCGTCGGTGAGCCATCCCTGTTCGACGGCATCGCCGCCATGTCGGATTTCGTGAGGGCTCCGGCATGAAATGGCCCGGGTATCCTCGCACCTGGCCTCTCGCGGTGAAGGCACCGCTGCTGGTGGCCGGTCTCATGGCTGCGGTGGGGTCGCTGATCTCCTACACCGTGCTCACCCGCTTGGCCGAGGAGCAGCAGGCGCAAACCCGCCAGCTGGCGGCGGCCCATCTCGGCAGTCTTGCCGTCGCCATCGAGCCGCACCTGGCCCGCCAGGACGTCTGGGAGACGTTCGATGTGCTGGATCACGCCCGCAGGGCCGCCACCATGGCCTCCGCGCGCCAGCTGGTGGTGGTTCAGCCCGATGCCTCCGTCGTGGCCGCGTCGGATCCGATGGCCTATCCGGTCGGCACGCCGCTGCCGGAAGGATTGCGGGCACGGCTCGGTCGATCGGACGGGCTGTCGATCGACAGCACCCATGAGCTGGCCTGGGTCCATTGGCCCATCGGGTCCGGAGCCGTGCCACTCGGTCACATTCTCGCCGAACTGGACCTGCGACCGCTCGTCCGGCTTCGGCACGAAGTGCTGATGACCTTGATTGCGGTGAATGCGGGACTGACGCTGATGCTGGCCCTCCTGGGCTACGCCCTGGTCCGCCGGCTCCTGCGCCCCCTCGCTGTGCTCGACGACCACGTCGAACGCATGCGACTCGGCGTGGTCGAGCCGATCCCCGGCCGGTATGTCGTTGAGCAGACTGGCGAAATCGGCCGGCTGTACCGGCGCTTCAATGCCATGGCCACCGCCGTCGCCGAACGTGAGGCCCTTGCCGCCCGACTGGCCGACGAGGAGAAGCTGGCGTTGCTGGGGCGGCTGGCCTCGGGCATGGCGCACGAGGTCAACAACCCCCTCGGCGGCATGCTGACCGCGGTCGATACCCTGCAGCGGCACGGCGGCGATGAAGCGGTGCGGCTGCGCTCCGCGGCCCTGATCGAACGCGGCCTCCGAGGGATCGGCAATGTCGTCCGTGCGGCCCTGGTCGCCTACAAGGAGCCGCTGGAAGCCATCGAAATGGCGCCGGACGAGCTCGATGATCTCCGCTTCCTAGTCGCTCATGAGGCACAGCGCCGGCGCATCGGCCTGCTTTGGGAAAACCGCCTGGACAAACCGCTGCCCGTCAATGGCGCTGCCGTCCGCCAGATGGTGCTCAACCTTCTGCTGAACGCCTGTCGGGCTTCCCCTCCCGGCTCCCCCGTGACCATGACCGCCGAGGTCAGGGGGCGGGGCTTGCGGATCGTCATCCGTGACGAAGGGGCGGGCATGCCATCCGAGATGGTGGCCCTGCTGGGATGCAGGGGCTCCACGTCGCTGCCCCAGAGCGGGCGCGGGCTGGGGCTATGGACGGTCGCCCGCCTTCTCGATCGTGTGGGGGGCGAGGTTGAGGTCGCCATCGGACCGGCAGCAGGGGAGCCGGCCGTCGGAACCACGGTGACGCTTTCCATCCCCCTCCAACAGACGAGGCGAAGCCATGAGGCCGCGTGAGGCACCGTTGGTCGCGATCATCGAGGATGATCCCATCATGGGCGAGTCCCTCGTCGAGCGTCTCGCCCTGGAGGGGTACAAGCCGGTCTGGTGGACCAGCGGTGCGGAAGCCCAGGCCGCCCTCACGGCACACAGGCCCGACATCCTCGTCTGCGATATCCGCCTGCCGGACATGAACGGCGAAGAGCTGTTCCGAACGACCGCCGCCCAGTTGGGGGGAACGCCGGTGCTGTTCATGACCGGCTTCGGAGACGTCAGGCAAGCCGTCCGCCTGGTGAAAGCCGGGGCCGACGACTACCTGACGAAGCCATTTCCCATCGATGAGTTTCTGGCGCGGGTCAGCGAGCTTTTGCAGGCGCGCGGGCGTTGGGCTGGCGGTGGTGTCCTCGGCACTTCCCCGCGGATGCATCAGGTCGAGCAATTGGTCCGCCGGGTTGCCGACGTGGACAGCACCGTCCTGATCAGCGGTGAAAGCGGAGCCGGCAAGGAGGTGGTTGCCCGCTACCTGCACGAGAGCTCCAGGCATGCGCAGGCACCGTTCATGGCGGTGAACTGCGCCGCCGTGCCGACCGAGCTGATCGACAGCGAAGTGTTCGGGCATGAGAGGGGAGCCTTCACCGGCGCCCATGCCCTGCATCGCGGCTACGCCGAGCGGGCAGCGGATGGCGTCCTCTTCCTCGACGAAGTCGGCGAGTTGCCACTGCCGCAGCAGGCCAAGCTGCTCCGGCTGGTCCAGGAGCGCGTCTTCTTCCGGGTCGGCGGCGAGAAGCCGCTCCCCTTCCAGGCCCGCCTGATCTGCGCCACCAACCTTGACCTTGAGCAGCGGGTCCGCGACGGCAGCTTCCGGCGCGACCTCTATTACCGCATCAACGTCATCCCCATCGTCGTCCCACCCCTGCGCGACAGGCGGGACGACATCCTGCCTCTGCTGCTCACCTACCTGCGCCGCTACGCCGACAGCTTCGGGCGGCCTGCCCAATGCCTCACCCCGCAGGCGGAGGCGACGGCACTCGCCCATGACTGGCCGGGCAACGTCCGCGAACTGCGCAACCGGATTGAGCGCGCGGTCGCCCTGTCCACCGGGGCTTGGCTCGGGGTGGCCGACCTGTTTCCAGAACAGGGAGTTCGGGACAGCTTTGGCGACGCCCACGACTGGCCTCACCTGACCGCGGTCCGCGACGAGAGCGAACGGTCGTACATCCTGGCAACCCTCCAGCGGGCCGATGGGCAGATGGGCAAGGCCGCCGACCTGCTGGGCGTCGGGCGCACCACGCTATGGGAGAAGATGCGGCGGCTCGGCATCGCCCTGGAACAAACGGAGTAGAGGTCGCAGCCAAGTTCCGATGGCCGCGTCCCATTCGGAACAGCGAACACCTCCTGATCCGGAAATGGGTCTTGTGCGGCGGTGATGTTCGGATTTCCGAACATCCAAGCCCCCTTAATCCTGCATAAGCCTAGATTGGCCCCCGCTCTCTTCCCTCTGGCACGTCCGATGCTTTGTGCAGCGGACAACGATAATGCCAAGGGAGGACCCCGATGAAGGAATGCCCACGTCTTGCTGCGCTGGGGCGCCGCCAGTTCCTGCGCGGTGGCGCGGTGGCGGCCGCCGGCGCCGCGGCTGTCTCGGTCGTCTCCACCGCTCCGGCCAGAGCCGCGGTTCCCGCCGCCCGGGTCGATTACCCGGCCAGCCGCCTCGCCAACCTCAGGGACCTCAAGGCCAACGAGCCGATGCAGATCGCCTATCCAGACGCGGACTCCCCCGGTGTTCTGATCAAGCTCGGAACTTCGGTCGATGGCGGGGCCGGACCCGACCGCGACATCGTCGCCTATTCGACGCTCTGTCCGCACAAGGGCTTCCCGCTCGCCTACGACTCCACCGACAAGACCTTGAGCTGTCCCGGCCACTTCTCGCGCTTCGACTGCGAGAAGGAGGGGCAGCAGGTGTGGGGGCACGCCACCCAGAACCTGGCGATGTTCCGTCTGACCGTCGACACGGCAGGCGACATCCGGGCCGTCGGCGCCGACGAGCTGATCTACGGCCGCACCCGCAACGTGCTGAGCGAGAACACCGTGTCGCTGCGGCGCGGGTGAGGGAGGACGCCATGACGTACAAGACCGGTATCGACCAGCTGCCGATCCCACCCAAGGACGCCAAGGTTCAGAACGTCACCTGCGACTTCTGCATCGTCGGCTGCGGCTACAAGGCGATTTCCTGGCCCATCGACCGCCAAGGCGGGGCGGAAGCCGGGGACAATGTCTTCGGCGAGGATCTGAGCCAGCAGCAAGGGGCGGAAAGCCCTGCCTGGTACAACCCATCCATGTACAATGTCGTCCAGCAGGACGGCCGTCTGGTCCACCTCATCGTCAAGCCGGACAAGGCGTGCGAGGTCAATGCGGGCCTCAATTCCGTCCGCGGCGGACGGATGGGGGTGACGCGCTACTCCGAGCAGACCGGAACCATGACGGCCCGGCTCACCCAGCCGATGGTCTGGCGCTACTCGCAGATGATGCCGAGCTCCTGGGACGACTCCCTGTCCCTGGTGGCCGATGTGACCCGGCGGGTGATCGAGGAGATGGGGGAGGACGGTGTCATCGTCTCCGCCTTCGACCATGGTGGAGCGGCCGGCGGCTACGAGAACACCTGGGGGACCGGGAAGCTCTATTTCGATGCGATGAAGGTGAAGAACATCCGCATCCACAATCGCCCAGCCTACAACTCCGAGGTCCATGCCAGCCGCGACATGGGGGTTGGAGAGCTCAACAACAGCTATGAAGACGCCGAACTGGCGGACACCATCTTCGTGGTCGGCGCCAACCCGCTAGAGAACCAGACCAACTACTTCCTCGCCCATTGGGTGCCGAACCTGCGCGGCGAGACCCTCGACAAGAAGCGGCAGATGCTGGCTTCCGAGGCTCATGCCCCGGCCAGGATCATCATCGTCGATCCACGTCGCACCGTGTCGGTGAACGCTTGCGAGGCGGTGGCCGGCAAGGAGAACGTCCTGCACCTCGCCATCGCTCCCGGCACCGACCTGGTGCTGCTGAACGCGCTGCTGACCGAGGTGGTCAACAAGGGCTGGCATGCCAAGGACTTCATTGCCCAGCACACGGCCGGCTTCGAGGATGCCGTTGCCGCCAACCGCATCTCGGTCGAAGACGCCGCGGCCGTCACCGGGCTGGCGCCCGCCGACATTCGCAAAGCGGCGCAGTGGATCGCCGAGCCGAAGGCGGGCGGCACGCAGCGCCGCACCATGCATGCCTATGAAAAGGGCCTGATCTGGGGCAACGACAACTATCGCACCAACGGCGCCATGGTGAACCTCGCCCTCGCCACCTGGAACGTCGGGCGGGAGGGCACCGGCTGCGTGCGGCTCGGCGGCCATCAGGAGGGCTATGTACGGCCCTCCGACGCCCATGTCGGCCGTCCGGCGGCCTATGTCGACCAGCTGCTGATCTCCGGCCAGGGCGGTGTTCACCATGTCTGGGCGACCGACCATTTCAAGTCGACGCTCAACGCCGAGGAGTTCCGCCGCATCTACCGGCGCCGGACCAATCTGGTGAAGGAGGCGATGGACAGCGTGCCCTACGGCGACCGCCAGGCCCAGCTGGAGCAGATCGTCGCCGCCATCAAGCGCGGCGGCCTGTTCAGCGTGGTGGTCGACATCCTGCCGACCCAGATCGGCGAGGCCGCCCATGTGTGGCTACCGGCGGCAACGGCCGGCGAGATGAACCTGACCTCGATGAACGGCGAGCGGCGGCTGCGGCTGACCGAGCGCTATATGGACCCGCCGGGCGTCGCGATGCCCGATGCACTGATTGCGGCCCGGATGGCCAATGCCATCGAGGCCTCCTTCCGAAAAGCCGGCAACGGCGCCTATGCCGATCAGTTCAAGGGCAAGTTCGACTGGAAGACCGAGGAGGACGCCTTCATGGACGGCTACCACGAGCATGCCGAAGGCGGGACGTTCGTGACCTATGACCGGTTGCGGAACATGGGCACGAACGGCGTCCATGAGCCGGTGGTCGGCTTTGAGAATGGCCGGCTGATCGGCACCAAGCGGCTCTACACCGACGGCAAGTTCAAGACGGCCGATGGGCGGGCCAAGTTCATGAAGACCGAGTGGCGCGGCCTCCAGGTTGCCGGCCGCGAGCAGCAGCGGGAGAAGTATGCCTTCCTGATCAACAACGGGCGCAACAACCTTGTCTGGCAGAACGCCTTCTATGACCAGCACACGCCCTTCGTGCGCGAGCGCATGCCGGTCGCTCCCATCGAGATGAACCCGGGCGACATGACGACGCTGGGACTGCAGGCCGGCGATCTCGTGGAGGTCTACAACGACGTCGGCTCGACCCAGGCGATGGTCTATCCGACGCCCGCGGCAAAGCCCGGGCAAGCCTTCATGCTCTTCATCGCGCCGACCGGCCAGGTCGGCAACGTGATCAGCAAGGCCACCAACGAGTTGATGATTCCCGATTACAAGAATGTGTGGGCCAACATCCGCCGGATCGGGCATGTGTCGAGCGCCGACGGGATGAGCTTCAAGAACATCGAATATCCGCAGGCTCTTTAGGACCACTTCGGCTCGCTTTGCGAGGGGGGACGTGCCCCCTCGCTCCTTTGCCCGGGGCATCACCTGGGACGACCAGACAGATCCCCGTCCGGACTGCCAGACGGTCAGTGCGCGGAGGCGGCCAGACCATCGATCAGGCTCCGTGCGGTGTCTCGCGCCGATCGTCCGACACCGATCAGGGTTGCCGACGCCGGGCCGGTCCACCCCCCATAGCCGACGAACCAGAGCCGAGGCTCCCGCAAGGAGCGGGTTCCCTCCAGCGCCACCGTGCCGTTCTCTTCGATGATCCCGAGACCGGCGACATGGTCGAGGGCCGGACGGAAGCCGGTGCACCAGATCACGGCATCGACCGTGCTGCGCGTGCCGTCCGCCCACTCCACGCCGCCGTCGAAGAACCGGCTGAAGCGGCCGACGGCGTGAAGCACGCCCCGGCCCCGCGCCTCGACCACCGGCGGCACCATCACGATGTCTCCGAAGCCGCCGGCGGGTACGGCTTCCCCGCGCCCCTCCTGCAGCGCCTTGACCCGCTCCGTCGCCCGGCGGAACAGCTCACGGCCATCGACCTCGTCCGGCAGGAAGGCCGGCGGGCGTTCGGTCACCCAGATGGTGCCGGCAACCTTGGACAGCTCCGCCAGGATCTGTGCGCCGGAATTCCCACCGCCGACCACCAGCACGCACTGCCCGGCGAAGGCTGCGGGCTCGCTGTAGGTGCTCGAATGTAACTGAGTGCCGCGGAACAGCTCCTGGCCGGGATAGCTTGGGATGATGGGGTGCCGCCAGGTTCCGGTGGTGCTGACGACCATGCGGGCCATCCAGACACCCTGATCGCTCACGACCCGCAGCCGGTCGCCATCGGTCCGCTCGACCGCCCGCACCATCACCGGCCGGCGGACCGGCAGCTCGTACCGGTCCTCATAGCGGGCCAAATAGTCAAGGATGTCGTCCCGGCTGGGGTAGTCCTGGTCATTCCCCGCCAGCTGCCAGCCCGGCAGTGAGGACCACGCCGCGGGTGAAAACAGCCGCAGGGACTGCCACGCATGCCGCCACGCACCACCGGGAGCTTCCTCCGCATCGAGGATGATGAAGGACAGGCCGGAGCGCCGCAGGTGGTAGCCGACGGCCAAGCCCGCTTGGCCGCCGCCGACCACCACCACGTCCACGTCGCCTGTCGGTACCGACATTGTGCTCGTCTGCATTGGTCCACCCGTCCTCATTGCATCATTCGGAGCACGGCGGCCGGATAAGGTCGACCACCGATCTAATAAGCGCCCTGTTCCCAACATGGCGCCCGCGGCTGTATCGCCCCCTGCGTCGAGCTGTCGCATGCCTGAATCGGAATATGCTGTGTCCAGAATATGAAACAACGCTTATGTTTATGTCTATGGAACACGCATGCACCGTCTTCTCCGCCCTATCCGATCCGACGCGCCTGCGTGCGTTGGTGCTGATGGCCCGGGAAGGTGAGCTTTGCGTCTGCGAGGTCACCCATGCCCTGGACATCGCGCAGCCCAAGGCATCGAAGCATTTGGCAGCCCTGCGGGAGGCCGGACTGGTCCGGGTGCGTCGCGACGCGCAGTGGATGCTCTACGCCATCGCTGATGACCTGTCGCCATGGGCGCGCACCGTCGTCACCGCGGCAACGGATGCTCTGACCGACGACGCCGTGCATCAGGCCGATTTGGCCCGCCTGCTCGGCATGACGGGGCGTCCCTCCCGCTACCGGGCTGCCTGAGGGCGCCCAGGAGGCTGACATGTTCGAGGTTTTTACCCTGCTCGCCGACTGGGCAACCTACCGGCTTTTCAGTCTGACGCCGGGCACCAAACTGGCCGACGCGGTCCATTTCTTCATTGAAGACACCTCGAAGATCTTCGTGCTTTTGGTCCTCATCGTCTTCGTGATGGGGCTGTTCCGCACGCTGCTATCGCCGGAGAAGGTCCGCGGCTACATCGAAGGCAAATCGCGTGGCGTCGGTTACGTGCTGGCCGTCGTGCTCGGTGCCGTGACGCCCTTCTGCTCCTGCTCGTCGGTGCCGCTGTTCATCGGCTTCCTGGAGGGCGGCATTCCGGTCGGCGTCACCATGGCCTTCCTCATCACCTCGCCCCTGGTGAACGAGGTGGCGGTCGTCATCCTCGCCTCCATCATGGGCTGGAAGCTGACGGCAGTCTATGTCGCCTCCGGGATGGGTATTGGCATCATCGGCGGGGTGTTGATCGACCGACTGCGCATGGAACGCTATGTCGAGGAATACGTCTGGAAGATCCGCATGGGCGCCGTCGCGCGGATCGAGACCGACACCTCTCTCGGCAGCCGCATCCGATATGCGTGGGGCGAGGTGACCGACATCGTCGGGCGCATCTGGCTCTACGTGATCGTCGGCATCGGCCTCGGCGCCGCCCTGCATGGCTACGTCCCTCAGGAACTGTTTGCGGAATACGCCTCGGCAGACAACCCGTTCGCCGTCCCTGTGGCGGTGCTGATGGGGCTGCCGCTCTACTCGAACGCCACCGGGGTCATTCCGGTGGCCGAGGCCCTGCTCGCCAAGGCAGTTCCCATCGGCACGGTGATCGCCTTCATGATGAGCGTAGTCGCCATCTCCCCGCCCGAGTTCATCATGCTCCGCAAGGTGCTCAAGGTCCCGATGCTGGCCTTCTTCGGCGGCTTCCTGACCATCGCGTTCATCCTGGTGGGCTATCTGCTCAACACCCTTTTTGCGTGATCCCCGAAAAAGGAGGACATCATGAAGACCGTCAAGGTGCTTGGTTCCGGCTGCAAGAACTGCGTGACCACTGCCAAGCTGATCGAAGAGAAGGCCGCCGCATTGGGGGTCGCGGTCCAGGTGGAGAAGGTCACCGACATCGCCGCGATCATGGGCTACGGCGTGATGAGCACGCCGGGCGTGGTCGTCGACGAGAAGCTCGTCCATGCGGGCGGCATCCCCAAGCCGGAGGCGGTCGAGAAATGGTTGGCGGCGTAATCCTCAAGCATTCGGTTCGAACCCAGCGACGAGATGCCCATAGCAGTGTCGCCCATGCCAAGGAAGCCGAGATCATCCTGAATACTAAACGCTCGGGGCGCCCCGACGCCGTCAATCCGGCGGAACAGTTCCGGGTCACTGTTGCACGGCGTTCGGCAGGACAAACGGTCGAACATGGTGAAGGTCGAGTACGAACTCGTCCTGGATACCGACGAACCGGATCGGCGCCTAGAGTTCATTCACGAGAACGTCCGTAGATATGGCACGATCTCCAACACGGTGTCTGCGGCGCTGGAATTGACCGGCGTCCTCCGCTGCACTTGAGCCCGGTCACAACACTGGCGTTCAAGCCGCTTTCCTTCGGGAACGGCGGTGAATGGGGGCGCCAAGGAGGATACGATGACGAAGCTCGTGATCCACATCTTTCACGACGACCCGACATCTCTTGCCTTCGCAGGGGATCTCGCCGAACGGGTCCGCCAAGTCAAAGCGGAACGGGGCGTCGATCTCGAAGTGTACGTCTCCGGACCAGCGCGGCAGGCTCTCCTCAACCCTGCATTCACCGCGTTCAATGACCGGATCGAAGTGCTGACGTGTGACGGAATTCCCGTTGGCGCCTGCCTCAGCACGGTGGGTGCCCAGGATGCTGCGGACGCGCTGAAGGCCCGAGGTCTGCGTGATGAGGACGCCCGCGATGCCTTCGTGCGATTTGCACTCGAGGGGGCCACCGTCGTTAGTTTCTAGCCAACCTGACGAAACCGAAAGTAAGTACTGCGGCAATTCCGAGATAACTTGATCTGTCTCAAGGTGTCACACCGTATCGCCGAGCACCGTCTAGGACAGTACCGACATCTGGGGCGAGCTGCCGATGCTGTCATCAAGGGAGGCAGCCATGCATATCGACCTGGAAATTCTTGAAGCTAAGGCCAGAGCGGCGAAGGCGGCTTGGCCAAGCGCATGGCGCGTCACCCGGGACTGTTCGGTCGCCCAAGTTGACGATGATGGTCAAGGCTTCGTGTGGACGGTTAGCCCGGCCGACGAGGTGGTAAGTGGAGCCGGACGATCCGGGTGCGGCATGCCGAAGGCCATCGCCGAATATATGGCGGCGAGCGACCCGGAGACCGTGCTCATGCTCATCCACACGATCAAGGCGTGGCGCTAGACACGCGGCGGCCCGCCTTCGCCAGGTCCGACAAACGAAGGGAGCGAGCCCTCTCGGTTCGGCCCCAGAATCCCCTCAGGGAAGGAGGAATACCATGGCGCATCGAGACGTGGTCATCTGCAACGCCGTCCGCACGGCGATCGGCACGTTCGGCGGCACTCTCAAGGCGACACCGGCGCCCGAGCTCGGCGCGGCCGCCATCAGGGCAGTCCTGGCCCGCTCGGGCTTGAAGGGCAGCGACATCGACACGGTGGTCATGGGAAACGTCATCCAGGCCGGGGTCCGGATGAATCCGGCCCGGCAGGCGGCGATCCAAGGGGGCTTGCCCGTCGAGGTGCCCGCGATGACCGTCAACCGCGTGTGCGGCTCCGGCGCCCAGGCCATCTCCTCGGCGGCCCAGGACGTCATGCTGGGGTTTGTCGACAGCGCCATCGCCGGGGGCATGGAGAACATGGACCTGGCGCCATACCTCGCGCTCGGCGGCCGCTGGGGCTTTCGGATGGGAGACGCCAAGCTCGTCGATTCCATGCTCTACGACGGGCTGAACGACGCCTTCTCCGGCCAGCACTCCGGCTGGCACACCGAGGATCTCGTGAAGAAGATGGAGATCAGTCGCGCCGACCAGGACCGGTGGGCGGAGCGGTCGCAACAGCGTTTCGCCAAGGCGCAGGCCGCGGGCCTGTTCGACGCTGAGATCGTGCCCGTCGAGACCCCCGGCCGCAAGGGGGCAACCGTGTTCAACAAGGACGAGCATAACCGCCCGGAAACCACCTTGGAATCATTGGCCAAGCTGAAGCCCGCCTTCCGTCCGGATGGAACGATCACCGCGGGCAGCGCACCGGGCCTGAACAGTGGTGCCGCGGCGATGATCGTCGCCGACGCAGTCTGGGCTGAGACTCACGGGTTGCAACCGATGGCCCGGCTGGTCTCCTATGGTATCGGTGCGGTCGAGCCCGGCATGTTCGGCCTTGGCCCGGTTCCGGCCGTGCGCCAGGCACTCGAGCGCGCCGAGTGGACGCTCGGCGATATCGAGCGCATTGAGATCAACGAGGCGTTCGCCGCCATCACCCTGGCCGTGTTGCGTGACCTCGGTCTTCCCGAGGATGTCGTGAACGTCGAAGGCGGCGCCATCGCGCACGGACATCCGATCGGCGCGTCCGGCGCCGTGCTGACAACCCGCCTGCTGCACTCGATGCGCCGCGATGGGCTCCGGCGGGGTGTCGTGACCCTGTGCATCGGTGGCGGACAGGGCATCGCGTTGACCCTGGAGAGCACGGGCTGATCGTCAGCAATGATGGTGGGATGACCCAAGAAGGAACGCTATGACCAACGAAAAGCCATCAACTCCACTCCACAGCTTGGATCCCGAAAGCAAGCTGATGAATCCGGGCGACGCTGCACCGGAGGGGACACCGGGGACTGGCGAGGACGTTTGCCCGAAGTGTCACGGGACCGGCCAGATCGACAGCAGGCCGTGCACCAATTGCGGTGGGACCGGTTTCATCGTTGAGGCCATTGGCGGCGCCTGACCGGGACCGGGTACTCCGGATGGGGCAGCGGCCGTGCGGCTGTTGGCGACGGCTGCCCCATTGCCACATCGTCGATGCGGCCGAGAGACCAATCGGCGGATTGATTTGCCATGGTCGCGGCGCAGTGATTGTCGCCTAGGTTCTTGTGCCTCGTCATACAACAATTTGCCTGCTTTTGTGGTCATTTGAGAAACAGAGTGATCACCGTGTTCAGAGATGGATTCTTGCTCTGGATCAAGGATGGCGTCTCTGATCTTCCCTATACTTTCATAAAGCAGAATAAGAATCGCCCAACCTGGGGAGGTCTCGTCACATGTTCCAGGTGCGCATACACGGTCGTGGCGGACAGGGTGCGGTGACCGCCGCCGAAATGCTCTCGGTCGCCGCGTTCAAGGAAGCGCGCCACGCCCAGGCTTTTCCCAGCTTCGGGTCTGAGCGGACGGGCGCTCCCGTTGTTTCCTTCTGCCGGATCGCCGACACGGAAATCCGCACTCGTGAGCCGGTCTCCGTGCCCGACGGGCTGATCGTGCTGGACCCGACGCTCTTCCATACCGTGGACATCTTTCAGGGACTGCCGGAGACGGGCTACGTGCTGATAAACTCCTCACGCACCTTCGAGGAGTTGCACATCGCCGATTTCATGAAGCGCTTCCCGCCCGGACACACGCACTGTGTTCCGGCGACCGAGTTGGCCCGCCAGCACGTCGGCCGCCCTTTGCCCAACGCTGCCCTGCTGGGCGGCTTCGCCGCCATCACTGGCCAGATCCGCATCGAGTCCGTGCTGGCCGCCATCCGCGAGACCTTCCCCGGCGCCGTTGGAGAAGCGAACGCCAAGGCGGCCGTCGCCGCCTACGAACACTGCCTCGCCTGATCCGGGAGGGGACTTGCCATGCTGAAGCAAATCGAAGGCAGCCGGGCGATGGCCGAGGCTATCGGGCTTTGCCGCCCCGAGGTCATTTGCGCCTACCCCATCACGCCACAGACCCACATCGTCGAAGGGCTGAGCGAGATGGTCCGCGATGGGCATCTGACCGGTTGCGAGTTCATCAATGTCGAGTCCGAGTTCGCGGCGCTGTCGGTTGCCATTGGCGCCTCCGCGGCGGGGGCGCGCGCCTACACCGCCACCTCCAGCCAGGGCCTGCTGTTCATGATGGAGGCGGTCTACAACGCCTCCGGCCTCGGCCTGCCGATCGTGATGACACTCGGCAACCGGGCGATCGGTGCACCGATCAACATCTGGAACGACCATTCCGACGCCATGGCGGTGCGCGACGCCGGTTGGATCATGCTCTTCGCCGAGACCAACCAGGAGGCCGTGGACCTGCACGTCCAGGCGTTCAAGCTGGCTGAGGAGTTGGGCTGCCCGGTGATGGTCAACGTCGACGGCTTCATCCTGACCCACGCGGTCGAGCGCGTCGACCTTCCCAGTCAGGAGCAGGTGGACGCCTTCCTGCCGCCGTTCGAGCCGGTGCAGGCGATCGACCCCGCCGCCCCCATCTCCATCGGTGCCATGGTCGGGCCGGACGCCTTCATGGAGGTGCGCTACCTCGCCCACCACAAGCAGATGCGGGCCCTGGACCGGATCCCTGCTCTGGCGGCTGAGTTCAAGGCGGTCTTCGGGCGCGAGTCCGGCGGGCTGGTGCGCCCCTACCGCACCGAGGCCGCCGAGACGATCGTCGTCGCCCTAGGTTCGGTGATCGGCACGATCAAGGACATGGTGGACGCGATGCGCGCCGATGGCCACAAGGTGGGCGCGCTCTCGATCTGCGCCTTCCGCCCCTTCCCCCTGGAGGAGGTGCGCGCGGCCCTGTATGATACCCACCGCGTCGTGGTGCTGGAGAAGGCCCTGGCGGTGGGCATGGGCGGCATTCTCGCCTCGCACGTCCGCATGGCGCTCCGCGGGCACGGCACGCACGTCTACACGCTCATTGCCGGTCTGGGCGGGCGGCCCATCACCCAGGCGTCGCTCACCCGCTTCATCCACACGGTGGAAGGTGAACCGCACGCCGACGTGCACTTCCTCGACCTCAAGCATGACGTGATCGAGGCCGAACTGGCCCGCGCCGCCGAGACGCGCCGCGCTGGTCCCATCGCCGAGAACGTGCTGCGCCGGGTCACCTCCGGCGGTTTGCTGTAAGGGAGGACACGATGACCCAGACCGTCAAGTTCTACCAGACCGGCACACTGACGGTTGGTAACCGCCTGTTGGACGAGGCCAGACGCACCGTCCAGTCTTCGATCGACCGCTCCAACGCGCTGACCAGCGGACACCGCGCCTGCCAGGGCTGCGGCGAGGCGCTGGGCGCGCGCTACGCCATCGACGCGGCGATGCGCGCCACTCAGGGCAACCTTGTCTGTGTCAACGCGACTGGTTGCCTGGAGGTGTTCACCACGCCCTACCCGGAAACCTCCTGGCAGGTTCCGTGGCTCCACTCGCTGTTCGGCAACGCCGCCGCGGTGGCCGCCGGGGTGGCCGCGGCGATGCGCGTCAAAGGCAAGCCCAACGTCCGTGTGGTGGCCCAAGGCGGCGACGGCGGCACCACCGACATCGGCTTCGGCTGCCTGTCCGGCATGTTCGAGCGCAACGATGACGTGCTGTACATCTGCTACGACAACGAAGGTTACATGAACACGGGCGTGCAGCGCTCCTCCGCCACGCCCCCGGCGGCGCGCACCGCCACCACGCCAGCGGTGGGCGAGGCGCCGGGCAACGTCTTTGGCACCGGCAAGAACGTGCCGCGGATCGCCATGGCGCACAACATCCCCTATGTCGCCACCGCCTCGGTCGCCGATCTCCACGACCTCGAGGCCAAAGTGACCAAGGCCATGGGCATCCATGGAGCGCGCTACATCCACATCATGGTCCCGTGCCCGCTCGGTTGGGGCTCGGCGAGCCATGACACCGTCAAGCTGGCGCGGCTAGCTGTGGAATGCGGGCTGTTCCCGCTGTTCGAGGCGGAGCACGGCGAGGTCACCGCCTCGCGTCCCATCCGGCGCAAGGTGCCGGTGACGGACTACCTGAAGCCGCAAAAGCGGTTCGCCCATCTTTTCAACCCCGACAACCCGAACGGTGGCGAGGCGATCGCCCGGCTTCAAGCCATGGCCAACGCCAACATGCGTCGTTACGATTTGCTCCGTGACGAGGAGGCCGTGTGATGAAGAAACCTCCCTTCGCCATCACACTCGATGTCGGCTCATCGCTCGCCAACCACACCGGGTCCTGGCGCACGCTGAAGCCGGTCTATGGCGACCACCTGCCACCCTGCAACAACCAGTGCCCGGCCGGTGAAAACATCCAGGGCTGGCTCTTCCACGCCGAAGGCGGCGATTATCGCGCCGCGTGGGAGAAGCTGGTCGAGGAGAACCCGCTGCCCGCCATCATGGGGCGCGCCTGCTATCACACTTGCGAGAACGCCTGCAACCGCGCCCGGCTCGACCAGCCAGTCAGCATCCACGCGGTCGAACGTTTCCTCGGCGACCTGGCCATTCGTGAGGAGTGGCGGGTGCCGGTTACGGCGGCCCGGTCCGGCAAGAGGGTGCTGGTGATCGGCGCGGGCCCGTCGGGCCTGTCCGCCGCCTATCACCTCACGCGCCTGGGCCACAGCGTGGACTTGGTGGATGCCGGTCCCAAGCCCGGTGGCATGATGCGCTTCGGCATCCCCAAATACCGCCTCCCGCGCGAGGTGCTGGACGCCGAGGTGCAGCGCATCCTCGACATGGGCGTGACGCTGACCCTCGACACCAAGATCGAGAACATCCCCAAAGCAATGGCGGACGGCGGCTACGACGCCTGCTTCGCCGCCATCGGCGCGCACTTGGCCAAGCGGGTGGACATCCCCGTTGTTTCAGCCGGGCGCATCCTGGACGCCGTGTCCGTCCTGCGCTCGATGGAGACGGCCGATGAGCCGCCGAAGCTGGGCCGCCGTGTGGTGGTCTACGGCGGCGGCAACACCGCGATCGACGTGGCCCGCACCGCCAAGCGCCTCGGTGCCGAAGAGGCGCTGATCGTCTACCGCCGCACGCGCGAGATGATGCCCGCCCACGCCTTCGAGGTCGAGGAGGCGCTGGAGGAAGGTGTCGTCATGCGTTGGCTCTCCACCATCAAGACCATGGACGAGGGCACGCTGACGGTGGAGAAGATGGTCCTCGGCCCTGATGGCTGGCCCCAACCGACCGGTGAGTTCGAAGCCATTGAGGGCGATACGCTGATCCTCGCCCTGGGGCAGGCCGTCGACACATCGGTCATCACGAACGTCCCTGGGGTGGCCGTCAATAAGGACCACACCATTGCCGTCGGCCCCGATTTCCAGACCGGCCATCCCGGCCTGTTCTGCGGTGGCGACATGGTCCCAGCCGAGCGCACGGTAACGGTGGCCATCGGCCACGGCAAGAACGCCGCCCGCCACATCGACGCCTATCTGCGCGGCACCCGGTACGAACCCGCGCCCAAGCACACCCTGGCGACCTTCGAGCGGCTGAACACCTGGTACTACACGGACGCGCCACGCACCGTGCAGCCGGTGCTCAACGACCTGCGCCGCCGCACCACCTTTGACGAAGTCACGGGCGGCCTGGATGAAAGCAACGCACTGTTCGAGGCCCGTCGATGCCTCAGCTGCGGCAACTGCTTCGAATGCGACAACTGCTTCGGTGTGTGTCCCGACAATGCCGTGGTGAAGCTCGGCTCCGGCAACCGATTCCGTTTCAACTACGACTTTTGCAAGGGCTGTGGCCTGTGCGCCACCGAATGCCCCTGTGGCGCGATCGACATGGTCGAGGAGGAGATCTAGGGCGCGCCATAGGAACAAGCCAACGACGGCGAAATCGAACCGCTACGCCTTCTTCTCGCCGCTCATCGCGGCCGCCGCAAGGGCCTGCGCCTCGGTTTCTGCCTTTTGCCCGGCCTCGCGGCGCTCGCTGTAGCGGTCGGTCAGGTAGTCGCTGCGGTCGCGCACCAGCAGGGTGAACTTGACTAGCTCCTCCATCACGTCCACCACGCGGTCGTAATAGGGCGACGGCTTCATCCGCCCGGCCTCGTCGAACTCCTGGAACGCCTTGGCCACCGACGACTGGTTCGGGATGGTCACCATCCGCATCCAGCGGCCCAGCACCCGCATCGCGTTGACCGCGTTGAAGGATTGCGAGCCGCCAGAGACCTGCATCACCGCCAGCGTCCGCCCCTGTGTCGGCCGGACGCCGCCGCTTTCCAGCGGCAGCCAGTCGATCTGGCATTTCAGGATGCCGGTGATGGTGCCGTGGCGTTCCGGGCTGACCCACACCTGACCTTCCGACCATTGCGACAGGGCGCGCAGCTCCGCCACCTTGGGATGGTCGGCCGGCACGCTGTCCGGCAGCGGCAGGTCGCGCGGGTCGAAGATGCGCGTCTCGGCACCCATGCGCTGGAGCAGACGGGCGGCTTCCTCGGCCAGGAAGCGGCTGTAGGACCGCTCGCGCAGCGAGCCGTAGAGCAGCAGGATGCGCGGCGGGTGGGCCGACGGCCGCTCCGGTGTCAGCCTGTCGAGCTCGGGCACATCGAAATAAGGCTCGTCCAGGCTTGGCAAGGAGTCGCGTCCGGTCGTCTCGATGTCATGCATGGGTGCGTCCCTCGTACCAGGGCTTGGTCGCCTTGACGATCTTCACCACCGACAGCATCACCGGCACCTCGACCAGCACGCCGACCACGGTGGCAAGCGCGGCACCCGACCCGAGGCCGAACAGGCTGATGGCGGCGGCGACCGCCAGCTCGAAGAAGTTGGAGGCGCCGATCAACGCCGCCGGCGCCGCAACGCACCACGCCACCCCGAAGCGCCGCGACAGCCAGTAGGCCAGCCCGGCGTTGAAATAGACCTGGATCAGGATCGGCACCGCCAGCAGCAGGATGACCAGCGGCTGCGCCAGGATCTGCTCGCCCTGGAAGCCGAACAGCAGCACCAGAGTGGTCAGCAGCGCCACCAGCGAGACCGGCTGGATGAGGTCCAGGGTACGCTTCAGAGCGGCCTCGCCGCCAGTCGCCAGCAGGCTGCGGCGCCAGAGCTGGGCGGCGACCACGGGGATGACGATGTAGAGCAGCACCGACAGCAGCAGCGTGTCCCACGGCACGGTGATCGACGCGACGCCCAGCAGCAGCCCGACCAGCGGCGCGAAGGCGAAGACCATGATGATGTCGTTCAGCGCCACCTGGCTCAGCGTGTAGTGCGGCTCGCCCTCGCACAGGTTCGACCAGACGAAGACCATGGCGGTGCAGGGGGCGGCGGCCAGCAGGATCAGCCCGGCGATGTAGGAGGAAATCTGGTCCTGCGGCAGCAGCGGGGCGAACAGGTTGCCGATGAACAGCGTGCCCAGCAGCGCCATCGAGAAGGGCTTGACCGCCCAGTTGATGAACAGCGTCACCCCGACGCCGCGCCAGTGCTCCTTGACCTGCCCCAGCGCGCCGAGGTCGATCTTCAGCAGCATCGGCACGATCATCAGCCAGATCAGCACCGCCACCGGCAGGTTGACCTTGGCGACCTCCGCCGCGGCGATGGCCTGGAAGACGCCGGGCACCAGATGGCCGAGCGCGATGCCGGCGACGATGCACAGGGCGACCCAGACGCTGAGATAGCGCTCGAAAAGCCCCATGGCGGGGCGGGCCGCCGGAGCGGCGTGGATGTCAGCGGTCATGATGCGTGTCCGTCAGGAGGCTTTGCCGATGCGCTGTCCGGCGGCGTCAACGACCTGCTCGCCATCTTCCTTGGCGAAGGCGCCGCGCTGGGCATCGGGGAGGATGTCGAGAACCGCTTCGGACGGGCGGCACAGCCGCACGCCGAGCGGCGTCACCACGATCGGCCGGTTGATCAGGATCGGGTGCGCCATCATGGCGTCGAGCAGCCGGTCGTTGCTCAACGACGGGTCGCCGAGCCCGAGTTCGGCAAAGGGCGTGCCCTTCTCGCGCAGCACGGCGCGCACCGGCACGCCCATGCGGCGGATCAGGCCGGCCAGCTCGTCGCGCGTCGGCGGCGTCTTCAGATACTCGATCACCGTCGGCTCGACGCCGCTGTTGCGGATCAGCGCCAGCGTGTTGCGCGAGGTGCCGCAATCCGGGTTGTGATAGATGGTGACCGACGTCATCGCGCCGCCTCCGGAGTGGCGGACGCTTTCCCCATATCGTCGAGCTTGCGCTTCAGCGCCAGACGGTCAAGCGAGGCGATTGGCAGGCTGACGAAGGCCTGGATACGGCGCTGGATTTGGCCGAACACCGTGGCGGTGAAGGCGGCCTTCTCCGCGTCGCTGCCCTGGGCACTGGACGGGTCGGGGAAGCCCCAGTGCGCCGTCATCGGCTGTCCCGGCCACACCGGGCAGACCTCGCCGGCGGCGTTGTCGCAGACGGTGAAGACGAAATCCATGTGCGGAGCGCCGGGGGCGGCGAACTCGTCCCAGGTCTTGGAGCGCAGCTCGGCGGTCGGAAATCCGAGCCGCTCCAGCAGGTCATGGACATGGGGGTTGATGCGCCCGGACGGCTGGCTGCCGGCGCTGAAGCCGCGGAAGCGGCCCTTGCCATCCCGGTTCAGCAGGCATTCCGCCATGACGCTGCGGGCGCTGTTGTGGGTGCACAGGAACAGGACGTTGTAGACGCGGTCGGTCATCGCGGGATTGCCTTTCCTGGCCGCGGAGAGGCGCGGCGGTTGGGGTCGGGTCTCAGGCGTCGTGGTCGCAACCGTCGGGACCACACAGAACGGCCTGAGTCAGGTCGGCGGAGCAGAGTTCGGGGCGGCCCTGGCAGCAGTCCTCCATCAGGAAGGCGATCAGCCGGCGGGTGCCCTCATAGTCGGAGGCGTAAAAGATCTGCCGCTGCACCCGCCAGGAGCGGAGCAGGCCGGCGCGTTCCAGCGTCGCCAGATGATGGGACAGGGTGGAGGCGGGAACCCCCACCTGCTGGGCGACCTCGCCGGCCGTCAGCCCGTTCGGCCCTACCGTGATCAGCAGGCGGAACACGGCAAGGCGGGTTTCCTGGGCGAGGGCGGCGAAGGCGTCGATGGCAGTCTTATTTTCCATGTTTCTACCCTAGTCGAAATATAAATGTGAAGCAAGCGGCATGCGTCCCCACGCCATTCCCTCCCGGAAACCCGAGGAAGCAATGGTTACTGCGCCGTTCGCGCTGTTGCCAACCCCATCACTCATCCGGAAAGCTGACCGTTCGGTACGTCGACTATACTGGAAGCATGTCAACCCGGTTCCCGGCTGGAGGGAAGCCGCCAGCGGAGCCGGTCCGGACTGGGCACATCCTCGATAGGAGGAGGTTCGCATGTCTCGCCGGACGACGCCTGGGGGGGGTGAGCGCACCAGCTGGGCCCGCCGGTCGTTCCTGGGAGGTCTTTGTGCCTCCGGCATCATCGCCGCCGGCCGGCGCCTTGGGCTTCGTCGGATGCCGGACCGCTCCGGTTCGGTCTGCCCCCGATCTTCCTCGACTCCGGCGTCCACCTGCTCGCGGTCCTCGAACGCTACCTGTCCGCCCGGCCGGAACGCCCGGTTCGACTGACCAAGCGGCGAACCGACCAAGAGACAGCGACGCTGCTGGTGATCGGACAGCTGGATGCCGGAGGGCAGCCCGCCGAGCGTGGCCACGTACCGACGATTATCATCGTGGCGTCAAACAACCGTCACGTTGCGACGGTACATTTCGATAACGGTCGCAGGATCGAATTAAATCGGCTCTATCCAGCGGCTGCCTCAGGTTTTGTGTCTTTCCAGCCCCTTTCGCGCCAAGCACCGTGGAACTCCTCAAAAGGAAAATCGGCTATGAGCCAGGAGACGTCCCTCAACGTCGCCGAGACAAATGCCAGTTCGATTGGCGGTGACGAGCGGCCTTCGAGGGGCCCCTTCAAAGTCCAGTTGCCTTTGGTCATACCCAAGCACTTCCTGCCGAACTCGCTACGCAGCCGATTCCTTCTGTTTGCAACCCTCATGATCGCTCTGGTGCTGCTGCAGGGGGGCTTGAGCTGGATCACCGCGGAACGCAGTCACGACATGGGCGCCGCCACCGGTCATTCCATGGCAGCCTTGACCAACGACCTTGAACTCCTGCGCACGATCAAGGACATGCAGGTTCTGTCCCTGGCGCTGCAAAACAAAGTCGCGACGTCCGCGTCCGATGAGATCAACAATGCAAAGATCGATGTCAAGAAGATCGCCACCGACTATCTCGCTGCACATGCGGGATTGGCGAAAATAGCCACCGAGCGGGGCATGACGACTCTGGGGGGAATTGACGACGTCGAACAACGTATCAAGGTCGCAAAGGATTCTTTCGAAAGCCTGCTGGCCCGGTCCTTGAAGGGGATCGAGGACGTCAGCCAACGCAAGGGTGTTGTTCCCCAGGATCTGATGCTTGAAATCAGCGCGCGGGTCGACGGGCTGTTCGAACATCTCGACCGCATGGCGGAGGGGGTCAAACTTCTGGCGACCCAGGACAGGCAGACGCTGTCCGAAACGGTGGAAAGCAATGACGAGATCACCACCGGTCTGGCAGGTGTGATGATGACCGCCGCCGCGATCGGTGCCCTCGGCTGTGCCGCGGTCACGCTCTTCGTCCTGCGCGGGATCCTCCGCCCGCTTGCAACGCTCACCAGCACCACGGCCTTTTTGGCCAATGGGAAGCTGGACACGCCTGTGCCGGAGTTCCGGGCCAGGGAGCTGGGAGAAATCGCCGCCGCGCTTCGGATCTTCCGCGACAACCTGATCGAGACAGGGCGACTGAAGGCCGAGCGCGAGGAACAGGAAGCCTACGCCGACGCGGAACGGACCCGCATGATGTCGGACCTGGCTCTGGCGTTCGAACTCAGCGTCGCCGGCGTCGTCGAGAACGTATCCTCGGCGGTCACCCAACTGAGGTCGACCGCAGAGTCCTTTTCCCAAGTGGCGGAAGACGCGACGCAGCAGGCGACGTCCGTTGCCGACGCTTCCGATCTGGCCGCCGGGAACGTCTCGGCGGTCGCTGCCGCGGCCGAGGAATTGTCGGCGTCCATCCGCGTGATCGGCGAGCGCGTTGGCCATGCTGCCCGAATTGCCGATCGCGCGGTGATTCAGGCTGAACAGACCAACGAGATCGTCGCCAGCCTGGGTGCTGCCGCCAGTCGCATCGACGCGGTGGTCAAGATGATCTCCGACATCGCGGGCCAGACCAATCTTCTGGCCCTTAACGCCACCATCGAGGCGGCCCGCGCCGGGGAGGCGGGCAAAGGCTTCGCTGTGGTTGCCGGCGAGGTCAAGTCGCTGGCCAGCCAGACGGCCCGGGCGACGGCGGATATCGGTGAGCAGATCGCTTCGGTGCAGAAGGCCAGCCAGGAGGCAATCGGCGCGATCCGGGCGATCGGGCAGACAATCGCTCACATCAGCGAGATTTCCTCCGACGTCGCTGCCGCCGTCGAACAGCAGGGAGGGGCGACCGCGGACATATCGCGCAACATCCAGCATGCCGCCACGGGAACCCAGAAGGTCACTTCCCACATCGGGGGCGTTACGGTGGCGACGCGCGAAGTCGGGACGCATGCCTCCAACGTGCTGGGAGCAGCATCGGGATTGACGGCCCAGTCCGATCGGCTGCGGACGGAGGTCGACCAGTTCATCGCCAAGGTGAAGAGAGGGTGACCCTCTGCGTGCAGGCCGCGACCGCGGCCGAAATCGCACAATGCCTATCGCTGGCGGCAACCCGGGTGACTGCCGTTTCACGCAGCAACCCGTCCAGATGGGGGAATGGGAGAAGGCGGAGGCCTGCGCCCATTTCCACCGGCCCGGACAACCCTGCGGATACTCCGTGCTCTTGAAGCTCATCCCCTGGGCACCCGGCGCATGGCCGATTGCCGGCAGCGCTGCCAGCGGACACAGATACCGGTCGACCAGTTCGCCGCCGGTCGGCAGGTCATCCAGCGGCGGTTTCCGCCAGCCGCTGCCCTCCAGCAACGCCCGGGCAGCCTTGTCGATGTCGTAGCGCCACGGGGAGAACATGCGCAGCATCGCCACCTCGTGCGCACCATCGACGCGGTCATCATCACCATCCCCGCAACTATCCAGGATCAGACGGCGACTATGGCGGAGATCGCACGGCACATGGCCGGTGCAGCGACCCGGGTCACCGCGGTTGGACGCAGCATCGGCACCGTGGTGCGGTAGGCCACGCAGACGGGGGCCGCCACCAGCCAGGTGCTTTCGGCTTCGGAAGGTCTCTCCCACCAGGCGGCGCAGTTGCAGGACGCTGTCAGCGAATTCCTCGCTCATGTCCGCACCGGATGAGGCCGCCGGCCCCCCTCCAACCGCAGACCCGTGAACGCGCCCATCCCTCCTCGTTCCCGACCACCATCGTGACCCTCGCCGCGGTTGGCCGGCACGGATGGGCGCGGCTGCCGCGACTTGGCGATGCGACAAGACGCCAAATGCTTCGATAGTTCTGGAACTGGTGATCCGATCGGCCCATTTTCCGGTGAGGAGGGGCGCTGCCGGTCGCTCCTGCCGATGCGCTGTTGCGAGTGACGATGCCGATGGATGTGACCACTGCCGCCCGCTGCTTCGCCGAGCTTGGCCACCCGACCCGCTTGGCGATCTACCAACGTCTGGTGCAAGCCGGCGACGGCGGGATGACCGTTGGCGCCATCGGCGAAGAGCTGGCTGTGCCAGCCTCCACCCTGTCCCACCACCTCAAGCAACTGGTGAGCGTGGGGTTGATCGAGCAGGTGCGGGAGGGCCGCATCCTGCATTGCCGTCCGCTCTACCCGCAGATGGACGGGTTGGTCCGTTTCCTCACCGAGCAGTGCTGCACACGGCCGGCTGTACCGGAACAGGAGGCAGCCCTCGATGCTCAGATTTGCTGCTGAGCGTCAGACACCTGAGACCGTGCGGCCACGGTGAAGCTGACCAGCACCACGAGGGATGCCGCAATCACGGCAACGATCACGGGACTGTAGGATCCGTCCCACTGCCACAGCATGGCCGCCAATGCAGGCGCGAAGGCCCGCACCAGCGCCGTCGGCACGGTCAGGATCCCGTTGATCGCCCCATAGGCGGATCGGGTGAGCATTTCCGGCACCGCCGCTCCCCGAATGATGGTCATCACCCCGTTGGCAGCTCCGTAGAGCAGGGCGAAGCCGATCAGCAGCGGCGTGCTGTGCCCGGCCAGGAGCAGCAGGGTGAAGGCCACAGGCAACGCTGCGGCGGTGGCGGTACCGATCTCGCGAATGGAGGCGGTTCGGGCGACGGCGGCAATGGCGATGCGGCCGGCGACCTGCGCCGGGCCGATCAGGGCCATCGCCGACACGACGGCGGCCGTTGGCAGGCCACGCTCGATCAGCAGCGGGTAGAGGTGGAAGCTCATGCCGGAGAAGATGGCGTAATAGACGGTGAAGGCGACACCGAGGCCCCAGAACGCCGTCTGGCGCACCGCCCAGCGGACGACGGTGCGGTCATCCATTGACGGCGATGCTCCGGACGCTTGGCTGCGCCGACGGTCGATGACCGACAGATGCAGGGGAACGCACAAGGCGAGGTTCATCAGGGCCAGCACTTCCAGCGTACCGCGCCAGCCGAAGCGGTCGAGCAGCAGTTGGGTCAGCGGAATGAACACGGTGCTGGCGAAGCCGCCCCACAAGGTGAGCGCGGTGATTCCGCGCCGGGCATCGGCGCCGTAGCGTCGCGCGACGACCGCGAAGGCCGGTTCATACAGCGTCATCGACTGGACCAGCCCGAGGGCGGCGAAGACGGGAATCAGCGACCAGTCACCGGGCGTTGTCGACCACAGCCAGAGCAGGACGGCGGCCAGAAGCGAGCCGGCCGCCATCACGACCCGACCATGGCCCCGGTCAATGGCGGCACCGACCGGCACGGCGGTCAGGCCCGCGCATCCGAGCGCCAGCGACGCCAGAAGGTAGACTTGTGTCCGGCTCCAGCCGAGGTCGGTTGCCATGGGTTCGGCCAGCAGCGGGAAGCTGTAGATCAGCGACCCCCACGAGACGATCTGCCCCACTCCAAGGCCGGAGATGAACGCTTTGGAGGAAGGGAGCGCCGGTTCCGGCGCTCCTTCCCGCAGAGCCTGGCGGCTCACGACGCCGGCGATCCGCAGCAGCGATCGGAGGCACGCACGATGGCTGGAACCGGGTCGGCGGTGGTCGCGTCCCCACAGCCACACCCAGCCTGGCCGGCGTCCTTGGCCACCGCGTCGGCACTGCAGCAGGCATCGCTCGGCGTTGGAGCCAGTCCACCACAGCCGCCGCCGCCTCCGGCGTTGCCGGCCGGTGCTTGCAGGTCGGTGCTGCAGACCCCGGTTTCCGGCAGATCGAGTTGGACGTCGAAGGCTGCCTCCGTGTCGCCGGCGAGAAATGCGGCGATAGAGCGGACCTGCTCGTAGCCGGTTGCCATCAGGAAGGTCGGAGCCCGGCCATAGCTCTTGACGCCAACAGTGAAAAAGCCCGCCTCTGGGTGGGTCAGTTCCCGCACCCCATGCGGCCTGACCGTGCCGCAGCTGTGCAGATTGGGGTCGATCAGCGGCCCAAGGGCTTCGGCGCATTCCAGCCAGGGATCAAGGCGCAGGCGCAGTTCGCGCAACGGAGTGAGATCCGGTCGCTGACCGGTGGCGCCGATGATCTCATCCACCCCCTTGATGCGGCGACCCGACTGATCGAGGACGGTCAGGCGACCGCCGTCGGCCGCGACCGAAGCGACGCGGAAGCCAAGGATGAGCTCGATAGCACCACTTTCCTGCAGATGGCGCAGGGCCGTACCCAATGCGCCGCGTGCCTGCAGCGCGTCGGCGTCGCCGCCGCCGAACGCCCGGCGCAGATCGGTACCACGCACGGCCCAAACGATGCTGGTGCCTGGTGCCTGCCGGGCCAGTGTGGCGAGATCGAGCAGCGCGTTGGCGGCCGAATGACCGGAGCCGACGACGAGCACCCGCTTGCCGGCATAGCGCGGGCGCTCGGCTTCCGACACGTCGGGAATGCCGTAGGCGATGCGGTCGGCATGGGCGACCTCGCCGAGCGCCGGCAGGCCGTTCGCCCCCAAGGGATTCGGCGTGCTCCAGGTGCCGGAGGCATCGAGAACGGCACTTGCCTGAAGCTCGATCTCGCCGTCCGGGGTCGTGACCCGCAGGACGAACGGTGCGGCCTCCCGACCAGTGGTCTTGACCTTGTCGAAGCCCAGCCGGCTGACCGCTGTCACACGATGCTTCAGGCGCAGGCGCGTGGAGATCGCCGGCAGCGCCGCCAGCGGACGCAGATAGCGGTCGACCAATTCGCCGCCGGTCGGCAGTTCATCCAGTGGCGGTTCCCGCCAGCCGCTGGCCTCCAGCAATGCCCGGGCGGCCTTGTCGATGTTGTAACGCCACGGGGAGAACAGCCGCACGTGCGACCACTCGCGCATATGGGCGGCGATGTCGGAGGCTGCTTCCAGCACCAGCGGCTCAAGGCCGCGGTCGAGAAGGTGGGCGGCGGCGGCTAAGCCCACCGGGCCGGCGCCGATCACGATGATGGGAGGGGACGTCATCTCCGGACCTCCAGGCAATTGAATGGGGATTGCGCGGACAGGCGCACTCGCAAGACCATAATTCGACAAAACCAGAAATATCGTACCTTTAGAGCTGGGTCAAAATATATTTCCAGCTTCATCGAAATATCCGGGATTGAAACCGAGCCGGCCGCTGGATCGATGGGGCTGTGGCGCCTCGCGGCTGCAGGGCTTGGTCACGAGGCCGGAAACCTCCCTTGCCCCGCATCATCAGGGTGCTGGCCGGGATTATGCCCCAGGGTTGGCGGGTGTAGCGCAAACCGTTGATCAGGCATAGGATTTGGGTGCTGAAGCCAATCCTCGCCATATCCGGAGCGCCCACCCGCCATGGTTGATCCTACGCTGCCGTTGCCCGGCTTGTCACCCGTTGCCG
>NZ_JBCEBL010000027.1:0-116163 GCF_049472615.1 Azospirillum sp. 11R-A | reverse complement strand
CCCGATGGGCGGCGGAGCGGGCGGCTTGGGCGGCTCGGCGGCTTGCGGGACAGGTTTCGCCGGGCGTTCCGGCATGCGCTCCAACTGGCGCAGGGTCTGCTGGATGCTGTCGCGGACTTCGCCTTCCAGGCTGGCGACGACGGGAAGAGANCCCCCCCCCCCCCCCCCGCACGGCGTTGCTATCCCGAGACTCCTCACCACGCTCCCCCCTCACCCTAACCCTCTCCCCGGGGGGGAGAGGGGACTCTGCCGGGGGTGCGAGGTTGGCAGGTGCAGCGTTGGCGGTGCCGATAGGGTTCAGCGCTTCGACGACTCCGGCGATACTGACAGCGCCAACCTCCGGCGCCGCAACCGCGGCCACCGCATCCGGCGTCCCCTCCACTGCGTCCCCCGGGGCTCCCGGCTTCACCCCCGGAACCGGCGGCCCGCCGACATCGACGATCAGGTTCCGCCGCTCCATGAAGCTCGCCACCCGCGCCCCGCAGGGCACCGTCGCGGTCAGGCTGCGCCCGCCATCAGCTGTGACGAAGTCCGACAGCCGGCGGGAGAAGCTGTCGCGCAAACTCGCCAGCGGCCAGCGCAGCGGATCGGGCACACTGATGCGCAGGACGCAGCCGTCGACGACCGCGACCGGCTCCATGCCCTTCGGCACCGACAGCACCAGCCGCGAATAGTCGCCATGGTCGCCCAGCTGCGCCCGGACGGCGGCCTGTGCCGGTCCCGGCGCCGCCAGCAGGGCGAGAACCAGCGTCGAACCAAGCGTCAGTGCGGTATCCGGGCGCCGTTTCATCACAGTCGTCTCGCATTTTATCGAAATGATCGCCAAACCTGTACCAAGTCCGGCAAGGCATCGGCCGAACCGGCTCAGGTTGAAACCCGGCTTTAAACTGCCTCGTCCAGATTAAGGCGGAGTTCAAAACCGGAGTGTTCGGCGATGGAGAACCAGCTTTACATCGGACTGTCGCGCCAGATGGCGCTGCGGCGGCAGCTGGACGTCGTCGCCAACAACGTCGCTAACATGAATACCGTCGGTTTCCGTGGCGAACGCACCCTGTTCGAAGCGGCGATGGAGGCCGGCGGGCGCAAGCCGACCGACCGCATCGCCTTCACCATCGACCGCTCCACCTACACCGACCTGCGGGCCGGCGCCTTCACCGAGACCGGCAACCCCTATGACGTGGCGCTGGACGGCGACGGCTTCCTGTCGGTGCAGACGCCGGACGGCGTGCGCTACACCCGCGACGGCCGGCTGCGCCGCGATGCCGACGGCACGCTGGTCGGCCCCAACGGATACGCCGTGCTGGACGACGGCCGCCGGCCCATCGTCATCCCGTCCGATGCGTCCAGGATCACCATCGGCTCCGACGGGCTGCTGTCGGCCGACGGCGCCGTGGTCTCCCGCATCGCCGTCTCGCGCTTCGACAATCCGCAGGCGCTGAAACAGACCGGCGACCTGCTGTTCGAACCGGCCGACGGCATGGAGGCGCGCCCCGCCCCCGACACCCGGCTGGTGGAGGGCAAGGTCGAGCGGTCCAACGTGCAGGGCATCGTCGAGATCGGCCGCATGATGGATCTGACCCGCGACTATCAGGCGGTGACCAAGATGGTGGACGACGGGCAGGACCTGCTGCGCTCCGCCATCAACCGCCTCGGCAAATCCTCTTAAAGTCCCCACAGGGAGAGTCCGTCCATGCGCGTGCTCAGCATCGCGTCCACCGGGATGATGGCCCAGCAGATGAACGTCGAGGTCATCTCGAACAACATCGCCAACATCAACACCACCGCCTTCAAGCGCTCGCGCGCCGAATTCCAGGACCTGATGTACCAGGCGGAAAAGCGCCAGGGCAGCCAGTCGACCGACAGCGGCACCATCGTGCCGACCGGCGTCGAGGTGGGGCTGGGCGTGCGGCCGACCTCGGTCAACCGCATCAACACCACCGGCAACCTGACCTCCACCGGCAACGAGCTGGATCTGGCCATCGAAGGGCGCGGCTATTTCAACGTGACCCAGCCCGGCGGCGAGACCGTCTACACCCGCGCCGGCAGCTTCAAGCTGTCGCCGGAGGGCACCATCGTCACCGCCGACGGCTTCACCGTCGCCCCCGGCATCACCGTGCCGCAGGGCACGCGTGAGGTGGTGATCAACCGCTCCGGCGAGGTGCTGGCCTATGTCGACGGCAAGGCCCAGCCGGTCAACCAGGGCCAGCTGGCGATGACGGTGTTCGTCAACGACAGCGGGCTGGAGGCGCTGGGCGACAATCTGTTCCGCGCCACCCCGGCATCGGGCGAACCGCAGGAGGGGCTGGCGGGGCAGGCCGGTTTCGGCACCATCCGCCAGAAATACCTGGAATCCTCCAACGTCAACGTCGTGCAGGAGATCACCGAGCTGATCTCCGCCCAGCGCGCCTACGAGATGAACGCCAAGGTGATCGAGGCCGGCGACCAGATGGCCTCCACCATGACCAACATGCGGTGATCATCGTGCAGCACCCCCTCCGCCGGCGGCTCTCCGTTCTCCTGCTCGGGACCATGCTGGCGCTTCCCCTTCCGGCTGCCGCCGGTCCTGTCGAGACGCGGCTGGCGGAGGAGCTTCTGGCTTCCCTCGGCCCCGCGATTCCGCCGGACGCCCAGGTGGCGCTGACGCTGGGCCGTCCCTTCGACGGGCCGGTGGATGCCGTGCGCGACATCGGGCTGGACCCCCGCACCGGCATCTTCCAGGCCCGCATCCTCAGCAATGGCCACCCGGTCGAGCTGAGCGGCCGGGCCGACGTGGAGGTGACGATGCCGGTGCCGGTCCGCCGCATCCGGCCGGGCGAGGTGATCGAGGCGTCGGACCTGACCACCGTCCGCCTGTCGCTGGACCGCGCCGGAGCCGGCTTCATTGCCACCGCCGACGCGCTGGTCGGCCAGTCGCCGCGCCGGCAGCTCTCCGCCGGGCGGCTGGTCCAGGTCGGTTCGGTCGGCGCCCCCATCGTCGTCCAGCGCAACCGGCCGGTGACTCTGGTCTACGAGGACGGCGCGCTGCTGCTGGCCGCCCGTGGGCGGGCGTTGCAGGAGGGCGGCGTCGGCGACAGCGTCCGTGTCATGAACATCGCCAGCAGCACCGTCGTCACCGGCACCGTCACCGGGGCCGAGACCGTCTCGGTCAGCGGCCCGCGGGTTCCGCAAGCAGCAAGGCCCTGAGATATCCGATGAAGGGAGCTTCCCAGATGCGCACCGCGCTCGTCCCCATCCTGCTGCTGTCGCTTGGCGCCGGCGGCTGCGCGCGGCTGGCCGACATCGGCAGCGCTCCTTCCCTGTCGGAGATCTCCAACCCGGCGATGCAGCCGGAAGCCCGCGTCATCTCCCTGCCGATGCCGCAGCCGTCGATGGCCGAGCAGATCCCAAGCTCGCTGTGGCGCACCGGGTCGCGCGACTTCTTCCGCGATCCGCGCGCCAAGGCGGTGGGCGACCTGCTGACCGTCGTCATCGACATCTCCGACCAGGCGCAACTGCGCAACAGCACCCAGCGCGGGCGCACCAACAACGAGAAGGCCGGGCTGCCCAACTTCTTCGGGCTGGAGAGCCGCCTTCCCGCCATCCTGCCCGACGCGGTCGATCCGTCCAGTCTGGTCGATCTCGACAGCTCCAGCACGTCGAGCGGCAACGGCACCATCCAGCGCAACGAGCGCATCGCCATGCGCGTCGCCGCCGTGGTGACCCAGGTGCTGCCCAACGGCAACTTCGTCATCGCCGGCCGGCAGGAGGTGCGGGTGAACTACGAACTGCGCGAGATGCGCATCGCCGGCGTGATCCGTCCCGAGGACATCAGCAACGCCAACACCATCGAATACGACAAGATCGCCGAGGCGCGCATCACCTATGGCGGCCGCGGCCAGATCACCGACGTGCAGCAGCCGCGCTACGGCCAGCAGGTGCTGGACGTGATTCTGCCTTTCTGATGCCTTTGGCCCTTCTGATGATCCGGCCTGTTCGGGAGCCCGCGCCATGAAAGCCGTCCTGCTGTTCGTCGTGGCCGCGGCGCTCGCCTTCGCCGGCGGCTACGGCTTCGGCCGGTTCGAGGCCCCGCAGGGCGCCGGCCCCACCCCCGCCGCTCCCGCCGAAACCGTCGTCGGCGGCCCCTATTACGTGGAGGCCGGCCAGCTGGTCGTGCCGATGCTGGACCGCGGGCGGACCGTCGCCTTCATCCTGACCCAGGTGACGCTGGAAGCCGGCAGCGCCGACGACGCCCTGCTGGTCCGCCGCCGGCTGCCGCACGCCCGCAGCGCGATGCTGGAGGCCCTGTTCGACCTCGCCGGCCATGGCCGCTTCAACGGCCCGGCGGTCGACCCGCAGGGCGTCGCCACCGCGCTGCTGGCCGGCGCCAACGGTTCCCTCACCGGTCGCGAGACCGCCCAGCCGATCCGCGCCGTGCTGATCGACCGCCTGCTGCGCCAGGACAACACGCGGCTGTGAGTGCGTCCTCTCCCGTCGGGGAGAGGACGCATGCCGTCACGACGCCGACAGCACCGCGCTCGAATCCACCGTGGCGCCGTTCTTCAGCACGAATTTGCTGGCGCCGTCGACGCTGCGCACCTCGGCCACCGTGTCGCTGACGACGGTGGCGCTGTTCAGCGCCTTGCCGTCCTTGTCCTTCGCCGTCACCCGCAGCGTATAGACCCCGTCGGGCGCGGTGCCGCCGCTGGCGGTCCTGCCGGTCCAGTCGAAGACCTGCCGGCCGGCCTTCGGCGAGCCGGGCGTGCTGTAGACGACGCTGCCGGCGCTGTTCAGCACCTCCAGCTTCACGGAAGCCGGCGTGCCGTCGACGGTGTAGGCGGCCTCCGCCTTGCCGCCGGTCAGCGACAGCTGGTCGGACGCCACCTCCACCTTGCGGCCGAGCAGGGCCATGTCCATGCGCATGCCGCTGCTCTTCAGCGTGTCCAGCACCTTGCCCAGCGTGTCGTTGGAGCGCATCGACTGTTCCACCGTGGACAGCTGCGCCAGCTGGGTCATGAACTGGGTGGCGTCCATCGGCGCCAGCGGATCCTGGTTGCGCAGCTGCGCGGTCAGCAGCTTCAGGAAGGATTCGTAATCGACGGTGGCCTTCTTGGGCTCTTCCGTGGCGGCCGTCTTGGTGGTGGCCGTCGTCGGGCCGGTGCTTGGCGTGGTGGTCATGGCGGGACAGTCTTTCCTGTTCAGACGGTGACGTCGACCAGCCCGTCGATCGGGCGCATCGGTCGGTCGGCAACGGGTTCGGGAACAGCCTCGGCCTGCACGCGCCAGCCGCCGGAGCTGCCGCCGCGGTCGGGAGCGGCGAAGCCGCGCGACTGGCCGTCGCCCTGCAACGAGAACTGAAGGCTGGAACTGTCGAGCGACAGGCCGGCATCGCCGAGCGCGCGTTCCAGCTGCGTCAGGTCGCGCCGCAACAGGGCCAGCGTGTCGGCCTGTTCGGCCTGGACGGTCAGCGAGACCTTGCCGTCGCTGACGTCGGCGACGACGCGGATGCGGCCCAACTCCGCCGGGGCGAGGTCGATGTGGAACTCGCCGCCGCCGGACTCCGCCACGCGGACCAGCGGCGCCGCCAACTGCGCCATCGCCGGGCTGTGCGCGGTGGCGGCCCGGCCGGACGCGGCGGCGGCGGCATAGTGCGTCGCCGCCTGGGCCGGCAGGGGCGGCACCGCCTCGAACCCGGTGGCTGCCGAATCGCCGCCGGTGGTTGGAGAGGTGGTGAAGGGCGGGGCGGTGTCCCGGCCAGCCGGGGCGGGGGCGGCATCGGGTGCCGGCTGGCCGTGTTGGGGGGAAGCGGAGGCTGTGGCCGGCTGGTCGGCCTTGTCGGCAGCGGCACCCTGACGACCGCCGTGCATGCCACGGACGGCGGTGCGGGGATCGGTGCTTTCGTTGCGCCGGCTCTCCCGCCCGTCCGGGGAGGGCGTTGCCTCTGCGGTCGTGCCCGGTGTCGCGGATGTCGTGGCCGCTAGGGTGGCCTGTACGGCCTGGAGCGGCGCCGGAGCCTCCACCGTCCGTCCGGCGCTGCCCTGTGCCGCCGCATCGGCCGGCGCCGTCTGTTCCGGTCCGCTCTTCGCAGCCGGTCCAGCCGGTGCGGACGGTTCCGGCGTCGGCTGCGAAATGGCTGCCGGTGCGGTCGTCGATGCGGTCGCCGCGGCCTGTTCGGCAGGGGGTTTGCCGATACCGGTTGGTTGTCCGGCTTTGGGCATAGCGGAGTCCGGCCCTGCTTCAGGGACCGCCGCTGCCAGAGCCGGTGAGACGGTGGGAGTCGCGTCGGACGGCGGAACGATGGCCACCATCCACGGCATCAGCGGCGCGTCGGTGCCGCCAGCTTGGACGACCGCCTGCACCACCGCCTGGATGATCGCGCCCTGCGCGGCGACGGGATCGTCCGGCCGCGGGTCCTTGCGCTTGCGCAAGCGGTCGAGGCGGGCCGCATCGTCGGGGTCCTCGTCGGCGGTCTCGTCCACCAGACTGGCGAAATCCTCGTCGCGCGCATCGTCGCCGGCCGAACCGCCGCGCTGGGCAGAAGTCGGGGCCGGGCGCGACGGGGTCGCGACGGCATCGGGCATGCTGGTCATGACGCTCAATTGGTCAGGGTGGGGCGCGGCACGGCGGTGACGGGGACTGCGGCTCCGACGACCGCCGGAGCGGCCTTGCGGTCGCCGGGCAGGGCGCGGCGTTGCAGGATCAGCCGCGTCACCTCGCGCGCCTTGGCGTCGGCCATCTCGGCCAGGATCGGCGCGGCACGCCGTTCGGAAATGCGGTCCAGCACATCGACGACCATATCCGTTTCCATGTCGGTCAGGATGCGGGCGGCGTCGCGCGGCTTCATCGCCTCGTAGATCGCCACCATCCGCTTCAGGTCTTCCTGCGCCAGGGTGGAGCGCTGGGTCATCAGCGCCTCGACCTCGCGCTTCACCCCGTTCAGCCGCTGGATCTGCGTGCCGACCCGCGCCTCGGTTGCGGCGAGCACCGCTTCGGCCTCGCGCAGGCGGTTCTGCCGGCCGGACGTGTCGGCCTTCTGCTCGTCGATGGCGGCGCGCAGCAGCGGATCGGTGCAGTTCGGCGGCGCCAGCGCCACCGGCGGCGGGACCTCGGCGACCGGCGTGGACACCAGCAGCGGCACCGGGGCGGGTGCCGCCTCCGCCGTCGCCTTGCCGTCGTTCGCCTTCAGGTCGGTGGCCCAGGGCCGTTCATGGGCGCCGAATTCGCGGTCGAACTGCTGGGCGATGACCGGGAAGCCGTCGACCAGGGCGCCGAGCTTCAGCGGCAGCACCATCAGCACGGCGACCAGCGTGATGGGCAGGATGCGCGGGATCATGCCGACGCCTCCGACCCGACGGTGCGCAGCCGCGCATAGAAGGTGCTGGCCGCCGCCTTCGCCGGGCCGGACGGTGCGGGAGAGGCAGCTTCAACAGGCTGGCCGGCCACCGCGCGCAGAGCCGTTTCCAGCGCCTGGAACTCGCCCTTGTCCACCTCTGCGGCTTTCAGCGCCGACAGAAGGGGAGAGGATGGCGCCGGTTCCGCTTCCTGCGGCTTTGCGGCGGTCCCGGCCTCGTCACCCTCGTCCGGTCGCGTCCGGTTGCGGGTGGCGCGCGCAGAGCTTGCCATCGCGCCCTCATCCAGGCGGCGCAGCAGGGCACGGGCATGCTGGACCGACTCCTCCATGCGGGCGGTGGTGCGCTCGCAGGAGCCCAGGATCAGCCCCATGTCCTCCTTCATGCCCCGGGCGCGGTCGAGATCGTCGGACAGCCGGGCGGCGATCTCCGTCGCCGACGCCACCATGCGCTTCATCGAGGCGTCGGTGTCGTCGATCGACTTGGAGAAGGTCGACACCAGGGCGTTGATCTCGGACTGGCCGGTGCGCAGCAGCTTCAGCCGCTTGTTGACGATGACCAGATAGGCGGTCGCCGTGACCAGCATCACCGCCAGGGCCGCGTCAATGAGAAAGGAGACCATCGATCAGCTCCTGCTTGGTGTCGAGATCGGTGTCGATCTTCACCGCGATGTTGTCGTTGCGCTGTCCCATGTGGCCGGCGAACAGCGGGATGGTCTTGCTGAAGACCAGGACGGTCTGATCCGGGCTGATGCGCAGTTTCAGCGACTGGCCCTTCTGCCAGGCCAGCACCTCGCCCAGCGGGACCTTGGTCTCCGCCAGCACGGCGACCAGCTCCAGCTTGGAGCGCATCAGCTCGTTCTTCAGGTGGCTTTCCCACACCGAGTCATGGCCGAACTTCTCGCCCATGAACATCTGGACCAGCTTGCCGCGGACCGGCTCCAGCGTGGCGTAGGGGATGACGATGTCGATGTGGCCGGTGCGGCGCTCCACCTCCACGGCGATGCGCACGCGGATGATGGCGTTGGTGGCCCGCGTGATGGTGGCGAACTGCGGGTTCACCTCCAGCCGGTCGAAGACGAAATCGACCTGGGCCAGCGGGTCGAAGGACTGCCCCAGATCCTGGAGCACCACCTTCATCATCCGCTCGGTCATCTTGCGTTCGATGGAGGTGTAGGCGCGCCCGTCGATCCGTCCCGGCCTGGACCGCCGCCCGCCCAGCAGCACGTCCATCATGCAGTAGATCAGCGCGCTGTCGATGGTCACCAGCATCTGGTTGTCCCACGGCTCGGCGCGGGCGACGCCGATCAGGGCGGGCAGCTCGATGGCGTCCTGGAAGTCGGTGTAGCGCAGCCATTCGATCTTCGACAGCGACGCCTCGACGTTGGTCGAGGCGAACTGGCGCAGCGAGGTGTTCAGCATCCGCACCATGCGGTCGAACACCACGTCCAGCATAGGCAGCCGGTCCTTGTTGACCGTGGTCGAGCTGACCAGCCGCTGGATGGCGCTCATCTCCGGCCCGCCGCCTTCCGGGGCGCCGAAATTCAGCAGCCGGTCGATCTCCTCCTGGCTCAGCGTTTTGGTCTCGCCGGCCAGCGCCTCCCGCATCGCCTCCGCCATCGCTGCGGCTTCTTCGGCCGGGGGCGGGGCGGGGGCGGCGGTCTGCTGTGCCGCAGCCAGCTCCCACGCGGCGTCCGACCAGTCCGCATCCTCGGCCGGAAGGGATTGGGGGGCTGGCATGGTCGTGGAAGGCGGAGCGGGGGTGTCGGTCGTCATCCGGTGCCTCTGGAGGTCGCTATTGCGTGAGCAGGCTGCGCAGCAGAACGTCGGTGACGACGTCGCGCCGGCCGGCGGGGTCGGACAGGATCAGGTTGAAGCGGCGCTTGATCTCGCTGCGCAGGCGGTGAAGCCCGGCCGACCCCTCGAGGTCGTCCTGGTCCAGGTTGCGCAGAAACTCCTGCAGGCTGTCGGTCAGCTGCGGCATCGCCTGTTCCAGTGCCTGCCGGTCGCGGTGGGCGACAGCCAGGGACAGGCCGATCTTCAGGAAGCGGGACGGCGTGTCGCGGCGCAGATTGACGACCAGTTCCGGCATGTCGACCACGGCATCGGCCGGCGCCGTCTCCGCCGAGCGGGTCCACAGCCGCTCGACCGCCTGCGGACCGGCAGCCAGCCAGTAGCCGCCGAGCCCGGCCGCCGCCACCGCGCCGAGCGCCGCAATGCCGGCGAGCAGCCGGGCGACCGGCAAGGCCACCACCAGGATCCGTCCCGATCCGCGCAGCCGGTCGAGCACCTCGTCCCGTGCCGCTCCCGTCCCTGTCTTCGCCATGCCGAACTGTGTAATCATCGCTCCATCCCGCCGGACATTGCCGAAAATTTTAATCAACCGAGCATTCTTTAAAGTTTTAGCGGCTTTGTCTTTGGCGACATCCCCGTTTTTTACTCCGCTTAAAAGTCGCGTCGTTAGCGTGACGGGGTGCGCAGGGCGAAGACTAGGCCCGCCGATTTTCAGAAACTTTAAAGGTGCGGGGAACCGTGGACAGTCTGATCGACACGTTGCGGTCGTTGGGGCGCGGTCGGCTGCTCGTGCTGGCGGGGACCGGCCTCGGCATCGTCCTGGCCGTCGCCGGCATGGCGGTTCTGCTGTCGCAGCCGCACATGACCGCGCTTTACAGCGGGCTGGAACCGGCGGAGGCCGGCCGCATCGCCAAGGCGGTCCAGGACATGGGCGTGCCGGTGAATGCCGGCTTCGACGGCACGACGATCAGCGTGCCGCAGGCCGACGTCTCCCGCGTCCGCATGGCGCTGGCGGAGAAGGGCCTGCCCGCGCATGGCGGTGTCGGCTACGAGCTGTTCGACACCGACAAGCCGCTCGGCATCACCAGCTTCATGCAGCGCATCAACCGCCTGCGCGCCATGGAGGGCGAACTCGGCCGCACCATCGAGACGCTGTCCGGCGTCGAGGCGGCGCGTGTCCACATCGTCCTGCCGGAGCGTGAGGAGTTCTCGCGCAGCGCGCCCAAGCCGACCGCGTCGGTGGTGGTGCGCATGCGCGGCCGGGGGTCGATGGACCGCAAACAGGCCTTGTCGATCCGCCATCTCGTCTCCGCCGCCGTGCCCAATCTGAAGCCGAGCGCCGTGACGGTGATGGATTCCTCCGGCGAGCTTCTGCTGACCGAGGATGACGGGCCGGGGCTGGCGTCGGCGCGCACCGACGGGCTGCGGGTCGCGGCGGAAACCCGCGTCGCCCGCGCGGTCGAGCAGATGCTGACCGCCCGGCTCGGTGCCGGCAACGTCCGCGTCCAGGTCGCCGCCGAGGTGGAGACCAAGCGCGAGGTGGTGCGCAGCCAGACCTTCGACCCCAACAGCCAGGTGATCCGCTCCACCCAGTCCGTGCAGGAGCAGGAGCGCAGCCAGGACAGCAACGGCGAGCCGCCGGTCACCGCCGAACAGAACCTGCCGCAGCGCGACGTGCGCGCCCAGTCGCAGGGGCCGCAATCCTCCAACGACACCAAGCGGCAGGAGGAGACGGTCAATTACGAGATCTCCAACGTCAGCCGCGAGACGGTGATCGAGCCGGGCGACGTCCGCCGCCTCAGCGTCGCCGTGCTGGTCAACGGCACCTGGAAGACCGCTGCCGACGGCACCCGCCAGTACGAACCGCGCACGGCGGAGGAGCTTCAGCGCCTGGGCGAGCTGGTCCGCTCGGCCATGGGCTTCAGCGAGGCGCGCGGCGACCGGGTGACGGTGGACAATCTGGAATTCGTCGATCTGGCCCCCGACCTCGCGCCGCGTCCGCTGGGCGACGAGATCGCCGAGACGCTGACCCGCAACGTCATGACGCTGATCCAGTGGGTGATCCTGTTGGTGCTCTCCGCCCTGGTGATCCTGGTCGGGCTGCGTCCGCTGATCCGCCGCGTCTTCCCGGCGCCGGAACCGGTGGTGGCGGAGGCCGCCGCCCCGGCGCTGGCGGCTCCGGCCGGCGGCGCCATGCCGCAACTGACCGGCCCCGCTGTCACCGCTGCGGCCGGTGCCGCGCTGGGCGACGGCGGGGAGGCCGATGCTGCGCTGGCTGCCGCGCCGATGGCGCCGCAGCTGGGCATCGAGGAGACGATGGACCAGCTGATCGAGCTGCGCACCGTGGAGGGCCGCGTCCGCGCCTCCTCCATCCGCCGGCTGGGCGAGCTGGTCGACCAGTACCCGGACGAGGCCATCGATATCCTGCGCTCCTGGCTCTATGAGGAGGTGGCGTGATGGCCGCCTATCCGCGCTACCGCTTCGACCACAGCTTCGGCGCGCCCGCCGCGGTGGCGGAACCGGACGAGGCGGAGGCTGTCGATCCACTCGACCTGCCGAGCCTGTCCGAGCGCGACCATCGCGCGGCGCTGGCCGAAACCCGCCGGACCGCGCTGGCCGAGGGCCTCGCCCAGGGCCGGCGCGACGGCGAACTGGCCGCCGCCCGCCGGATCGAGGCGGAACTGTCGGCCACCCTCGACCAGCTGGCACAGCGGATGGCCGCGCTCGACGCCGACCACGCCGCGGTGATGGAGCGGCTGGAGGCCCAGGGCGCCTTCGTTCTGCTGGCGCTGGTCCGCCGCATGGCTCCGCGCCTGCTCGATGAGGTCGCCCGCGCCGAGGTGGAGCGTCTGGCCGTCGATGCCCTGCGCGCCGCCGGGCAGGCCCCGGTTCTGACCCTGCGCCTGCACCCGTCGCTCTGCCGCCCGCTGGAAGAGCGGCTGGCCGGGCAGGGCGTCTTCCAGGGACGCCTCGACATCCAGGGCGACCCGGCGCTGGCCGTCGGCGCCCTGGAGGCCAACTGGGGCGCCGGCTCAGTCAGCCGCGATCCCGCCGTTTTCGAGGCCGCCGTCGCCGCCCTCACCGACCGCGCCGTCGCCGCCCTGGCGCCGGCCCTGTCCTCCGACATGCCCCAACCGATGTGAAGCGAGACTCCTCATGCCTCCCTTGAACCTCGACATCCTCGACGACGATCCCAAGCAGGCGGAGAAGGCCCCCGAAAAGGCCGGCGACAAGGCTTATGACGGGCCGATGAACGCCATCTACAACGTGCCGGTGGACGTGCAGGTCGTGCTGGGCCGCACCAGCATGCTGGTGGCGCAACTGCTGAAGCTCGGCCGCGGCGCGGTGCTGGAGCTTGAGCGCAAGGTGGACGAACCGGTCGAGGTGCTGGTCAACCACCGTCTGGTCGCGCGCGGCGAGGTGGTGATCGTCGAGGACCAGCGGCTCGGCGTGACGCTGACCGAGATCGTGCGGACGGAGCTGGAGATCGACTGAGGGGAAGAAATCCCAAACTTCCCTCTCCCGTCCCGGGAGAGGGAAGGGGCCCGCCGCGCAGCGGTGGGAAGGGTGAGGGGTGATCCGAGGAACCATGCGGTTCGGGAGTCTTGGCCACCCCCTCACCCTCCCCACTGCGTGGGTCCCCTCCCTCTCCCGGGACGGGAGAGGGCGACTATCGTCACTCTCCCCGAAAGCCCTCCTTATGCGCGCTCGTATCCTCCTCCTGGCTCTCATCCTCGCCGCCGGCCCGGCGGCGGCGGCGCCGCTCGACCTCAATCTCGGTGCGCTCGGATCGCTGGCGGACGGGGGGAGCCTGTCGGGGCGGATCGTCCAGGGCATCGTGCTGCTGACGGTGCTGAGCGTGGCGCCCGGCCTGCTGATCATGGTCACCTGCTTCACCCGGATCATCGTCGTGCTGTCGCTGCTGCGCTCCGCCCTCGGGTTGCAGCAGTCGCCGCCGAACATGGTGCTGGTCAGCCTTGCCATGTTCCTGACCTTCCACATCATGGGGCCGGTGATCGACAGCGCCTGGCAGGACGGGCTGCGTCCGCTGCTGAACGAACAGGTGACCCAGGAGCAGGGGCTGGAGCGGATGATCGAGCCGTTCCGCGGCTTCATGGCTTCGCATGTCCGGGACCGCGATCTGGCCGCCTTCGCCGCCTTCACCGCAAAGCCGAAGCCGGCGGGCGAGAGTACGGAACCGGCACGGGACGAGCGGCCGGTGACGGCGGAAAGCGTCGATCTGCGGCTCTTGATGCCGGCCTTCCTGCTGTCGGAGCTGCGCCGCGCCTTCGAGATCGGCTTCCTGCTGTTCCTGCCCTTCCTGGTGATCGACATGGTGGTGGCGGCGATCCTGATGGCGATGGGCATGATGATGCTGCCGCCGGTGATGATCGCGCTGCCCTTCAAGATCATCTTCTTCGTGCTGACCGACGGCTGGTTCCTGATCGCCGGCAGCCTGATCCGCTCCTATGGGGTGTGAGGCGATGGACGACACGCCCAACGACGTCGCTGCCAATCCCAGCGCCAGTCCCTCTGCAAGTCTGGCCGACAGCCTGCTGGCGCTGGCCCGCCGCCGCGGGGTGGCGGTGCCGGAGGACGGTTCCGTCGCCGGGCTGCTCGCCGTCCTCGATCCCAACCCGCTGATCCCGCATCCGCTGCTGCTGGTGGCCGGGGCGGTGATGGCGGTGGCCTTCCGCCATGACCGCGCGCTGGCCCTGCCGCCGGCCGACGCCTCCGATACCGCCCCATCTTCCGCCCCCTCCGCCGATTGCTCATTCTGAGGTGCCGCCATGGGAACGCCGATCAAGATCCGTGAGAACTACAAGAGCCTGACCGGCATCGAGAAAAGTGCGGTCATCTTCCTGGCGTTGGGCGAGGAGCGCGGCTCGCGGCTGATGGAGCGGCTGGACGAGGACGAGATCCGCCTCGTCAGCCGCTCGATGGCGACGCTCGGCAACGTCACCTCCAATCTGGTGGAGACGCTGATGCGCATCTTCACCGAACGCTTCGCCAATGCCGGCTCGGTCGTCGGCTCCTACGACAGCACGGAGCGGATGCTGAACCGCTTCCTGCCGGCCGACCGGGTGACGGAGATCATGGGCGAGATCCGCGGCCCGGCCGGCCGCACCATGTGGGAGAAGATGTCCAACGTGAACGAGGGGGTGCTCGCCAGCTATCTGGCCGGCGAATATCCCCAGACGGCGGCGGTCATCCTGTCCAAGATGCGCGCCGACCACGCCGCCAAGGTGCTGGTCCTGCTGCCGCCGGCCGCGCGAACCGAGGTGATCGAGCGCATGATCCAGATCGAATCGGTGCAGCGCGAGGTGCTGCTGGACATCGAATCGATCCTGCACAATGAGTTCATGGCGAATTACGCCCGCACCCACGGCAACGATTCGCTGGAGCGGATGGCCGACATCTTCAACCGCATCGACCGCGAGACGCTGACCGAGATCTTCGACGATCTGGAAACTGTGATGCCGGAGCCGACCCAGCGCATCAAGCAGCTGATGTTCACCTTCGAGGATCTGATGCGGCTCGACCGCGTCTCGCTGCAGGCGGTGATCCGCCGCTGCGACACCGGCCAGCTCGCCATCGCGCTGAAGGGGGCGCCGACGGCCCAGCGCGACCATTTCCTGTCGGTCCTGTCGGAACGCGCCCGCCTGATCCTGCTGGACGAGATCGAGAATATGGGCCCCTTGCGCATGCGCGACGTCAACGACGCCCAGGCGGAGATCGTCCGCGTCGCCAAGGCGATGGCGGAGGACGGCACCATCATCATCCCGCAATCCGACGACGCCGACGCCGTCGTCTATTGAGCGGAGCGCCACGGAATGGGGACCATCCGGATGGAGGCTGATTGAATGGCGGGGCGCGACCTGGTTCCCCGGCATGTGCCGCCGCCGAACCTGCTGGCGGCGCATTTCGCCTCGCCGCCGTCATCGCTGCCGTCACCCGCCGCCCACGCCCCAGCCGACGGCGACGAGGCGCCGGCACTGGTTCGCCGTCTGCTCGACCTGCTGGATTCGCTGTCGCCGGCCGATGCGGTGCTGGCGCGCGGCTGCCTGCCGCGCTGCGATTCGACGTTCGGCGCAGCGCTCGCCCTGTTCCTGGCGGCGACCGCCGGCGGCTGCCGCGGCTGGGTCGGGGCGGAAGCAGCGGCACGGCTGGCGGATCTGGACGGCGGGTTGCTGATCGACGAGTGCGACCGGGCGCTGGCGTCGCGCTTCCAGCCGGTGGACGGACGGTTGTGGCGGCTGTCGCGCGTGCCCCTGCTCGACAGCGACGACGGGCTGCTCTGTGCCGTCGGGATCGAGGACGGGCTGTCCGACCGCGTCACCCTGGTGCTTCAGGCCCGGCCGCAGCGGCTGGGGCCGGTGCAGCTGATGGCGACGCTGGCCGGCAGGCGGCTGGACGTGACCCTGCGTCTGGCGATGGGGTTGCCGTCCTCCGCCCTGGCCGACCTGCACGAAACCTTTAGCACCGCCCTGGCCGACTGCCGGATCGATGGGGCATTGACCGTCGGCCCGCTGGCCGATGCCTGGCTCGGGCTGGACCAGCCCCTGTCGTCCGATCTGGCGCTGTGACCGGGGCGTTCCGCTCTTTCGGCCGTCCTCAGATCATCGCCAGCGGCTGCTTGCGTTTCGGCGGTGGGAAGGCCTTGTCGATCTCCGCGATGTCCTCGCCGGTCAAAGCCAGCTTTACCGCCTCGGCATTCTCCAGGGCATGTGCCGTCGTGCCGGCCTTGGGGATCGCGATCACCCCCTGCTGCCGCAGCGCCCATGCAATCGCGACCTGGGCCGGTGTCACGCCGTGGCGCTTCGCCACTGCCAGCAAGGCGGGAGAGCGCAGCAGCCGGCCACCCTGGCCGATGGGGGAATAGGCCATCACCGGCATGCGGGCGGTGTGCTGGAACGGCAGCAGGTCGTATTCGATGCCGCGGTGTTCGGGGTTGTAGAGCACCTGATTGACGGCGCAGCCGTGCAGGTCGATGGCCTCGGCCAACTCCTCCAGATCGTCGACGTCGAAGTTGGAGACGCCCCAGCGGGCGATCTTGCCGGCCTGGATCAGGGACTCGAAGGCCTCGACCGTCTCCTCCAGCGGCACTCCGCCGCGCCAGTGCAGCAGATAGAGGTCGATGCGGTCGATCCCGAGCCGCTTCAGGCTGCGCTCGCAGGCCTTGACGGTGCCGATGCGCGACGCGTTGCTGGGCAGGACCTTGGTCACGATGAACAACCCGTCGCGCCGACCGGCGATGGCCTCGCCCACCAGTTCCTCCGACGCGCCGTCGCCATACATCTCGGCGGTGTCGATCAGGGTCAGGCCACGGTCGATGCCGGCCCGCAGCGCAGCGATCTCGGCGGCGCGGTCGCCGCGCCCCTCCGCCATCATCCAGGTGCCCTGGCCGAGAGCCGGGACCTCGGTGCCGTCCGGCAGGGTCACGCGCTTCATCTTCCTCTCTCCCGTTTCAATCGCCGAAAGACAACAAGCTGGCCTCGCGGGGCCAGCTTGTCGATGGATCTTCGGTGGGCTTTCCGGGGGATGGGACGCCGTTATGCCGCCTTTTTCGGCGCCCCGGCATGGCCGCCTTCGAGGAAGTTCAGCAGCTCCTCGCGGTAGTCGTAATAGCGCGGGTGCTCCAGCAGGGCCTGACGGGTGCGGGGATGGGGGATGTCGACGGTCAGGACGTGGCCGATCTTCGCGTTCGGGCCGTTGGTCATCATCACCACCCGGTCGGCCAGCAGCAGCGCCTCGTCCACATCGTGGGTGACGCAGACCGCGGTGACCTTGGTACGCGCCCACACCTCCATCAGCACCTCCTGCAACTCCCAGCGGGTCAGGCTGTCGAGCATGCCGAACGGCTCGTCGAGCAGCAGCAGCTTGGGCGACAGGGCGAAGGCGCGGGCGATGCCGACGCGCTGCTTCATGCCGTTGGACAGCTCCGACGCTTTCTTATTCATGCTGTCGCCCAAGCCCACACGGGCGAGGTAATAGCGGGAGATGTCGGCGCGTTCGCCCTTGCTCGCATGGGGGAAGACGCGGTCGACGCCCAGCATGACGTTTTCGTAAGCCGTCAGCCAGGGGAACAGGCTGGGCGCCTGGAACACCACGGCGCGGTCGGGACCGGCGCCGTCGACCTCCTTGCCGTCCAGGATGATACCGCCGCTGGTGATGTCGGCGAGGCCGGCCACCATCGACAGCACGGTGGACTTGCCGCAGCCGGAATGGCCGATCAGCGAGACGAACTCGCCCTTGCGCATCTTCAGGTCGAAGCCGTCCACCACGGTCAGCGGACCCTTCGGCGTGGCGAAGGTCTTGGTCAGGCGGGTGAATTCGAGATAGCGGTCCTCCATCCCGCGTCCGCCCATCGCCTCGATGTAGGCCTTGGGCGGGGGTGAGGCGGTGATCGGCTTCACGTCGGGCAGCGTCAGGCCGTCGTCGCCGCCGGTGCCGCGGGCGACGCCGACCTCCATCAGATAGGCGGTGACCTCGGCGCGCAGGCGCTTGAAGTCCTCGTCGTGGTTGACGGCGGTGCGGTCGCGCGGGCGCGGCAGGTCGACGGTGAAGGCGGGGCCGAGCGTGGCGTTGGGGCCAGGGGTCAGGGGCACGATGCGGTCGGCCAGCAGGATCGCCTCGTCCACATCGTTGGTGATGAGGATGACGGTCTTGCGGTCCTTGCGCCAGATCGCCTCGATCTCGTCCTGAAGCTTGGCGCGGGTCAGGGCGTCGAGCGCCGACAGCGGCTCGTCCAGCAGCAGCATCTCCGGGCTCATGGCGAGCGCGCGGGCGAAGCCGACGCGCTGGCGCATGCCGCCCGACAGCTCCTTCGGCCGGCGGTCGGTGGCGTGGCCGAGGCCGACCGTCTCCACCGCCCGGCGGGTCAGCACGCCGCGTTCGGCGCCGCCCTTGGCCTTGTGGACGGCGTCCACCGCCAGGGCGACATTCTCCTTCACGCTGAGCCAGGGCATCAGCGAGTAGGACTGGAAGACGAGGCCGCGTTCCGGGCCAGGGCCGGTGACCGGCTTGCCGCGGTAGAGCACCTCGCCGGTATCGGGCATTGCCAGACCGGCGATCAGGTTGATCAGCGTCGACTTGCCGGAGCCGGAGAAGCCGACGATGGCGACGAACTCGCCCTCTTCGATCGACAGGTCGATGTCGCGCAGCACGGTGTTGCCGCCGTAGGACTTCGACACACCCTTCAGGTCCAGGATCGCCATGGCCGGTCTCCTTAGCGGGCGGGGCTGTGGCTGACGGCGGACTGGAGCGCCAGCATCACGCGGTCGAGCAGGAAGCCGATCAGGCCGATGGTGAAGACCGCCACCATGATCCTGGCGAGCGAACTGGCGGAGCCGTTCTGGAACTCGTCCCAGACGAACTTGCCGAGGCCGGGGTTCTGGGCCAGCATCTCCGCGGCGATCAGCACCATCCAGCCCACGCCCAGCGACAGGCGCAGGCCGGTGAAGATGAAGGGCAGGGCCGACGGCAGCACGAGGCGGCGGACCATGGTGAAGCCGGAGAGCTGAAGCACCTTGCCGACATTCATCAGGTCGCGGTCGATGGAGGAGACGCCGACCGCCGTGTTGATCAGGGTCGGCCACAGCGAGCACAGCGTGACGGTGATGGCCGAGGTCAGGAAGGACTTCTCGAACAGCGGGTCGCTGCCCGACACGGTGGCGCTGACCACCATGGTGACCAGCGGCAGCCAGGCCAGCGGCGACACCGGCTTGAAGATCTGGATCAGCGGGTTGATCGCGGCGTTGACGGTCGGCGACAGGCCGCTCGCCACCCCCAGCGGCACCGCCACCAGGGCGCCGAGCAGGAAGCCGGTGAAGACCGTCTTCAGGCTGGTGAAAATCTGGTCGATGTAGGTCGGCTTGCCGGCATAGGGGCGGGTCTTGACCTCCGCCTTCGGATCCTTCGCCAGGATCTCGGCGTTGCGCTTGGCCTGTCGGTCGTAGAAGGCGGCCTCCTTGGCGCGTTCGGCCTTGTGGTCGGCATAGAGGTTGGTCGCCTGCTCCCACACCTGGGCCGGGCCGGGGATGGCGCCCAAGCTGGTCTGCACCTGCGGGGCGGCCCAGCCCCAGGCGGCGAGGAACAGCAGGATGGCGGTCAGCGGGATGCCCATCTGGCGCCACAGCTCGACGCCCTGCTGGCGCGGATTCTCGCCAGCGGCGAGCCGCAGCAGCGGCGCCAGCCAGCCGAGGCCGACGGCGGTCAGGGCGGAGGCGATGCGGTTGAGGGTGTGGGCGCGGCGGGCCTTGCGCTGGGCGCGGGCAAGGTCGGCGGAGGTGTCGGTCAGGCTGGTCATGGCGGGGAATTCCTGGCTGTCGGTGGTGGGGGAACGTGGGGGCGCTTACCCGCCCACCACCTGACCGCCCTCGATCTTCTGGTCGCCCTTCAGGCCGATGGGCTGCTTGGCGAGGTAGTCGTTCGGCTTGTGGCCGTCATAGGGGATGCCGTCGATGAAACCGTTGTCGACCGGCTTGTAGCCGTCGCTTTTCCACGGGAAGTCGGCTTCCTTCGACTTGCCTTCCTCGACCAGCAGCTTCGCGGCCTGGAGATAGATGTCCGGCTTGTAGACGCTGCGGGCGGTCTCGTCGTACCAGGCGTCCGGCTTGGCCTCGGCGATCTGGCCCCAGCGGCGCATCTGGGTCAGGTACCAGACAGCATCGGAATAGAAGGGGTAGGTCGCGTTGTAGCGGAAGAAGACGTTGAAGTCGGGAACGTCGCGCTTGTCGCCCTTCTCGTACTCGAAGGTGCCGGTCATCGAATTGGCGATGACCTTGGCGTCGGCGCCGACATATTCGGACTTGGCGAGGATCTTCACCGCTTCGGCGCGGTTGGCGTTGTTGTTCTCGTCCAGCCACTGGGCGGCGCGGATCAGCGCCTTGACGACGGCCAGATGGGTCTTGGGATTTTTCTTTGCCCAGTCGTCGGTGACGCCGAAGACCTTCTCGGGGTTGTTCTTCCAGATCTCGGTGTCGGTGATCACCGGCACGCCGATGCCCTTGACCACCGCCTGCTGGTTCCACGGCTCGCCGACGCTGTAGCCGTAGATGGTGCCGGCCTCCAGCGTCGCCGGCATCTGCGGCGGCGGGGTGACGGACAGCAGCGCGTCGGCGCCGATCTGGCCCGACACGTCGGTCGGGCTGTAGAAGCCGGGGTTGATCCCGCCCGACGCCAGCCAGTAGCGCAGCTCGTAATTGTGGGTCGAGACCGGGAAGACCATGCCCATGTTGAAGGGCTTGCCCTCGGCCTTGTACTGGGCGATCACCGGCTTCAGCGCGTCGGCCTTGATCGGGTGGACCGGCTTGCCGTCGGCGCCGTTGGGCACGTTGGCCTTCATCTTCCGCCAGACGTCGTTCGACAGCGTGATGCCGTTGCCGTTCAGGTCCATCGAGAAGGCGGTGACGATGTGCGCCTTGGTGCCGAAGCCGATGGTGGCGCCCAGCGGCTGGCCGGCCAGCATGTGGGCGCCGTCCAGCTCGCCGGAGATCACGCGGTCGAGCAGCACCTTCCAGTTCGCCTGCGGCTCCAGCGTGACGGAGAGGCCCTCATCCTCGAAGAAGCCCTTCTCCACGGCGATGGCGAGTGGCGCCATATCGGTCAGCTTGATGAAGCCGAGCTTCAGCTGGTCCTTTTCGACGTTGAGCGGGGCGGCGATGGCAGAGACGCCTGCGGTCAGGGCGACGGCGGCAATGGCCAATGGGGCAGCGGATGCGAGAAGGTGGCGGAGGGTGCGGGAGGCGGTGCGGGAGATTTGGGCCACGTCGGTTGCTCCATCTCTGAAATCCGGACCAGCGGTCGGGCGTGCGACACCGGTGACGATTTTCTGGGCAAGTCCCGGACTGGCTGTTTTTCGGGCAGATGGCTGTAGAGGTGCCTTGGCCGTCGAAAGCGTCCAGCGGGATCGACCGGAAAAGCCTTATGGAAAGGCTTATCGATACCGGGGTCGGCAACACTGCCGGGGGCTGGCCCATCATTGGACGCTTGGGATGCACGCACCGTCGTTGGCGCGTCTCTGGTCCCCCTCTTCGCAAGCCTCATGCCAAAGGATGGCTTTTGCTGAAAAATCGGCCGGAGCGGTTGAATCCGTTGGCTATGACCCGGCGGAAGGTATGAGCCGCCTGCCAAGGGCATTATGCCGTCTGCTGTTTTTTGCGGCGCACACAAAGCTGGATGGCGATGCTTTGTGCAATACCTAAGCATGATCCAAAAATAGGCACCTAGGTATCGGGCGGGGTGAGGCAGGCGAGGCCGCGGAATCCCTGGAGTTTTGCCGTGAACGGCCGGTCACGCGGCGATTGGCACGCGGATTGCGAAGGGGAGGCCGAGACAACAGCGGGCGCCAGCAACGTCGCCAGTGCCCGCGACACCGCCAAAGCCCACGCGACGACGCGCGGATTTGGCTCTGGTTCGACGACGAACCGCCCGGACAACGGCGTCCGAACAGGTCTGCACCCGCCTTCGCGAACCATTCGCCGGGCAGGGATTCAGGCCCGTTCGGACGCCTTTCTTTTTGGCCCCGTGCCTGACTTCGCAGCAGGCCGGACACGATAGACGAGGCAGACGCGCCATGGACATGCATCTCTCATCGAACAACGGGCCCGCCGTCGAATCCAACGAAGCAGAACTGCACAGCGCCGGCCCGGTCAGGGAACGGCTGGTGGTGGTCGGCAACGGCATGGCCGGCATGAAGACGGTTGAGGAGCTGCTGGCCAAGGCGCCCGGCCGCTTCGACATCACCGTCTTCGGGGCCGAGCCGCATCCGAACTACAACCGCATCATGCTGTCGCCGGTGCTGGCGGGGGAAAAGACCTTCGACCAGATCGTGCTGAACAGCCGCGAGTGGTACGACGCCAACGGCATCACGCTGCTGACCGGCGAGCCGGTGGAGGGCATCGACCGCGCGGGCAAGACAATCGTCTCGCAGTCGGGCCGCGTCGTTCCCTATGACCGGCTGCTGATCGCCACCGGGTCGATGCCCTTCATCATCCCGGTGCCGGGATCGACCCTGCCGGGCGTCATCGGCTTCCGCGATCTGGCCGACGTGGACGCCATGCTGGCGGCGGCGGCCAAGGGCGGGCGGGCCGTGGTGATCGGCGGTGGCCTGCTGGGGCTGGAGGCCGCCAACGGCCTGCGGGTCAAGGGGATGGAGGTCACCGTCGTCCATCTGATGCCGACGCTGATGGAGCGCCAGCTCGACCCGTCGGCCGGCATGCTGTTGCAGCGCGAGCTGGAGCGTCGCGGCATCGAGGTGCTGACCGGCGCCGATACCGCCGAGATTGTTGGAAGTAATCCGGGGGGCGACGACTGGGTCAGCGCGGTGCGGCTGCGGGATGGGCGCGAGCTGCCGGCCGACATCGTCGTCATGGCGGTGGGCATCCGTCCCAACATGACACTGGGCAAGGCGGCCGGGCTGGAGTGCGGGCGCGGCATCCGCGTCGATGACCGGATGCGCACCAGCGACCCGTCGATCTACGCGGTCGGCGAATGCGTCGAGCATCGCGGCGTCACCTGGGGCCTCGTCGCCCCGCTGTTCGAGATGGCGAAGGTGCTGGCCCATGACCTCGCCGGTGGGGAGGATGCCGCCTACACCGGCTCCGTCACCTCGACCAAGCTGAAGGTCACCGGTGTCGATGTGTTCTCCGCCGGCGATTTCTCGGGCGGGGCGGGGACCGAGGACATCGTGTTCCGCGATGCGGCGCGCGGCGTCTACAAGCGGCTGGTGCTGAAGGACGGCAAGCTGCTGGGCGCCGTGCTGTACGGCGACACCAAGGACGGCGCCTGGTACTTCTCGCTGCTGAAGGACGGCGCCGATATCTCGGCCGAGCGCGACACCATGATCTTCGGGCAGGGGTTCGGCAGCGGAGATGCGGGCGACCCGAACGCCGCCATCGCGGCACTGCCCGACTCCGCCGAGATCTGCGGCTGCAACGGCGTGTGCAAGGGCACCATCGTCAAGGCGATCACCGAGAAGGGCCTGACCAGCCTGGACGAGGTGAAGGCCCACACCAAGGCGTCGGCTTCCTGCGGCGGCTGCGCCGGCACGGTGGAGCGGCTGCTGGCGGTGACGCTGGGCGACGGCTTCACGGCGGCGCCCAAGGTCAAGCCGATGTGCAAATGCACCCACCACACCCATGATCAGGTGCGGGCGGCCATCGTCGAGCGTGGGCTGAAGACCATGCCCGAGCTGTTCCAGGCGATGGAATGGACGACGCCCGATGGCTGCGCCTCCTGCCGGCCGGCGCTGAATTACTATCTGCTGTGCGCCTGGCCGGGCGAGTACCGCGACGACTACCAGTCGCGCTACATCAACGAGCGCGCCCACGCCAACATCCAGAAGGACGGCACCTATTCGGTCGTGCCGCGCATGTGGGGCGGCCTGACCAATGCGGCGGAACTGCGCGCCATCGCCGACGTGGTCGACAAATTCGCCATCCCCACCGTGAAGGTCACCGGTGGCCAGCGCATCGACCTGTTCGGCGTGAAGAAGGAAGATCTGCCGGCGGTCTGGGCCGACCTCAACGCCGCCGGGATGGTGTCGGGACACGCCTATGCCAAGGGGCTGCGCACGGTGAAGACCTGCGTCGGATCGGAATGGTGCCGCTTCGGCACGCAGGACTCGACGGGGCTGGGCGTCAAGCTGGAGCGGCTGACCTGGGGCACCTGGACCCCGCACAAGGTCAAGCTGGCGGTGTCCGGCTGCCCGCGCAACTGCGCCGAGGCGACCATCAAGGATTTGGGCGTCGTCTGCATCGACAGCGGATACGAGCTGCATGTCGGCGGCAACGGCGGCCTGCATGTCCGCGCCTGCGACCTGATGGTCCGCGTGGGCACGGAGGAGGAGGTGCTGGAATACACCGGCGCCTTCATGCAGCTCTACCGCGAGGAGGCCCGCTATCTGGAGCGCACCGCGCCGTGGGTGGAGCGCGTGGGCCTCGACCACATCAAGGCGGCGCTGGTCGAGGATCCGGAGCGGCGCCGGGCGTTGAACGCGCGCTTCCTGTTCTCGCAGACCTTCTCGCAGGACGACCCGTGGGCGGAGCGCGCTGCCAAGGGCGTCGACCGTCACGAATTCAATCTGCTCGCCGAAGTGGGATAACCGATCATGGACAGCATCGTCATGGAAAACACCACGTCGGAAACGGTCTGGACCCAGGTCGGCAGCATCGACGACATCCCCGTGCTGGGCTCGCGCGTCGTCCGTACCCCCGGCGGCGACATCGCCCTGTTCCGCACGGCGGCCGACGAGATCTTCGCTCTGGAGGATGCCTGCCCGCACAAGCAGGGGCCGCTGTCCCAAGGCATCGTCCACGGCCGCCGCGTCACCTGCCCGCTGCACAATTGGGTGATCGAGCTGGCGACCGGCGAGGCCGTCGCCCCCGACGAGGGCCGCACCGGCCATGTTCCGGTGCGGGTGGAGGGGCGCAGCGTCGCCATCGCGCTTGCCGAGGCCAAGCTGTCGCGCGGCGGCTGCCGCAAGGCCTGCGGCCATGTTTGACGGGCCTGACCCAAGCGGGGGGCCGTCCTCCGGGCCGAAACGGGAGGTGAAGACCACCTGCCCCTATTGCGGGGTCGGGTGCGGGGTGATCGCGACGGTGGCGGCGACTGGTGCCGTCAGCGTGCGCGGCGATGCCGACCACCTGGCGAACCGGGGACGGCTCTGCTCCAAGGGATCGGCGCTGGCCGATACGCTGGTGCCGGACGGGCGGCTGCTCCATCCCGAAGTCGACGGGCAGCGCGTGTCGTGGGACGAGGCGCTGGACGAGGTCGCCCGGCGCTTTTCCGACACCATCGCCAGGCATGGGCCGGATTCGGTGGCCTTCTATGTCTCCGGCCAGCTGCTGACCGAGGATTACTACGTCGCCAACAAGCTGATGAAGGGCTTCATCGGCTCGGCGAACATCGACACCAACTCGCGGCTGTGCATGGCCTCGTCGGTGGTCGGACACAAGCGGGGCCTGGGCGCCGATGCGGTGCCGGGGAGCTACGAGGATTTCGAGTGCGCCGATCTGGTGGTGCTGGTGGGCTCCAACCTCGCCTGGTGCCATCCGGTTTTGCACCAGCGGCTGCTGGCGGCGCGGGCCGAGCGCGGCACGCGGATCGTCGTGGTCGATCCCCGGCGCACCGACTGCGTCGATGCCGCCGACCGCCATCTGGCGCTGAAGGCCGGCACCGACGCGCTGCTGTTCAACGGGCTGCTGGCCTATCTCGACAGCAACGGCCATCGCGATGCCGGCTTCGTCGCCGCCCATGCCGAGGGGGTCGAGGAGGCGCTGGCCGCCGCCCGCGCCGACGCGCCGGACATCGCGACGGTGGCCCGCCGCTGCGGGCTGGAGGCGGCGGAGGTCGCCGCCTTCTATGCCGAGTTCGCCGCGACGGACCGGGTGGTGACGGTCTATTCGCAGGGCGTCAACCAGTCCTCCCAGGGCAGCGACACCGTCAACGCCATCCTGAACCTGCATTTCCTGACCGGGCGCATCGGGCATCCCGGCTGCGGCCCCTTCTCCGTCACTGGGCAGCCGAACGCCATGGGCGGGCGCGAGGTCGGCGGGCTGGCGAACCAGCTGGCCGCCCATATGGGCTTTACCGCAACGGAGGTGGACCGGGTCGGCCGCTTCTGGAATGCGCCGCGCGTGGCGGCCAAGCCGGGACTGAAGGCGGTCGATCTGTTCCACGCCATCGAGGCCGGCACGGTCAAGGCGGTGTGGATCATGGCGACCAATCCCGCCGTCAGCATGCCCGACGCCGGCCGGGTGCAGCGGGCGCTGGAGCGCTGCGAGACGGTGGTGGTCTCCGACTGCATCCGCGACACCGACACCGGCCGCTTCGCCCATATCCGCCTGCCGGCCAAGGGCTGGAGCGAGAAGGACGGCACCGTCACCAACTCCGACCGCACCATCTCGCGCCAGCGCGCCTTCAAGGTGGAGGCGGGGGAGGCGCAGGCCGACTGGTGGATCGTCACCCAGGTCGCCCGCCGGATGGGTTTCGCCGACGCCTTTCCCTATGAGAGCGCCGCCGATCTGTTCCGCGAGCATGCCGCGCTGTCGGCATTCGAGAATGGCGGAACGCGGGCCTTCGACATCGGGGCGCTGGGCGGGCTGGACGATGCCGGCTATGACGCGCTCGCGCCCTTCCCCTGGCCTTGGCGGACGGGGGGCGAGCCGCAGAAGCGGCTGTTCGGCGATGGCCGCTTCTTCACCGCGGACGGGCGCGCCCGGATGCTGCCGGTCACGGCGAAGCCGCTGCCGCGCAGCGTGCCGGACGGCGCCCTGCTGCTGAACACCGGCCGGCTGCGCGACCAGTGGCACACGATGACCCGCACCGGCCTGTCGGCGCGGCTGTCGGCCCATGCGCCGGAACCGCGGCTGGACGTCAATCCGGCCGACGCGCTGGCGCGGGGGCTGGTGGATGGCGGGCTGGCCCGCATCACCACGGTGGTTGGGGAGGCGGCCGGAGAGGCGCTGGCCCGCGTCCGCGTCACCGATGCCCAGGGCGAGGGCACGGTCTTCCTGCCGATGCACTGGACCGACCGCTTCACCGGCGGCTGCGTCGTCGGCCGGCTGGTCGATGACGCGGCGGTGGACCCGCTCTCCGGCCAGCCCGATCTGAAGCGGATGCCGGCGACGGTGGCGCCCTGGCGGCCGGACTGGACCGCCTTCCTGCTGGTCCGCCATGCCGTCGAGCCCGGACATGGCGGCTACTGGGCGCGCCGCGCGGTGGCGGGCGGGCATCTGGTGGAGATGGCGGGGACGGGAGCGATTCCGGCGGTGGAGTCCTGGCTGCCCGGCCTCGATCCGGCCGAGGCGGTGGTGGAGTTCCGCGACGAGGCGCGCGGCGGCCTGCGCATGGCCTGGATGAAGGGCGACCGGCTGGAGGCCTGCCTGTTCGTCGCCGCCGACGGGCGTTTGCCGCCGCGCGGCTGGCTCGCCGGGCTGCTGGAAACGGACAGTCTGGAGGACGGCGCGCGGGCCGGGCTGCTCGCCGGCCGGGCGCCGGGAGTGCCGGCGGATGAGGGGCGGATCGTCTGCGCCTGCTTCAGTGTCGGCATCAACCGGCTGGTGGGTGCCATCCGCGACCGGCGGCTGACCAGCGTGGCGGAGATCGGCGCGGCGTTGAAGGCCGGGACGAATTGTGGTTCCTGCGTTCCCGAACTCAAGGAGGTGCTTCGTCATGCCCACCAGCGCGAAGTGGCTTGATGATCGGACCCTCCCTCTCTCCCCTGGGGAGAGGGTTGGGGTGAGGGGGATGCGTGGCGGAGCCTTTTGGGAGTGGCTGCGCCCCTCATTCTCGGTGTTCGCTCGTCTTTCGGAGAGGTTTTCCCCCTCACCCCGACCTTCTCCCCGGGGGGGAGAGGGGGACAGTGGCGGGGAAGGCACCGTCACCCTGGTCGGCGCCGGTCCCGGCGACCCGGATCTGCTGACCGTCGCGGCGGTCAAGGCGCTGGCGGCGGCCGAAATCGTGCTCTACGACGCGCTGGTCGGCGACGGCATCCTCGACCTCGCCTATCCGAAGGCCGAGCGCATCTGCGTCGGCAAGCGGTCCGGCCGGCATTCGCTGCCGCAGGGGGAGATCAACGCGCTGATCGCCTTCCATGCCCGGCGCGGCAAGCGGGTGGTGCGGCTGAAGGGCGGCGACCCGATGGTGTTCGGCCGGGCCGGCGAGGAAATCGAGCATCTCGACAGCCTCGGCATTCCGGTGCGCGTCATCCCCGGCATCACCGCGGCGCTCGGCTGTGCCGCCTCGACCGGGCTGTCGCTGACGAAGCGCGGGGTGTCGCGCGCCGTCACCTTCGTCACCGCTCATGGCCGCGACGGCGAGCGGTTCGAACCGGACTGGGCGCGGCTGGCCGATCCGCAGGGCACGCTGGCGATCTATATGGGACGCGAGCAGGCGCGCGCGGTCGGACAGGGGCTGACCGGGGCCGGGCTGCCGGCCGGGACGCCGGTGCTGGCGGTGGAAAACGGCTGCCGGCCAGACGAGCGCCGTTACTGGACGACGCTTGGCCGGATGGCGGAGCAGGGGGTGGCCGCCGGCAAGGGGCCGACCCTGCTGCTGGTGGGCGAGGCGCTACGCCCGCGTCAAAGCGGGGCGGCGGACGCCCTGGCCGGGACGGCGGACCCCATTGACCTCCGCGCGCTCGGCGACCTCGCTCAGGGGTTCGATCACGACTGACATGGTGAAGACGGTGGCGTGCAGCAGGTTCGTCCCGTCCACCATCAGCCCGACATGGCCGGGGAAGAAGACGATGTCGCCGCGCCGATACTCGACGCCGTTGCCGTCTTCAGAGAGCCACGCCCCCAGCCGCTCGTCCTTGCGCTGCATGCCGCTGCTGTGGTGGGAGACCGTCCCGGCCACCGCCATGGCGGTCAGCACCAGCCCGGAACAGTCGATGCCGAAGCTGCTGCGCCCGCCCCAGACATAGGGCGTCTCCAGAAAGCGCAGGGCGGTGGCGATGTGGTCGGGTGCGGGGGCCGCGTCCACCGGCTCCAGCCAGCCCGCGAACAGCCATAGCCCGTCGTCGGTGCCGACCCAGCCGTTTTCGGCCCGGCCATCCAGCGTCACCAGCGACCCGAAGCTGAGCGTCGCCACCGGCGGCGCCCGGTGCGTCGGGCCGGGGTGGAGGTCGGCGCGCAGAGCCCGCACGCGGTGGGTGGGGTCCGCCGGCTCCCGATGCGCGGTGCCGGGGGGCAGCCAGCCGACATGGCCGTCGAAGGCGTTCTCCGCCTGCAACCAGCCGTCACGCTCCTCCAGAATGCGGAAGCGCTCGCCGCGGATCATCTCGCTGGTCTGGGCGATGCCGTGTTGCGGCTCCTCCAGCAGGACGGCGTGCGGGGCGGTCAGTTGGCGCAGGGTCATGGGTGCGGGCCGGATTTGGGGAAACCGGCTGCGACCTTAGCGCCGCCGCCCCTGTGGTGCGAGGGATAAAGCGCATCCGTCATTTCGCCGGGATTTCCGTCATTTCGCCGGAAATCTCCAGCGTGACCGGCGCATTGCCCGGTTCTGCCCGGCCGCATCCGCCGACATGTTTCGTGTGCGGGCCAAACCATCGGCGCAGCCCGCCAACACACACGGCTGAACAGAGGAGCGGGAGACCATGGCAACGATGAAGGTTCTGGTTCTGGGTGCCGGCAAGATCGGCTCGATGATCGGCACGCTGTTGTCCGAGACCGGCGATTTCGCCGTCACCATCGGCGACCGGGACGAGGCGCTGCTCTACCGCGCCGAGCATGCCGGGCTGCGGGTGACGCGCGTCGATGTCGAGGATCAGGATTCGCTGCGCGCCGCCATGGAAGGCCAGCAGGCGGTCTTAAGCGCCTGCCCCTTCACCCTGACCCCGGCCATCGCCACCGCCGCCGTTGCGGCCGGCGCCCATTACCTGGACCTGACCGAGGATGTTGCCGCGACCCGCAAGGTGAAGATGCTGGCGGAGACCGCCAGCACGGCGCTGATCCCGCAATGCGGTCTGGCGCCGGGCTTCATCTCCATCGTCGGCCATGACCTTGCCCGCCGCTTCGACGAGCTGCACAACCTGCATCTCCGGGTCGGCGCCCTGCCGCAATATCCGACCAACGCCCTGAAATACAATCTGACCTGGAGCACCGACGGGCTGATCAACGAGTATTGCAACCCGTGCGAGGCCATCGTCGACGGCCGTCCGCACGAGGTGATGCCGCTGGAGGGCGACGAGCGCTTCGCGCTGGATGGCGTCGATTACGAGGCCTTCAACACCTCGGGCGGGCTGGGTTCGCTGTGCGAGACGCTGGCCGGCAAGGTGCGGAACCTCGACTACAAGACGGTCCGCTACCCCGGCCACCGCGACATCGTCCGCCTGCTGATCCGCGACCTGCGGCTGGGCGAGCGGCGCCACCTGCTGAAGGACGTGCTGGAAACCGCGGTGCCGCTGACCCTGCAGGACGTGGTTCTGGTGCTGGCGACCGCCACCGGCATGCAGGACGGCGAACTGCGGCAGGAGACCTTCGCCACCAAGATCTACAGCAAGCCCATCGCCGGCCGCACCTGGAGCGCCATCCAGGTCACCACCGCCGCCGGCATCTGCGCCGTGCTGGATCTGCTGCGCGAGGGCTCCATCCCGCAGGCCGGCTTCATCCGGCAGGAACAGGTGCCGCTGGACGCCTTCCTGAACAACCGCTTCGGGCGGCATTACAGGGGGTGAGGCGATAAGGCGGGGCCACCCCAGGAATCCCGACCCCGTTCTCCCCTTGGCTTGGAAACCGTGGGTGAGCTTGGGGCGGCCTCCCTTCCTTGAAGTCCGAACGGTTGCTTGGGTTTGAGCCCGCACCACAAGGAAGCAACTAAGGATGTCGAGCATCGCAGTCACCGCAGGGATCGACTGCGGCGAATCCCGTCTGGATGTTGCGCTTTTTGGAGCGGAAGACAAGCTCCACTTCGTCAACACTGCCGATGGGCATCGTGAGCTGCTTGCCCGGCTGACCAGCCACGGCGTCTCGCATGTCGGGATGGAAGCCGAGCGAGAGCAGTGCAAAGCCCGATGTGTCAGGCTTTGGGCGCGATGGCGTGGGTCGCGGATGTTCGGGCGTTCACGCCAGAATACCGTCAAATCTTCCGAAAATGGCTCGATAATCGACGTAGATTGTCGGAAATAGAATCGTATATCCGAATTTTATTCCGAAAAACGGAATTTTCGGAAACGCGCCCCCGGAAACATGCCTGATGTTCTGATATTTTGTCGAAAAACCCGTTATTTGTACGGCATAAGCACACTAAATCAGAATTTTATATGGAAAAATTGCGCAAATACCAGATGGAAAGGATCCTGGAAAATCGGTTAGCCTGACAGGCGTTGGACCGGCCTCACCGACTGCCGGACACGGGCTTTTCGAAGCCGCCGCCCCAAGCCCCCCGACCAGAGCCAGCCACGCGATGAACCAGATGATCGACCCGAGCGCCGCCCCCGCTTCCGAGCCGTCCCTCTCCAGCGGGGCCCTGACCACCGGGGGCGCCCCCTTCGCCGCCTTCGCCCCCGTCGTTCGTCCGGCCAGCCCGCTGCGTCAGGCGATCACCGCCGCCTACCGCCGGCCGGAGCCGGACTGCGTGGCGTGGCTGGTGGAGCAGGCGGCGCTGCCGGCGGAGGTCACGGCTGCGGCGGCCCAGACCGCGCGCACGCTGATCTCGGCCCTGCGCGCCAAGCCGCAGGGGCGCGGGGTGGAGGGGCTGATCCACGAATACAGCCTGTCGAGCCAGGAAGGCGTGGCGCTGATGTGTCTGGCGGAGGCGCTGCTGCGCATTCCCGACCGCGCCACCCGCGACGCGCTGATCCGCGACAAGATCGCCGGCGGCGACTGGCGCGCCCATCTCGGCAACAGCCCGTCGCTGTTCGTCAACGCCGCGACCTGGGGGCTGCTGGTCACCGGCAAGGTGACGGGCGTGCTGGGCACCGGCTTCGGCGGCGAGCAGGCGCTGTCGTCGGCGCTGACCAAGCTGATCCTGCGCGGCGGCGAGCCGCTGATCCGCCGTGGCGTCGATTTCGCCATGCGGATGATGGGCGAGCAGTTCGTCACCGGCCAGACCATCGACGAGGCGCTGTCCAACAGCCGCAAAATGGAAGCCGAGGGCTTCCGCTATTCCTACGACATGCTGGGCGAAGCGGCGACCACCGCCGCCGACGCCGACCGCTATTACGCCGACTACGAGACGGCCATCCATGCCATCGGCAAGGCGTCGGCCGGGCGCGGCATCTATGACGGCCCCGGCATCTCGATCAAGCTGTCGGCCCTGCATCCGCGCTATTCACGGGCGCAGGCCGACCGCGTGATGGCGGAGCTGCTGCCGCGCGTCACCGAACTGGCCCGGCTGGCCCGCAGCTACGACATCGGCCTCAACATCGACGCCGAGGAGGCCGACCGGCTGGAGCTGTCGCTCGACCTCTTGGAAGCGCTGTGCTTCGATCCGGACCTGACGGGTTGGAACGGCATCGGCTTCGTCGTCCAGGCCTATGGCAAGCGCTGCCCCTATGTCATCGACTTCGTCGTCGATCTCGCCCGGCGCAGCGGTCACCGGCTGATGGTGCGTCTGGTCAAGGGCGCCTATTGGGACAGCGAGATCAAGCGCGCCCAGGTCGACGGGCTGGAGGATTTCCCGGTCTATACCCGCAAGCTGCACACCGACGTGTCCTATGTCGCCTGCGCCCGCCGGCTGCTGGGCGCGCCCGACGCGGTGTTCCCGCAGTTTGCCACCCACAACGCCCAGACGCTGGCGACCATCTACCAGATGGCCGCCCAGCTGAACGGCGCCTTCAAGGTCGGCCAGTATGAGTTCCAGTGCCTGCACGGCATGGGCGAGCCGCTCTACAAGGAGGTGGTCGGCCCGCTGAAACGTCCCTGCCGCGTCTATGCCCCGGTCGGCACCCACGAGACGCTGCTGGCCTATCTGGTCCGCCGCCTGCTGGAGAACGGCGCCAACAGCTCCTTCGTCAACCGCATCGCCGACAAGAGCGTGTCCATCGACGATCTGGTCGCCGACCCGGTGGCGCTGGCCCGTGCCGCCCTGCCGGTGGGCGCCAGGAACCCGCTGATCTCCCTGCCGGCCGATCTCTACGGGGCGGAGCGGGCGAACTCCGCCGGGCTCGACCTGTCGAACGAGACGGTCCTGGCCGACCTGTCCGCCGCCCTGCGCGACAGCGCCACCGTCGCCTGGACCGCCGCCCCGCTGCTGGCTGACGGTGAACGTCATGGCGAACGCCAGGGCAAGGCCCAGCCGGTGCTGAACCCGGCCGACCACCGCGACGTCGTCGGGCGGTGCATCGAGGCCGGCCCCACCGACATCGCCGACGCCTTCCTGTTCGCCGAGGCCGCCGCTCCGGTCTGGGCGGCCACCCCGCCGGCCGAGCGCGCCGCCTGCCTGTTCCGCGCCGCCGACGCGATGCAGGCGCGCCTGCCGACCCTGCTGGGCCTGATCATCCGCGAGGCCGGCAAGTCCACCGCCAACGCCATCGCCGAGGTGCGCGAGGCCATCGACTTCCTGCGCTATTACGGTGCCAGGGTCCGCGACGGCTTCGCCAACGACACCCATCTGCCGCTTGGGCCGGTGGTCTGCATCAGCCCGTGGAACTTCCCGCTCGCCATCTTCTCCGGTCAGGTCGCCGCGGCGCTGGCCGCCGGCAACCCGGTGCTGGCCAAGCCGGCGGAGGAAACCCCGCTGGTCGCGGCGGAGGCCGTGCGCCTCCTGCACGCCGCCGGCGTGCCCGCCGGCGCGGTCCAGCTCCTGCCCGGTGCGGGCGAGGTCGGCGCCGCCCTGGTCGGCCATGCCGGCACCCGTGCGGTGATGTTCACCGGCTCCACCGAGGTGGCCCGCCTGATCCAGCGCCAGCTGGCCGGACGCCTGTCGCCGCAGGGAACGCCGATTCCGCTGATCGCCGAAACCGGCGGCCAGAACGCCATGATCGTCGACAGCTCCGCCCTGGCGGAACAGGTGGTCGGCGACGTGATCGCCTCGGCCTTCGACAGCGCCGGCCAGCGCTGCTCGGCCCTGCGCATCCTCTGCCTGCAGGAGGATATCGCCGACCGCACGCTGACCATGCTGAAGGGCGCGATGCGCGAGCTGCGCATCGGCAGCCCCGACCGGCTGGCCGTCGATGTCGGCCCGGTCATCACGGCGGAGGCGCGCGACGGCATCGCCCGCCACATCGAGGCGATGCGCGCCAAGGGCCGCCGGGTCGAGTCGCTGCCGCTGCCGGCGGAGACCGCCGACGGCACCTTCGTCGCGCCGACCATCGTCGAGATCGACGGCATCGCCGACCTGGAACGCGAGGTGTTCGGCCCGGTCCTGCACGTCCTGCGCTTCCATCGCGACGAGCTGGACCGGCTGGTCGATGCCATCAACGGCACCGGCTATGGCCTGACCTTCGGTCTGCACACCCGCATCGACGCCACCATCGACCGGGTGACGAGCCGGATCGAGGCCGGCAACCTGTACGTCAACCGCAACACCATCGGCGCGGTGGTCGGCGTACAGCCCTTTGGCGGTCATGGCCTGTCCGGCACCGGCCCGAAGGCAGGCGGCCCGCTGTACCTGTCGCGCCTGCTGTCCGTACGTCCGGCATTGGATCTCGGCATGCGCGGCGACGACGCCGTACGTGCGCCGGCCCATGCGCTGGCCGACTGGCTGGCCGACCAGGGCAAGGCGGAGATCGCCACCGACATCCGGTCGCTGGCCAAGCGATCCCCTGTCGGCGGCAGCGTCGAACTGGCCGGTCCGGTCGGTGAAAGCAATGTCTACAGCCTGATCCCGCGTGGCCGTATCCTGCTGCTGCCGCAGACCGAAGACGGGCTGTACCGTCTGCTGGGGGCCGCCCTCGCCGCCGGCAACGAGGTGGTGGTCGATGGCGACGGCGCCGTCACTGCCGGCCTCAAGGGTCTGCCGGCGGAGCTGGACTCCCGCATCCGGGTGAGCGCGAACTGGACCGGCTTCGGGCCGCTGGCCAGTGCGCTGGTGGAGGGCGACTCCGCCCGCCTGCTGGCCGCCAGCCGCCGCATTGCCGAACTGCCCGGCCCCCTCGTCCTGACCCAGGGCGTTCCGGCCGGCGGCGCAGGCGTGGAGATCGCCTGGCTGATGAACGAGCGCTCGCTCAGCGTCAACACCACCGCCGCCGGCGGCAACGCCAGTCTGGTGGCGATGAGCTGACCGAAATCCCCCTCTCCCCCCGGGGAGAGGGTCGGGGTGAGGGGGATACATAGCGTGGCTCCGGTGGAAATCGGGGCGTACGCGGCCCTTGGAGATCCTCGCCGCGCGACCCCCTCACCCTAACCCTCTCCCCGGGGGGGAGAGGGGATTTCGGCAAGTTGCATGCGCAACCTCTCCGCCGTTTCGGCGTCGGCCGGAAAGAACGCCTCGATGGCCAGTTCGGAAAGGGTCACGTCCACCGCTGTCCCGAAGACGGTCGTGGTGCTGAACAGGTTCAGCGGCCCGAAAGACGTGTGCAGGCGCAGCGGCACGACCACGTCGGGATGATGCCCGGCCTCGCTGCCGCCCTCCGAACCGGACGCCGGCGCCGGGTAGCCCTGCAACTCGCTGCGCAGGGCGACCAGAACCGGGTCGGCGCCCGCCTCGATCTGACGGGTCAGGCGGGACAGCACATGCTCGCGCCACTGCGACCAGTTGCCGATGCGGCCGGCCAGCCCGTCGGGATGCAGGCTGAGACGCAAAACATTGACCGGCCCGGCCAGCAACTCCGCCGACACCCCCTCCAGCAGCGGCGCCACCGCCCGGTTCGCCGCCAGCAGGTGCCAATGCCGGTCCACCGCCAGCGCCGGGAAGGGCTCGTGCCCGGTCAGCACCAGATCGACCGCCTTGCGTGCCGCCTGCATCGCCGGGCTGTCCAGCCTGTGCTCGCTGTAGACCGGGGCGTAGCCGGCGGCGACCAGCAGGGCGTTGCGCTCGCGCAAGGGCACGTCCAGCCGTTCGGCCAGATGGATCAGCATGCCGCGGCTGGGCTGCGACCGGCCGGTCTCCAGAAAGCTGACATGCCGTGTCGAGATGTCCGCCTCGCAGGCGAGATCGAGCTGGCTGAGGCCGCGGCGCTGGCGCCAGAACCGCAACAAGGCGCCGACCGGTGGTGGGGCCGGAGCCCGGCCGTTGCGCGTAGCGGTCTGGGGAGTGCCATCGGGCATGGGACTTGGCTCCGAACCGGTGGTGCCGCCTATGGTTGCCGTCATCCGCGGGCGAAGGCCAGCAGTTCCGCGTTGAAGCGGTCGCGGTGGGTGATGAACAGGCCGTGCGGCGCCCCTTCGTAGAAGGACAGTCTGGCGTTCGGCATCAGTGCCACCGTGCGCTCGGCGAGCGCCAGCGGCGTCGTCACATCGCGGTCGCCATGGACGACCAGCGTCGGCACGGCGATGGCCGGCAGCTCCGCCCGGAAATCGGCCGAGGTGATGGCGCGGTTGCACTCCAGCAGGGCCATCAGCGAGGATTGCAGGGCCATGCCCACGATCCAGCCCTTCATCTCCGCCGAGGTCTCTGCGGTCACGAAGGGGTCGATGTTGTCGCCGAGCCATTTCGGGAAGTCGCGCAGCAGCTGGTCCGTCCGGAAGGCTTCGAACAGCGCCGGATCGACGCCGTCGGGGTTGTCGACGGTCCGCGCCATCAGCGGCGTGATCGTCCCGACCATCACCACGCCCTTAACCCGACCGGCACCGTGCCGGGTCAGATAGCGCACGATCTCTCCCGTCGCCATCGAATGGCCGACCAGGGTCACGTTCCGCAAATCCAGCCCGTCGATCAATGCTGCGATGTCGTCCGCCAGCCGGTCGAAGCCGTAGCCGGACGGCGATTCGTCCGACCTGCCATGGCCGCGGCGGTCGAAGGCGATGCAGCGGCACCCCTGTTCGGACAGCGGCGCCATCTGATAGGCCCAGGCGTCGGAGGTCAGCGACCAGCTCGACACGAAGACGATGGGCCGCCCTCTCTTCGGATCGCCGGCCTGCTTGCCCCAGTCGCGATAGAACAGGCGCACGCCGTCGTCGGTGTGGATGAAGCCCATGATGTCCACCGTCCTCTTGCTGTCCGCCGGATCGTCCCGGCGACCCCAGGATCGCCCGGTGGAGGGAGCGGAATCGATTACCTGCCGGGTAATGAGGCACACGAACGATCCTGCGGCAGGCGCATGCCTGCCATCACCGCCGCACTGCGGTACGCGGGTGCGCGATCCGGTTAAGGTCCATAACCATCACCTTGGCCGTCCCCGTTGCCGTTCGGATCCTCAATGCGCCTGATCTTCCTGCTCGGCCTTGCCGGCTTCGCCAGCGCCTTCTCGCTCCGCACCACCGATCCGATGCTGACGCTGATCGCCGACGATCTCGGCGTGACGGTGCGGCAGGCGGCGCTGCTGGCCTCGGCCTACACGCTGCCCTATGCGCTGATGCAGATCGTGCTGGGGCCGGTGGGCGACGCCATCGGCAAGTCGCGGCTGGTCCGGCTGGCCCTGTCGGTGCTGACGGTCGGTCTGGTGCTGTCCACCATCGCGCCGACCTACGGCACGGTGATGGCCGGGCGCATCCTGGCCGGTGCCTTTGCCGGCGGCATCATCCCGGCCTCCATGGCGCTGATCGGCGACCGGGTCCCCTATGAGGAGCGGCAGATCGCCATCAGCCGTTTCCTGCTGGCGGTGATCCTGGGACAGATGTCGGGCTCCGCCGTGTCGGGCGCGCTGGCCGAAGCCTTCGGCTGGCGCGCGGTGTTCGGCCTGTCCGCCGGCCTGACCGCACTGATCTGCGCCGCCGCCCTGATCGGGCTGGCGCGCGAGGTCGAGACGCGCTCGCCCCTGTCGGTGGCGGAGGCGCAGCGGCGCTATGCCACCGTGCTGACCAACCCGGCCTCGCTGTTCGTCTTCGCCACGGTGGCGGCGGAAGGGCTGCTGATCTTCGGCGTCTTCCCCTTCGTGGCTCCGGTGCTGATCGAACATGGCGCGGCCGGCGCCTTCCAGGCCGGGCTGACCATTGCCGCCTTCGCCATCGGCGGCGTCGTCTACAGCGCCGTGGTGCGGCGCCTGATCGCCTCGCTCGGCCAATGGGGCATGATGAAGGCGGGCGGTCTGGCGGCCGGTCTGGCCTATCTGGTCATCGCCTTCCCGGTGCCCTGGCCGGTGGTCAGCCTCGCCTTCCTGGTCGCCGGCTTCGGCTTCTACATGCTGCACAACACCATGCAGACCCAGGCGACGGAACTGGCCCCCACCGCCCGCGGGTCGGCGCTGGCCCTGTTCGCATCGAGCTTCTTCATCGGCCAGGGCATCGGCCCGGTGCTGTACGGCTATATCTCCACCCACACCGGCTTCGGGCCGCTGTTCCTCGGCGTCGGCACGCTGACCGCCGGGCTGGGCTTTGCTTCGGCCCGGCTGATCCGGCGCCGGTAGGCCGGGGTCACAAACAGGCTCGGATGTAGGGCCGGTTCGCCTCCCACAGCTCGTCCAGTATGGCGGCGGCGGCGGTGCTGGAGCTGACAACCGGGTCGATCAGCAGGGCCTGAAGCGCCAGCTCCTTCGATCCGTGCAGCGCCGCCTCCACCGACAGTTGCTGCACGTTGGCCTGGACCGACAGCAGCTTCAGGATGCCGTCGGGCAGCCGGCCGAGCGACACCGGATGGACGCCCGCGGCATCGGCCACCAGCGGCACCTCGACCGCCAACTCGTCGGGCAGGCCGGGGATGACGCCGCGGTTGATGACGATGCCGCTCTCGATGAAGCGCTTCTGGTTGTGCAGCTGGCCGGCGATCACCGCCACCGCCCGCTCGCCCCAGGACGGCTTGGTCCAATCGTCGGGGATCGGCCGGCTGCCGTCGATCACGCCATCCATCAGGTCGCGCAGGATGACGCGGCCCTCTTCATCGTGGCGGAAGTCGAAGCCGTGCTCCCCGGCTTCCCAGCCATAGGGCAGGAATTCGCCGGTGTGGTCGTCGCTGGGGGTGACCCACAGGCCGAAGGCGTGGAACAGGCGGCGCGCCAGCGGGGTGAAGGCCGGGTTGTGCGTCGCTTCCCGTTCGCGCAGCAGAGGGTAGAGGTCGCGGCCCGTCGCCTTCTCGCGGATGGCGGTCAGCCATTGGAAATGGTTCAGCCCGGCCCCCCAGACATCGACCTCCTTCTCGGCCATGCCCAGGATCTGGCAGATGAACCAGCGTGCCAGGAAAATGCCGTGGCAGAGCCCCAGCGTCCGCACGCCGGTGCAGCGCGACAGACCCAGGACGATGCGGCTTTCCGGGTTCGACAGATTGATGAACAGGGCGTCGGGGCAGATCGCCTCCACGTCGCGGGCGATGTCGACGATCAGCGGCAGGGTGCGCAGGGTGAAGAACAGCCCGCCGGGACCGCCATTCTCACCCAGCGTGTGGCGGATGCCGTGCTTTTTCGGCACCTCGAAATCGAGTTGCCACAGGCGGTTGCGGTCGATGGCGATGGCGCACAGCACGAAGCCGGCGCCCTGGAGGGCGGCCTTGCGGTCGGTGGTCTTCTCGATGGTGAGGCCGGCGTTCCCGTGCCGGTTCAGCACCTCGGCCAGCGCCGCCATGCGGTCGAGAGCCTCCGGGTTGGTATCGACCAGCGTCAGGGTGCTGCCGGCCAACTCGCGGGTGGAGAACAGATCCTGGAACAGGCTGAGCCCGAAAGCAGCGCTGCCGGCGCCGATGAAGACGATCTTCGTGGTGTTGGACCCGATGATGCCAGACATGGTGGGTTTCCTCCGAAAACGGAGCGGCTGGCCGCCGTCTTGTCGGATCAGGCTACGCCCTGAGCGGTGGGTGGATCAATCCGCCGGCCGGCGCCAATTAGGCTTCTTCAGATCGGGCCACAAATGGCTGAGCTGGAGAAACCTGCTTAGTCCAGTTCGTAATTCATGCCGATCGTCAGATCGATCCCCCCGATCTTGAGGACTGCGGGAATCGGCGGAAATGGAGCGGAGCACCGGATTATGTCCTTTGCCGCATTGTCCAGGATGGCATGGCCGGAACTGCGTGAAACCTTCAGTTTCCTGATGCTGCCGTCGGCCATCAGTCTGAACTGCACTACGACGGTGCCTTCCATCTTCGCAAGCTCGGCTTCCTGCGGATAGATCCTGTTGCGGGCGACGATGGTCTGGATGAGGCCGGCATATTCATTTTTGACCTGTTCCCGGGGTGTCTTCACCGCCGCGTCGGACGGTGGTGACGGCGTCTGTGCGGCACGCACCAGCTTGGCCCGCGCCGGCTCGGCGGGCGCCCGGCGTACCGGGGCAGCCTGCGGTTTCACGGCGACAGGCCGTGGAGGTGGCGGGGCGGCGGCGTCCGCGGGCAGCCGGTCAGGGGCGGTTTCGGCAGAAGAAGTTTGAGCGGAAGAGGATGGGGCAGGGGAGGCCTGGGCAGGCGGTTCCTGCGCGGGTGCCGGTTTCGCCTCTGCCGTCTCGTCCGCGGCGTTTGGCGGTGTTGCCGGCTCCCGCGGGGTTTCCGATGCCTTTCCCGGTTCGACGAAGTTGATGTCGAAGGGAGACTCCGGCGCATGCAGCATGTGAGGCACGCCGAACCCTGCGAGGAGAAAGACGGCACCGGCATGGAGCGCCGTGGAAAGCAGGAACCCCCATCGGGCCGTATGGCCTGGACTGTCCGACAGGGAGGATTTTTCGCTCCTGTGGAGTTGAGTGCCGCTCATGCTGGAACTCTCTTTCCATCGTCATGCCCCGAGGGCGAGGCTCATGAAGGCATGAACTTTCCAGGCGCGAAACTATTCCAGACGATTCGCCCTGCTGGAAAGGATGCCGGGTCGGCTTCGACTTTCCGGTTCGACGCCCGCCGCCCGCCATCCATCGCCCCGGCCATGGCTGCGCCACCGCGTCGCGCCCGCATTGGTCGCATGCTTGCCCCATGGCGGAGCAGGCCCGGCTGGGGCATGCTGGGAAAAACGGACCGTCCCCGTGGGAGGATAAAGATGGACAGCTTCAGCCAGCCCGTGTCCCAGGCCGCCGACGCCAAGCCGCTGAGTTTCCCACCGGATTTCCGCTGGGGTGCATCGACCGCCGCCTACCAGATCGAAGGGGCGGTGACGGCCGACGGGCGCGGGCCCTGCGTGTGGGACACATTCACCGCTGAAGGCCGCATCATGGACGGCAGCAGCGCCGCCGTCGCCTGCGACCATTATCACCGCTACCCCGAAGACATCGCGCTGATGAAGGCGGCGGGCTTCGACAGCTACCGCTTCTCCATCGCCTGGCCGCGCATCCTGCCGACGGGAACCGGGGCGGTGGAGACGCGCGGCCTCGATTTCTACGACCGGCTGGTCGACAGCCTGCTGGAGGCCGGCATCACGCCGATGGCCTGCCTCTACCATTGGGACCTGCCGCAGCCGCTGGAGGATGCCGGCGGCTGGCAGGGGCGGGAGATCGTCGGCCCCTTCGCCGACTATGCCCGCATCGTCACCGCCCGGCTGGCCGACCGGGTCAAGAGTTGGATGATGCTGAACGAGCCGAACGTGGTCGCCATCTTCGGCTATGGCGTCGGCGAGCACGCCCCCGGCCACCGGCTGGGCGAACAGGGCATCCTGCGCGCCCTGCACCACCAGAATCTGGCGCAGGGTGCCGCCTTGCGCGCCATTGCGGCGGAGCATTCGGGCCTGACGCTGGGCACCGTCCTCAACCTTCAGCCCAGCGTTCCCGACAGCGACCGGCCGGAGGATGTCGCTGCCGCCGCCCGCTGGGATGCGGTGTGGAATCGGGTGACGCTGGACGGGCTGATGCGCGGGCAGATTCCGGCGCTGCTGGCTGACAAAATGGCGGAGTTCGTGCTGCCCGGCGACGAGGAGGCGATCCGCTACCCCATCGACCTGCTGGGCATCAACTATTACTCCCGCATGACGATGAAGCATGAGGAGGGGCGGCCCTTCGCTGTCGGCTGGGGCGAGGCGCAGTGCCGGCGCTGGACCGGCATGGCCTGGCCGGTGCAGCCGGAAGGGCTCTACGACCTGCTGAGCGAACTCCGCACCGACTACGGCAACCCCGCCGTCTTCATCGCGGAGAACGGCTGCGCCTATGACGACGTGGTGACGCCGGACGGCCAGATCCACGATGCCGAGCGGGTTCTCTACTACCGCGAGCATCTGGAATCGGTGGCCCAGGCGCTGGCCGACGGCTGCAACGTCAAGGGCTATCTGTGCTGGAGCCTGCTGGACAATTTCGAATGGGCCTTCGGCCTGTCGAAGCGCTTCGGCATCGTGCGGGTCGATTACGACACGCTGGAACGCACACCCAAGGATAGCTACCGCTTCCTCGCGGAGGTTGTGAGAACTGGCCGGCTTTAACGCTTCTTTCGCCGCTGCCCCTGTACTTTCGGCCTGTCACATCCTATTCGTTGGTTATACGGATGTTGAGGGATTGTGCGGAGGCCCGGGATGGGCGGGATGACCGAGGATACAGGCGGCGACACGGGCGCCGGCGAAGTTACAGGCACCGGAACGGGCAGGGGCGGCGATGACTCCGGCGGCAAGGCTCCCGGCTTCGCCCGCCGCTTCCTGAGCCTTGCCGGCGGCTATTGGCACGGACGCTCGCGGGTGACCGTGTGGGCGCTGACCGTGGCGCTGGTCGTGCTGACGGTGGGGCAGGTCTCGGTCCCCGTCCTGATCAACCTGTGGAGCGAGCGGCTGTTCGACGCGCTCGAACAGCGCTCCATGGACCGTTTCCTGACCATGATCGGTCTGGTTGGGCTGATCATCCTCTACAACATCGTCATCGTCGTCCTGCATCTGCGGGTGAAACGCCGCCTCCAGATGGGCTGGCGCGACTGGCTGACCCGCAAGCTGCTGGAGGACTGGCTGCGCCGCGGCCGTCACCACCAGATCGCCTATATGCCGGGCGAGCACGACAACCCCGACGGCCGCATCGCCGAGGACATCCGCATCACCGCGGAGATGGCCATCGACCTCGGCCATTCGCTGACCTACTGCGCGCTGCTGCTGATCAGCTTCACCAACATCCTGTGGATGCTGTCCGGCACCCTGTCGGTCACGCTGCTGGGGATGGAGCTGGCGGTGCCGGGCCACCTGCTGTTCGTGGCGCTGCTCTATGCCGCGGTCGGCACCACCATCGCCATGCTGATCGGCCAGCCGCTGGTCAACGCCGTCAACCGGCGCCAGGGCTACGAGGCCGACTTCCGCTTCGCGCTGGCCCGCATCCGCGAGAACGGCCAGACCATCGCCCTGCTGCATGGCGAATCGGCGGAGCGCGGGCATCTCTCCGGCCTGTTCGGCGGGGTGGTGCGGGGCTGGAACCGCCAGACCCGTGCGCTCAGCCACATGATGGTGTTCAGCGCCAGCTATTCCGTGCTGTCCACCGCCTTTCCGGTTCTGGTCGCCGCCCCGCGCTACATCGCCGGCACCATCACGCTCGGCGTGCTGATGCAGACAGCGCAGGCCTTCCAGCAGACCGTCGGCGCCCTGTCCTGGCCCATCGACAATTTGCCGCGCGTCGCCGAATGGCGGGCGTCGGTGGAGCGCGTGCTGAACCTGCACGACGCGCTGGTGCGGCTGGACCGCAATGTCTGCGAGGTGCCCGACGCTCACATCCAGCTGGTGCGCTCCGACGAGCACGACAGGCTGACCTTCCGCGGCGTCGCCATCGACGAGCCGAACGGCACGGCGGTCGTCCATCCCTTCGACCTGGAGGTGCGGCCGGGCGACCGCGTGCTGATCGGCGGCGACGCCACGGCGACCATCCGCCTGTTCCGCGCCGTGGCCGGCGTCTGGCCCTGGGGGCGCGGGCTGATCACCCTGCCGGCCCACACCCGCGTCTTCTTCATGCCCGAACGCCCCTATCTGCCCCATGCCAGCCTGCGTGCGGTGCTGGCCTATCCCGGTACGGCATCGTCGGTCGGCGACGACAAGGCGGCCGGCGCGCTGGTCAGCGTCGGGCTGCCCGACCTCGTCGGCCGGCTGGATAGCATCGACCATTGGGACGAGGTGCTGTCGGTGCCCGAGCGCCAGCGGCTGGGCTTCGCCCGGCTGCTGATCCGCCGTCCCGACTGGATCTTTCTGGAGGATGCGACCGACAGCCTCGATCCGCCGGCGGAGGAGGAGCTTCTGTCGCTGATGGAGCGCGAACTGCCGCACGCCACCCTGCTGACCATCGGCCACCATGCCGGGCTGGCCGCCCACCATGGCCGCAAGCTGGTGCTGGAACGTACCAACGGCGCCGTCACGCTGCGGGAGGAGGCGCGGCCGATCCGGCCGGTGGAGGAAAGCGCGGCCTGACCGGCCGTTTCCCGGAACCTTGGAACCCGTCCGAAAAGCTGCCACACTGCGCGGCGGTCATTGTTGGCACCCACAGAAGCAGCCGCCCCGCATTACCATGGACATGAGCGTGAAGAAGACCAGCATCAACGCGGCATGGCGGGGGCTGGCGAACTGCCGGGGGTGCGGCATCCGGGACTCGGCGCTGTTCGCCGACCTGACGGAACCGGATTTCAACCTGATCCATCTGCCCATCGACGAGATGACGGTGGCGCCGGGGGCGGCGCTCTACCATGTCGGCGACGAGCCGGCGGCGCTCTACACCGTGCGCGGCGGGCTGGTGAAGCTGGTGCAGTATCTGCCCAACGGCGGCCAGCGCATCGTCCGGCTGCTGCGCACCGGCGACACCGCCGGGCTGGAGGCGGCGCTGGGCGAGCCCTACCGCCACACCGCCATCGCCATCCACCCGGTCCTGACCTGCCGCATCCCGCGCGCGGTGATCCAGCGCCTGTCGGAGGAGACGCAGCACCTGCACCAGCAGCTGATGCGCCGCTGGCATCAGGCGGTGGAGCGGGCCGACGCCTTTCTGGTCGAACTCGGGACCGGCAGCGCGCGGGCGCGGGTCGCCCGGCTGTTCCTGACCCTGGTGGACGACCGGGGCGAGTGCGACTTCTTCGGTCGGGAGGATGTCGGCGCCGTGCTGGGCATCACCACCGAGACCGCCAGCCGCGTCGTCGCCGAACTGAAGCGGCAGGGCCTGCTGGATGAGTTGCGGCCCAACCGCTTCCGCTGCGACGTGACCGCCCTGCGCGAGCTGGCGGACGGGCCGTAGCCCGGGTCCGCCGCACCCGAAGAGGGTGTTTTTGACGCAAAGCCCTTCCCCTCTTGCGGGCCGGGATGAGCAACTGTCTTTCAGATTGCGTCTGGTCCTCCGCAAACTCATTTGTGTGAATGCTTTAGCCACCCGGAGGAGAGGGGATCCTTGCGTCGGTTGGCCGGCTGATGATCAGCAGGGTGTCCTGCGGCTGGATGATGTAGCGGTTGCGCTCGGTGAAGGGAATGTCGCGGCCGTGGCTGTGGACCTGCACCACCATGCCGGTGGTGACCTCCGCCATGGTCAGGCCGACCTCGTCCGCTTCCGCCCGGCGTTCGCTGAGCACCATCTGCCCGCCGGCCGACATCAGGTCGCACAGGAAGGGGGTGGCGTAGCGCGTCTCCACCGCGTCTGCCATCAGATAGCCGCCGATCTTCGGTGGCGACACCACCAGATCGGCGCCGCTGAGGTTGGCGAGCTTGATGTTCTCCTCCTGCTTGATGTTCGCCACGACCTTGGTGGCGGCGGACAGGTGGCGCACGGTCAGGATCACCAGGATGGTGGTGTCGTCGCGCCCGGTGCTGACGATCACCGCCTTCGCCTTGCCGACGCAGGCATTCTTCAGCGTGTCCTCGCTGGTGCCGTCGCCGAGCAGGCCGACGAAGCCGCAGTCGGCCGCCAGCTGGATGCGGTCCTCGGACTCGTCGATGACGACGATGTGGTCGGCGGGATGGCCCTTCGAGACGGTCTCCTGCGCGGCGATGAAGCCGCTGTGACCGAAGCCGCACAGCACGATGTGGCCTTGCAACTGCTTCTGAATGCGGCTCAACCGGAATTCCTCCACGATCCTCTGCACCACCAGCTCATAGGCGGTGCCGAGAAAGATGAACCAGATGAAGATGCGGATCGGCGTGACGGCGAAGGCGTCGATCAGCCGGGCGGTGTGGCTGACCGGCACGATGTCGCCATAACCGACGGTGGTCACCGTGATCATGGCGAAGTAGAGGATGTCGGGAAAGCTGATGTGGCCGTCGATCTGGTCCTTCAGCCCGTCGCGGTCGAACCAGAACACCGCGATGACCAGGGCGATCAGGGCGGCGACGATGCCGACGCGCAGCAGCAGGGTCTTTTCCGCCGACAGTCCGGAGCGGACATGCAGAAGCCGCCCCTTGCGCAGGGATGGTTTGGTCCGGCGTCTGTCCTGGAGTCTCCGTTCCACCGCTTCCCGCATCCGCCGTTGGTCCGTACGGGGCTTGTCGAAAGCCCCGACTGACTGAACGTACGAGATCGCCGTCCGGCTGCAAGGTTTGCGCTTTAGAGTGTGATCGGTTCAAGCGGAATCGCTTGAAGCGTGAATCACACGGAAACCCAAAAGCCTAGGATCAGTCTGGTGCTTCCTGAAGCACCAGACTGATCCTAGAATTTGAAGACCGCTTCCATCCCGGCGAAGTGGATGGTCTTGGCCGGACCGCTGTCCTTCAGGAAAGGGCCGGGCCGGAATGCCGAGTAGGAGATCAGCCCCTCGAAGGAGCGGCCGGAGCTGTAGGACAGCACCAGTTCGCCCTGCGTGCCGACATAGCGCGCCTTCGATCCCGCACCGGAGCGCAGCAGCCCGCCGGTCAGGTCGTACACGCCGTCGTCCAGGCTTTCACGCCAGAAGGCGATGGCGGAGGCCGACAGGCTGAATGCGTCGGACAAAGCGAGGTCCAGCGACGGATGCAGGTTCATCAGGTTGAACGGGCCGATGGGCGTCAACTCGCCGAAATATTTCGCGCGCGGGAACAGGGGGTTGAAGGTCTCCAGCCGGTCGTCGCGCGGGTTGCCGTCGCCGCTGGCGATGTTGGCCTTCAGGCCGAGCCGGGGTTGCAGCGGCAGGTCCGTGAAGCGATAGCCGCTGTCGGTGGCGAGCGACCAGGCCCGGATCGACCCGCTGCCGAAACGGCCGAACTGGCCCATCGCCTCCCAGTTCCAGTCCCAGCCGTCGGCCTTGCCGAAGCTGCGCAGGCCGACGGTGTGACGCAATTCGTTCGCCCTGCCGGCGTCGAAGCCGGCGTGGCGGTTGCGATAACCGATGTAATAGACGTCCAGCCCGGCGCTGCCGCCCCACCCGAAATCCACTGGACGGGTGGCGTAGAGAGCCCAGGCGGAGCGCTTGGCGTCGCGACCGTCGTCGAACAGCTCCGGCGTCGGCTGGATCGGACGGCCGAAGAAGGCGTCGACCCGCCAGGGGCCGGCGGAGACGATCCCCTTCACCGCGTCGAAGGCGCGCGGGACGTTGGCGCCGTAGCGGATGGAGATCAGCCGTTCCGAGCCATAGGCCAGCATCTGGCGGCCGACGCGCAGTGTGCCCTGGGCCTCGCCCAGCGGGACGGTCAGGTCGGCGAAGCCCTGCATCAGGTCGATGCGGTCGGCATCGGGCGGCGCCAGCGGGTCCAGCTTGCCCACCGCGTCGGCCATGATCAACTGGCCGAACAGGCGCAGGCTCTCTCCCACACGCAGGTCGGCGTAGGGCAGGGCGCGCCACAGCCCATAGGCGTCGTTGCGCGGCTCGTCCTGGCCCCAGCCGCCGTTGCGGATCGCCTCGCCGCGCAGGCGCAACTCCAGCCCGGTGGAGAGCGAGGCGAAGCCGTCCGGCGTGACCGGGATGGCCTTGAACCGCTCCCAATAGGCGCCGGTCCCCGCCCCTGATGGGAGCAGGTAACGGTAATCTTCGTCATAGCGGGTGTTGGTCAGCGGTGGCGGATCGGCTGCATGGGCCGGACCGGTCCACAGCAAAAGGGCGACCGCCGCCGCGCGAAGGCGGGCCGTCATGGGGCATCTCCGTGATGGCGCTGGACTGCACCGATCCTATGGGGATGCCCGGCCGGGTGATTGCTCCATCCGAACCGCTTTTGACGGTTCTGCGCACCCGCTTCCCGGCCCGAGCGGATTTGGCGGGGAGGGCGCCTGGGCCCTCCCTCGCCGCAGCGGTTACTTGCTGTAGTCGTAGAAGCCGCGGCCGGTCTTACGGCCGAGATAGCCGGCGTCGACCATTTCCTTCAGTAGCGGGGCCGGGCGGTACTTCGGATCGTTGAAGCCTTCATAGAAGACCTCCATCACCGACAGCATGGTGTCGAGACCGATCAGGTCGGCCAACGCCAACGGGCCGATCGGGTGGTTGCAGCCTGCCTTCATGCCGGCGTCGATGTCCTCGGCCGTGGCGATGCCTTCCTGAAGCGCGAAGATCGCCTCGTTGATCATCGGGCAGAGGATGCGGTTGACGGCGAAGCCGGGGCTGTTCTTGGCAGTGATCGGCGACTTGCCGACGCGCTTGGCGAAGGCCATCGCCTTGGCGTGGGTGTCGTCGCTGGTCTGGATGCCGCGGATGATCTCCAGCAGCGCCATCAGCGGCACCGGGTTGAAGAAGTGCAGGCCGATGAAGCGGTCCGGACGGTCGGTGGCCGTCGCCAGCTTGGTGATGGAGATCGACGAGGTGTTGGTGGCGACCAGCGCCTCCGGCTTCAGCGTGGCGCAGAGATCCTTCAGGATCTTGACCTTGAGGTCTTCGTTCTCGGTCGCGGCCTCGATTACCAGATCGCAGGCGGCCAGCTTCGACTTGTCGGTGGTGGCGGTGATGCGCGCGACGGCGGCCTCGCGGTCGGCGGCGGTCATCTTCTCCTTCTTGACCAGACGGTCCAGGCTGCCGCCGACGGTCGACAGGCCGCGCTGCACCGCCTCTTCGGAGATGTCGGTCATGATCACCGTCAGGCCGGCGACGGCGCAGACCTGGGCGATGCCGTTGCCCATCTGTCCGGCGCCGATGACGCCGATGGTCTCGATTCCCATGCTCTCGGCCATGTTTCTTGTCCCTATCGTTGAGCGCGTGCGTTGGTTCGCAGATGCAGCATCTTCTACACGCATTTTCGTTGCGCTGCGATGACTTGTCGTAAGGGGCAACGGCGGCTTTCGCCCGGCGCGGCGACCTGCCGCAGGGCCGGGTGTCGGCGGAATTCCGCCTGCCCGTGCAACGACATCGGCGGCTTTCCGCCGATGCAGGCCATGGCACCGACGGTCGGGTCCAGGCTTTTCAACTGTTTGCGCGGCGAACTGACAATGGCACGCCCCTTGCTCTCTTCCAGGCCAACCGCGGCGACGGGTCGCGGATCAAGCCCCATGGGAGAGACACGATGCTCCGGAAGACTCTGCTCGCCGCCACCGCCTTCGCTGCCGCGGCACTCGCCGCCCAGGGCGCCTCGGCCGCCGATCTGGTCCGACTCGGCAACCTGAAATTCGCCCATTACGGCGCGGTGTCCTACATGAAGGAGATCGCCGGCAAGTACGACCTGAAGATCGAGGAGCGGGTCTTCCCCAAGGGCATCGACATCCTGCCGGCCATCGTCGCCGGTGAGATCGATGTCGCCGCCAGCGCGGTGGACGCAGCCATCGCCGGCCGTGCGTCGGGCGTGCCGATCTATGCGGTGGCCGGCTTCGCCAAGGGCGGGGCGCGCATCGTCGCCAAGCCGGATGCCGGCATCAAGAGCGTCGCCGACCTGAAGGGCAAGAAGGTCGCCACCCCGCGCGGCGGCGCGCAGGAGCTGATCCTGCTGGCCGAGCTGGCGAAGCATGGCTTGAGCTGGTCGGACCGTTCCGGCAAGGACGTGCAGATCGTCTACATGGCCTACGCCGACATGAATCAGGCCCTGCTGGCCGGCAGCATCGACGCCATGTCGCAGTCCGAGCCGCAGTCGAGCCAGGCCATCAACAAGGGCTTCGGCGTCGAGGTGGTGAAGCCCTACGACACCGAACTGGGCGAGCCGGTGCGGTCGCTGGTCATCACCGAGGACTTCTACAGGAAGAAACCCGACGTCGCCCAGCGTCTGGTCAACTGCTTCGTCGAGGCGACGGCGACCTTCATCGCCAACCCCGATCTGGCCGAGAAGTATGTCCGCGAACAGATGTTCAAGGGCCAGATCTCCAGCCAGGACTTCAGGGACGCGATCGGCAACTCGCCCTACAGCTACGACCTGTCGGTCCATCACGTCCAGGTCACGACCGACATGATGCAGAAGTTCGGCGTCGGCCGCATGGACAACCCGCCGAAGGCCGCCGACTGGGTCAAGCTGGACCTGCTGGAAAAGGCGAAGGCGACCAAGGCCGCCGCGAATGACGCCGGCACCGGCACCGTGAAGGCGAACTGAGCCCCACCCAGCGGAAGGAGGACGCCCGATGTCCCAAGCCAATCCCCGTTTCTCGCCCGCGGCCCTGCTGCGCGGCTCCCTGGTGCCAGTCCTGGTGATCGCGCTGTGGCAGATCCTGTCCACCTCCGGCCTGATCAATCCGGTGGTGCTGCCGTCGCCGGTGCAGGTGGTCGTGCGCTGGTGGGCCTATCTGCTGCCGACCGAGGCCTACGATCCGGCGCAGTCCAGCTGGATCCTGTGGGCGCTGTCGGGCGAGATGCTGTTCGACGCCTGGTCCAGCCTGTACCGCGTGGTGCTGGGCTTCGCCGTCGGCGCCGGGCTGGCGCTTCCGCTGGGCCTCGCCATGGGCGGAAATCCGCGCATCTATGCGCTGTTCGACCCGCTGATGCAGGTGCTGCGGCCGATCCCGCCCATCGCCTACATCCCGCTGGCGATCCTGTGGTTCGGGCTGGGCAACGCGCCGGCCGTGTTCCTGATCGCCATCGGCGCCTTCTTCCCGGTGCTGATGAACACCATCGCCGGGGTGCGCCATGTCGACGGCATCTATCTGCGCGCCGCCCGCAACCTGGGCGCCGGCAAGCTGACCATGTTCGTCCGCGTCATCCTGCCGGCCGCCACCCCCTACATCCTGGCCGGCGCCCGGATCGGCATCGGCACCGCCTTCATCGTCGTGATCGTGTCGGAGATGATCGCCGTCAACTCCGGCCTCGGCTTCCGCATCCTGGAAGCGCGCGAGTTCATGTGGTCCGACAAGATCATCGCCGGGATGTTCACCATCGGCCTGCTGGGCCTTGCCATCGACATCGGCATGAACCGCCTGAACAACCACCTGCTGCGCTGGCACCGCGGTCTTGAGAATTGATGGGGAGGGGATGGAGATGACGCCCATGCTGAAGACCGTTTCCGACACCATGCCCGTTGCCGACACGGCGCCTGTGCAGATCCAGGTGCGCGGGGTGGAGAAGACCTTCGCCGTTGGGGCGCAGAAGATCGTCGCCTTGCAGAACATCGACCTCGACATCCGCAAGGGCGAGTTCGTCTGCCTGCTGGGGCCCTCGGGCTGCGGCAAGTCCACGCTGCTGAACGCGGTCGCCGGGTTCCAGCCGCCGACGACGGGGACCGTCACCGTCGATGGCCGCATCATCACCGAGCCCGGTCCCGACCGCGGCATGGTGTTCCAGGAATATGCCCTGTTCCCCTGGATGACGGTGGCGCAGAACGTCGCCTTCGGCCTGGAGATCAAGGGGATGTCCAAGGCGGAGATCGCCGAGCGGGTGGAGTGGTTGCTGCAGAAGCTGCACTTGCAGGACTTCCGCAACCGCTTTCCGAAGGATCTGTCGGGCGGCATGCGCCAGCGCGTCGCCATCGCCCGCGTGCTGGCGCTCGACAGCCCGATCCTGCTGATGGACGAGCCGTTCGGCGCGCTCGACGCCCTGACCCGCCGCACGCTTCAGGACGAACTGCTGCGCATCTGGGAGGAGGTCGGCAAGACCATCCTGTTCGTCACCCACTCCATCGAGGAGAGCATCTATCTGGCCGACCGCATCATCGTGATGACCTACCGGCCGGGCACCATCAAGCGCGATGTCGCCGTCGACATGCCGCGCCCGCGCGACGGCTCCGCCCCGGAGTTCAACCGCCTGAAGCGCGAGCTGTCGCAGATGGTGATGGAGGAGCAGCAGCGCTTCAGCCAGGACGAGATCCGCTCCGTCACCGCGGATTGACGGGCGACGGACAGAACGGCAAAGGAAGGGCGCCCCGCCGTGGGCGCCCTTTCTTATGTCAGAGCTTCGCCGCCTCTTCGCTCATGCGCTGGCGCAGCCAGCCATGCGAGGGGGAGCCGGTGTTGCGGCGGTGCCAGATCATCGACATCTCGTAGTCGCCGATGTCGAAGGGCAGCGGGCTGGTGGCGAGGCCGAGCGCGTCGGCGTACAGACGGGCCAGCCGGGCGGGCAGCGAGGTCAGCATCGGCACCTGCATCAGGATCATCGGGATCGCCAGGAACTGGGTGGTCGAGGCGGCGACCCGCCGGCTGGTGCCGAGTGCCGCCAGCTCTTCGTCGATGAAGCTGGTCATCCCGCCGCGCAGCGACGGCATCAGATGCGGATAGCGGGTGTAGTCTTCCAGCCCGATCGGCGGGGTGACCGGCACGAGTTTCGGATTGTACAGACAGACATGGGTTTCCCGGTACAGCACCTGCCCGTCGTGCCAGCGCCGCAGTTCCGGCAGATAGCCGATGGCGAGATCGAGGGTGCCGTCGTCCAGCGCGTTCAGCATGGCGTCGGGGTCGAGGTTGAGCAGCGACACCGACACGCGCAGATTGCCTTCCGCCGCATCGCGCAGGATGCCGGTCAGCAGGACCGCCTGCATGGAATCGGTGGTGGAGATGGTGAAGGTCCGCTCCTCCCGCTGGGGATCGAAATCCTCCTCCGCCGACAGGGCGCGGGCGGCGCCGACCAGCAGGTCGCGCAGGGGTTCGGCCAGACGCTGGGCGCGCGGCGTCGGCTCCATCCGGTTGCCGGTCCGCACGAACAGCGGGTCGCCCACCAGCGTGCGCAGCCGGCCCAGCGCGTGGCTGACCGCCGACTGGCTGACGCCCAGCGCCTCGGCCGCGCGGGATACGTTGCGGGTTTCCAGCAGCGCGTCGAACACCTTGATCAGGTTGAGGTCGAGCGCCGGGTTATGAATTGCTTTCATGACGATATGAACCAAAGCGTTCTAGTTCATTGTGCACTGGACGGTGTATTCTGTCTAGCCAGCGCTGATCCAACAGCCATCAATCAAAAAACCACATTCCGTAGCCAACGCCCACAACCGGGCAGCGGACCTGTCGTCGTCCTCCCTCACATCGTCAGGGCAGGCCGGCGGTTCCGTTCAGGGAGAAAGAGGCAAGAGCCATGGTTCGCATCAACGTCAACGGCGAGGAGCGTCAGGTCGACGTTCCCGAGGACATGCCGCTCCTGTGGGTTCTGCGGGACGAGCTGAACATGACCGGCACCAAGTTCGGCTGCGGCATCGCCCAGTGCGGCGCCTGCACCGTCCATGTCGACGGCACGCCGACCCGCGCCTGCCAGACCCCGGTCGGCATGCTGACGCCGGACAGCAAGGTCACGACCATCGAAGGCGTGAAGGGCAAGGCCGCCCAGGCCGTCCAGGCGGCGTGGCAGAAGCTGGACGTCGTCCAGTGCGGCTATTGCCAGTCGGGCCAGATCATGAGCGCCGTAGCGCTCCTGACCGACAACCAGAACCCGACCGACCAGGACATCGACGCGGCGATGGACGGCAATGTCTGCCGCTGCGCCACCTATGTCCGCATCCGCGCGGCGATCAAGGATGCCGCCCAGACGATGAGGGCCTGATCCATGCTGCATCATCTGATCCGTCAGGCCGCCCAGAATGGGTTCCCGGACTCCGGTTTCGCTCCCGGCCCGCTGCGCGCCCCGTCGCGCCGCGGCTTCCTGAAGGCCATCGGCGCCGGTGCCGGCGTGCTGGTGGTCGGCGCGCATCTGCCGATGCCGGCCTTCGCCGCCGAGGCGGCGCCCAAGATCGTCGGTCCGGCCGACCCGCGTCCGCATGCCTTCATCATCGTGGCGCCGGACAACACGGTCACCGTGCTGGCCAAGCATCTCGACAAGGGCCAGGGCATCGTCACCGGCATCGCCACCATCGCGGCCGAGGAGCTTGACGCCGACTGGTCCCAGGTGCGCGGTGCCTTCGCCCCGGCCGATGCCAAGCTGTACGCCAATCATTTCTTCGGCATCCAGGGCACCGGCGGCTCGACCGCCGTCGCCAACAGCTGGGACGAGCTGCGTATGGCCGGCGCCGCCGCCCGCGCCATGCTGGTCGCCGCGGCATCCGCCCGCTGGAAGGTTCCGGCCGGCGAGGTGACGGTGTCGAAGGGCGTGGTCCGCCATGCCGCCAGCAACCGCAGCGCCACCTTCGGCGAACTGGCGGAGGAGGCGTCCAAGCTTCCGGTGCCGCAGCAGGTCAAGCTGAAGGAGCAGAAGGACTATGTGCTGATCGGCAAGCCGGACCTGCACCGGCTGGACCACATCAGCAAGACCAATGGCACCGCCATCTTCTCGATGGACATCCGCCGCCCCGGTCAGGTGACGGCGGTGCTGGCCCGCAGCCCGCGCTTCGGCGGTACGGTTAGAAGCGTCGACGATGCCGCCGCCCGCAAGGTGCCGGGCGTCATCGACGTGATCAGCCTGCCGGTCGGCGTCGCGGTGGTCGCCAGGAACACATGGGCCGCCATGAAGGGCCGTGAGGCGCTGACGGTCGCCTGGGACGACGCCAAGGCCGAGACCCGCGGCACCGACGCCATGCTGGCCGACTACCGCAAGGCGGCGGAGAAGCCGGGCTCGGTCGCGGCGAACAAGGGCGATGCCGACAAGGCCATCGCCGACGCCAAGGCCACGGGCGGCCATGCGGTGGACGGCGAATTCGTCTTCCCCTATCTCGCCCATGCACCGATGGAGCCGCTGAACGCCGTGGTGGCGCTGAACCCGGAGGGTGGCTGCACCATCTGGGCCGGGTCGCAGTTCCAGACGGTCGAGCAGATGACCGCCGCCCACATCCTGGGCTGCAAGCCGGAGCAGGTGAAGATCGAGACCCAGTGGGCCGGCGGCAGCTTCGGCCGGCGCGCCACCACCAACGCCGATTACATCGCCGAGGCGGTGATGATCGCCAAGGCCTATCCCAAGGCCCCGGTGCATCTGGTCTGGACGCGCGAGGACGACATCAAGGGCGGCCGCTACCGCCCGCTGTTCCTGCACAGGATCACCGCGGCGGTCGACGCCAAGGGTGCGCTCGTCGGCTGGAAGCAGCGCATCGTCGGCCAGAGCTTCATGGCCGGCACGCCGTTCGAGGCGGTGATGGTCAAGAACGGCGTCGACGCGACGATGGTCGAGGGCGCCTCGGACATGGCCTATCCGGTGGCGAACCTCGCGGTCGATGCCCACACCGTCGCCTCGCCGGTCACCACCCTGTGGTGGCGGTCGGTCGGGCACACTCACACGGCTTATGCCAAGGAGGTGATGATCGACCGCCTCGCCAAGGCGGCCGGCAAGGATCCGGTGGCCTTCCGCATGGAGATGCTGAAGGACCATCCGCGTCTGGCCGGCGTGCTGAAGCTGGCGGCCGAGAAGGCCGGCTGGGGCCAGCCTCTGGCGCAGGGCAAGGGCCGCGGCGTCGCCGTTCATGAGAGCTTCAACACCTATGTCGCCCATGTCGCCGATGTGACGGTCGATGCCAAGGGCCAGATCAAGGTGGACCGGATCGTCGTCGCCGTCGATTGCGGCGAGGTCGTCAACCCGGACATCGTCAAGGCCCAGATGGAGGGCGGTGCGGGCTGGGGCATCGGCCATGCGCTGCGCGGCGAGATCACCATGACCGACGGCGTGGTGGATCAGGCCAACTTCGACAGCTATCTGCCGCTGCGGATGTCCGACATGCCGGTGGTCGAGGTCCACATCGTGCCGTCGCACGAGCGGCCGACCGGCGCCGGCGAGCCGGGCGTCCCGACCGTGGCACCGGCGGTGGCGAACGCCGTCTTCTCGGTGACCGGACAGCCGTTGCAGACACTGCCCTTCAGCCGGGGCGGCATCGTCAGCTAAGGCGAGGCTTTGTCCGAGACTGCGACGATCCCGGCCGTCCGTGCGGCGGTTGGGATCGTTTCGACCGGGATCGACTTGGAGCGATGGGCAGGCCAGCCATGGTCGACCAGCGGCTTCACCGCGGGATCCAGCGGCACAGGGCCGGCGGGGACGGGAGTCTCCGTCGGCCCTTTTTTGTGGGGCGCATCGAGATGCAGAAGCCGGGCGAGCTGCCGGGAATGGGCGTCCGTCAAGGGAGACGCGGGAAGCCGCGGTCCCCAAGGGTCTTTCCAGGGTTCTGCCGCGGCGGTCGCAGGCGTCAATACCGTGAGATGGCAGGCCGCTCGCAGAACGCCTCCCGTCAGCAGGACGGCCAGCGCCAGGATTGCCCGATGGCGGCAGCGCAGCCGCAGGGCGATCCTGTCGGTCTGCGGTGAGTGGTCTTCAACGGGACGGGTTCGGTCGGTCGCGCTCATGCGGGGCACAGCATGGCCCAGGCCGGCGTCGGCCTGCCCCGCCTTTCCCGGCGAAATGCCGGGGCAGGGGGAGTGCCCCCCGCGTCCCGCCCTGGCCGGCCGGCATTCTCCGTCCGGACAACAATCCCTACCGCCTCCCCAGGAATTGCAGCGATCTCCGCCGCCGACCAGGGTCAGGCAAGCCGGCGACGCCCGATCTCCGCCCGCAGCTCGCGGAACCAGCGCAGCTTGTCCTCGAAGGGCAGGCGGGCGAGGCCGCTCGGCGACGGCACCACCACATCGACGACGCCGTCGAACAGGCTGCGTTCCTGCACGCCCCAGGGTGCGTCGGGCAGGCCGGTCGCCGCCAGATAGACGCCCTTGCCTGTGTAGGCCAGCACGCGGGGACGGACGAAGCCGACGATCCGCGCCAGCCGCGGCACGCCGCCGCGCAGTTCCGCCCGCGACAGCTCGGCGGCGCTGGCGGTGGCGCGGGCAACGAGGTTGGTGGAGCCGAGGCCGATGGCCGGCAGGGTGACATCCTCCTCCGGCCGGTAGAGGCGCGGCGTCAGCCCGGCCTCATGCAGCAGGCGCCAGAACTGGTTGCCGCGCCCGGCATAGTGATGGCCGAGCGAACCGGAGCGCAGGCCGGGATTGAAGCCGACGAACAGGCAGTCGAGCCCCGGCGCCACGATGTCCGGCAGCGGCCCGGCGGGGGGCGGCAATCCCGGCGGGGCTAGAGTCAGGGCCGGGGCCGGAACATCGTCGAACAGGTCCATGGCAATCGCATCCTCTCCGCAAGGGAGAGGAATATAGGACGCCGTCGCTCCGCTCAAAGCGAGGCGGCCACCGCGGGTGCGGGCGGGCTGCCGCGTTCGTCCTGCAACAGGGCCAGGACGCGGTCGGTCATGCGCAGGGCCAGCGCCACGATGGTCATGGTCGGGTGGTCGGCGCCCATGGTCGGGAAGACGGAGCTGCCGGCGATGTAGAGATTGCCCACGCCATGGACGCGCCCATCGGGATCGACCACGCCATGGCGCGGCGAGTCATGCATGCGGGTGGTGCCCATATGGTGCCAGCACCAGCCGACATCGGCCATCGTCGCCTCGCCTACGTTTTCCTCGGCCGTGTTCTCCGCGCCCTCCACCGTGATCAGGCCGCGGCGCAGCAGATCCTCGCGCAGCAGGCGCTGGGTTTCGGCTGCGCCCCAGCGGTCCTGGGCGGTCAGGCGCCAGTCCACCTTGGGCAGGTTGCGGCCGAACGGGTCGGTGGCGTGGTCCAGCGTCACCCGGCTTTCGGGGTTGGGCACCGGCTCCAGCACCGTTTCCAGGGTGAAGCGGCGGGGCAGCCAGCCCGGATCGATGGTGCTGTCGAACAGCGCATGGGCCAGTTGCGGCATGCTGCGCAGGATGCGCGGGCCGGCGTTGCGCAGCAGGCTCGCCGCCTCGTCCTCCGACACGCCGAAGCGGCGGCAGCGGTGGCGCGACGGCAGGAGCCGCAGATCGCGCATCGCCTTGAAGGCGTCCAGCGCTGCCGAATGGTAGGAGGCGACCAGATATGTGCGGGAGTTGGGCAGCGCGTGGCGTTCCTGGAGATCCTCGGTCGGCGACAGGGCCAGCGCGATCGACGGGTGCGGCCGGCGCAACCGCCGCCGGGCGAGGCACAGGCTGACGTCGTAGAGCGTGCGGTGATGCCCCTGCCGGGTCAGGCGGATCGGCGAGGTCTTGAAGCGCGGGTGATCGGCGAAGTAGCGGCCGACCAGATCGCTGCCGTTGCCCAGACCGGCCGCCTGCACCTTGTTGGACAGCAGCAGGATGCGCGCATTCTCGATGCCGCCGCAGCCCAGCACGAACAGCCGAGCACCGACGGTGAAGCCGGGGCCGTCCAGGGTGCGGACCTGCACCCGTTCCACCGCCGTTGCCGAATGGTTGGTGTCCAGCCCGGTGACGTTGGCGTTCAGGAAGGCGGTGATGTTGGCGGCCCGCCCGATGTCGGCGCGATAGGCCTCGCCCATGCGGATCGGCGGGCTGAGCTGGGCGACGCGGTTCTCGAAGGCGCTGGCGCTGCCGTCCTCGTTCTCCACCGGAATAAGCTCGGTCTTCGGTCCGCGGACCTGCTCCATCCAGTAGTCGTTGTCGTACTCGAAGGGGCCGAGGCCGAGCACGCTGTGCGAGCGCTCGTAATAGGGCATCATCGTGTCGCGCGGGATCGGCCAGCCGCTGCCGGGGATCCAGGGGCGCTCGGCGAAGTCCGTCCGCTCCAGCGGGCGGGAGAAGCCGCCCCAGCAATTGGTGCTGCCGCCGAGATAGCGGCTGCGCGCGGTGGTCAGCCGCTCATAGGGCAGGCCGACGTTGCGGCCGGCGTACAGCGCCTGGGAAATGCCGTCGACCTCCAGCCCGCCGCCCTCCAGCAGGACGACGCTCAAGCTGCCGCCCGCCAGTTCGCGCGCGATGGTCAGGCCGGCGGCACCGCCACCGATCACGCACAGATCGCAGTCGATGTGCGTGCCGTTCAGGACATGGCGGGCGTCACGAAGCAAGCGGGCCTCCGTACTGGGGACATAAGCATACCGGGGTCATAAGCCCCCCTTCTTGCCCCGGACGCGCGGCCTAGACCGAGCACTCATTCGGATATACCCCCGGCGCGTCCCCCTTAGTCCGGACGCTGCAAAAGCGCAGCACCCCGGACGAACCGGACGGCCCTCGACCGGGAGGGAACGACCGCCGCGCCCAACGGTTGAGAAGGTGAAGAGGGGTGCTTCGGCCCGGCCGCAGGTCTGGCCGCCCGGCACCGGAAACCTTGCAATTCCCAATGCAATTCGAGGAGCCGCCGCCATGAAACGCCACCATCTTCTCGCGACCGCCGCCATGCTTCTGGTCTCGGCGCCTGCGCTGTCGCTGGCCCAGACGCCGGCACCGGCCAAGACCGTGACCGAGAAGGGCCAGTTGGCTCAGCAGGACATGACCTTCGCCGAAAAGGCGGCGATCAGCGACATGTTCGAAATCCAGGCGGGTAAGCTGGCGCAGGACCAGGCGAAGGAACAGGGCGTCAAGCAGTTCGGCAGCCAGATGGTATCCGACCACACCAAGACCTCCGACGCCATGAAGACCATGGCTCAGCAGAAGTCGATGACGCTGCCGACAAAGCTCGATTCCGAACACCAGCAGAAGCTGGACAAGCTGCGCGGCCTGAAGGGCGACCAGTTCGATTCCGCCTATCTCCAGGGCCAGACGGACGCCCACCAGACCGCCGTCACCCTGTTCCGCCAGCAGGCGGAGAACGGCAAGGACGCCGATCTGCGGCGCTTCGCCGAGCAGACCTTGCCGACGTTGGAACAGCATCTGCGCCACGTCCGCGACATGCGCCCGGGAGTCGCATCCGCTGCCGGCGGTACCGCCCAGCAGAGCACCAGCTTCGAGAAGATGATGAGCAAGGATGTCTATGGCGAGAACGGCAAGAAGCTGGGGGACGTTGCCGACATCATCCTCGACGCCCAGACCGGCAAGGCCACCCAGGTGATCCTGAACCGCGGCGGCGTGCTGGGCATCGGCGCCAAGCATGTGGCGCTGGACTACAACCTGCTGCGTCCCGACGGCAACCGCTTCGTCGCCCGGCAGGTGACCGAGGATCAGGTCAAGCAGATGGCGGAGTTCAAGTACGACGACACCACCGTCTCGCTGGGCAAGCGCCACGGCACCGGCAGCGGCAGCAGCGCCGACCACAACGCCACCGGCCACAACACGGGCGCGGCCGGCGGCGACGCGGCGCATGGCATCGCCAACAGCCTGGACAGCACCCAGCCGCGCACCCCGCAGCCGAACCAGCAGTGATCCGGTAGCGATTTCCTGAAACCCAGCCGCCCGCCGCCGGGAGTCCATGTCCCGGCGGTCCGGGGTGGCCAACCGATGGAGAACACGCGATGGCGAACGCCAGCAAGAAGCACATGAGCCCGAGCGGGCAGGGCAAGGGCACCGGAACCGGGGCCACCACCGATCTGCCGGCCGGCGCCATCGGCGACAACATGGTGCTGTCGAACCGCGACAAATCCCGTCATTCCGATGCCCGCGGCCTGGACAGCAAAGCCGTTCAGACCGAACAGATGCAGGACCACGCCGCCAACCACAATCCGGGCGACGACCGTCCGAAGGAATGACGGGCAGGACAGTGTGAAGATGTCCGTCGAGCGGGACCGGCCAGTGCCGGTCCCGTTTTTTGTGCCTAGGCCGCCGGAAGCGGGTCGTCAGAACTGCTTCAGCAGCCGGTCGATGTAGTTGCGTTCCTCCTGCGGGCGGCCGTATTGGCCGGAGCGGCGGCGCAGTTCGTCGAGGATTTCACGGGCGCGCTGGAGTTCCGACTGCTCCGGGATCTTCACGTCGTTGGAGTCCTGCATGCCGTAGCCCGACGGGCGGCGGCCAAGCGGGTCGCGGCCCCGGCCCTGGCGTGGCATCTGGCCCTGCTGGCCCATCATCGCCGGCCCGCCCTGGCCCATCATCTGCTGGGCCATCTGCTCGGCCATGCCCTGCATGCCCTGCTGAAGCTGTTCCATCGCCTCGGTCTGCGACGGAACCGCAGCACCGGGGGCACCCTGCTGCAAGGCCTGGGCGGCGTCGCGCATGGCGCGTTCGGCGCGGCCCAGCGGTTGCGGGATTTCGCCGCCCTGCTGTTCGCCCATGCGCCGCATCAGCTCGCCCAGCTGGCGCCGCAGCGCCTCCTGCTGCTCGGCCTGCTTCTGCATGGTCGGGCTTCCCGAATTCTGCTGCTGGCCCTGCTGGTTCCGGCGCTGGTTGGGCTGGCGGCCGCGGGGCTGGTCGCCCTGCTGCCCCTGCTGGTCCATCGACTCCTGCGACTGGCGGAAGCTCTGGTCGAGGAGTTGCTGCTGCTGCTGCGCCAGCTTCTGCAACTGCTGCATCATCTCCCAGGCCTGGTTCTGCTGCTGCTGGCCGTTCTGCTGGTTCATCTGGGCCATGGCGCCGGAGCGCATGTTCTCCAGCATCTGCTGAAGCTGGGACAGCATCTGCCGGGCGGCGTCGCGCGACCCCGTCTGCGCCATCTCGCGCATGCGGTCGAGCATCTGCTGGAGGTCGTTGCGGTCGGTCATCTTGTCCGCCATCTCCGGCGGGACCATCGGGATCTGCTCGCCGCGCTGCATGGCTTCCAGCATCCGCTGCTCCATGGCGTCCATGAACTTGTCGAGCGCCGCCTGCAACTCGTCCATCAGGCGGTTCAGCTCCTCGTCGGAGGCGTTCTTGTCGAGAGCCTCGGACAGCCGCTTTTCGGCGTCGCGCAGGTCCTTCTCGGCCAGCGACAGGCCGCCGTCCTCGATGCGCAGCGCGGTTTCCCACAGAAGCTGCTGGAGGGCGGGGACGGCCTCGGCGCTCTGGTCCAGCATCAGCCGGGCCAGGGCGGTGCGCAGGGACAGGAAGGCGACGATGTCGTTGCCGTAGCTGTCCGGCCGGGCGGAGATCTCCGCCAGCGCGCGGGCGACCTGGACGCGGGACTCCTGCGGGCTGCGGGTCAGGATCTTGCGCTGGTTGACGATGGCGCGGGCGACGGGATGGTTGAAGGTGCGTTCCGGCAGGATGATCGCCGCATCTTCCGAACGGCCGGTCTGGCCGGCGCCGTCGGCCGCGGTCAGCCGCACCGTCACCGGCATGCCGGCCCAGGGATGGGCGGTCAGGTCCTGGAAGGCGGTGCCGCGCGCGTCCTTCGGGCGGACGCCAGGGAGCGACAGCGGAAATTCGAGCACCTGTTCGGTGCCGGCCTTTTCCGGCTTGGGCGCTGTATCGGGTTTCGCCGCGCCGGGGGCAGGGGCGGGCGGCGTCTCCGGGGCGAGACGGATCTGCGCCTTCACCTCGGTCAGGCCGTAATCGTCGCGGGCGGCATAGTCCAGCTTCAACGCGCCGCGTTCGCCGGCGGCGGGCGGGCTGGCGTGGGCGATGATCGGCGCGCGGTCGGGCACCACCTGGATCGGCCAGGAGCCCAGCGTCCGCCCACCCTGGGTGACGGTGATGCGGGTGCCGCCGGTCACCGGCTTCTGCACCTGGAAATTGGTGGAATCCACCGCCTCGAACGGGCCGGTCTGGTCGCCGGCCTCCAGGCTGGGAGTGCCGCTGCCGCCGGTGACGCGGGCCAGCACCAGACTGCCCTGCGGGATGTGGACCGGCTGGTCCGCGGCAGGGGTGCCGGTAGCGGTCTGCTGGGTTGCCGGCTGGGCTCCTGGCTGGGCGGCGGGCTTCGCGGTGGAGCCGGATTTCAGGAAGACCGGTGGCAGGCCGGTGTAGTCGGGCGGGTTGATCCAGAGATCCAGCGTCGCCGCCGCGGTGGCGGTGCCGCCGGAGAATTGCGGGGTCAGTGCGGCGGCGATCCGCGGGCGCCAGTCGCCCCAGGCGGCGGCTCCGGCGACCACCAGCGTCAGGATCACCAGGGCGCGCAGGGCATAGCGGTCGTGCGACGGCACCTCGGTTCCCGGCCACGCCACGCGCAGGACGCGCATGGCGGCGCGCGTGCGTTCCTGATGCAGGCGCCACAGTGCCTGTGCGGTCGGGTCATTGCCGGCCGGGCGGTCGCGCAGGGTGTGCAGCGGACGGTGGGAAAGGCCGCTGTCGCGCTCCAGCCGGCGGCGGGCCTCGTCCTCGACCGGGGCGCGGAAACGCCGGACACCGACGGTGAGCGACCATAGGAAGGCGGCGGCCAGCACCAGCAGGGCCAGCCCATGCAGCCAGCCCGGCAGCAGGATCGGCAGGTTGAGCAAAGCGAGTGCCAGGAAGCCGCCCAGCACCGACAACGGCGCCCACAAGGCCGGCCCCAGCCGTTCCCACAGCAGCGCCGCGCGCGCCTGGGCAAGGCGGAACCGGGGTTCCGTCACGCCGTCCGCCGGGTCCGCGTTTTGCCCTCGCTCAACCCCGGGCTCGCCGCGCCGCTCGTTCTGCTTCATGCCGCCCCCTTCGCGCCGTAAGGCAGCCGGTCCGGCGGGTCGACTGCCGCGGACCGGTGATGCTTCTCGCGAACCAATCATATAGGCGCCGCCGGCGGCTTTTGCCCGCCGGTTCGTTCACCTCAAATCGATGGTACAGCCCATCATCGCGGGATGGCGAAACTATGACGCGCGGCGGTCGGCCGAAATTTCGAGGCCTGACTGCGCTCAGTCGCCGTCGCCGGCCGGCAGCGGCTTGGTCACGGTGGTGCGGCGCCGGGTTTCGCGGTGCAGGATGTAGAGGCCGCTCGCCATCACCACGGCGGCCCCGGCGGCCATGGTCGCGGTCGGCACCTCGCCCCACATGAACCAGCCGAAGATGACCGCCAGCAGCAGCGAGGTGTAGTTCAGCGGCGCCACCACGGCCGCCGGCGCCAGCGAATAGGCGCGGGTCAGCATCAGCTGGCCGCAGCCGCCGAACAGGCCGGTCACCAGCAGCAGAAGCCAGTCCATCGGGTCCGGCGTGACCCAGGAGAAGGGCAGCGACAGCCCGAGCAGGACGGTGGTCAGCAGGGTGAAGTAGAAGACGATGGTGTCCGGCCGCTCCGTCCGGCTCAACTGGCGGATGGCGATCATCGCCAGCGCGTTGGTCAGCGCGCCGCACAGCGCGATGATGGCGCCCAGGTTCAGCACGTCGCCGCTCGGCCGCACGATGATCAGCACGCCGGCGAAGCCGACCAGAACGGCGCTCCAGCGATGGATGCCGACCTTCTCGCTCAGCAGCGGCACCGACAGGGCGGTGAGGAACAGGGGGGCTGCGAAGTTCAGCGCGATGGCGTCGCCCAGCGGCAGCAGGTGGAAGGACCAGAACATGGCGACCATGGTGGTCAGTCCGATCAGCGACCGCCCCATATGGCCCCAGGGATAGCGGGTGCGCAGCGTGGTGGCGAATCCGGTGCCGAGATGGATCGACAGGCAGACCGGGATCAGCGCGAACAGGCTGCGGAAGAACATCACTTCGGTCACCGGGAAGCGGTCCATCAGGAGCTTCGCCAGGACGTTCATCAGCGAGAAGAACAGCACCGACATCAGCATCGAGGCGATGCCGCGGGGCGTGTCGTCGACGCGCTTGTGCGTGAGGGGGGTGGATTGAGGCGGGACTGTCACGGTGCGCCGAGCCTACCAAGCGTTGCCGCCCGCGTCACGGTGTCGCGACACGGGCGGTCATGCCGGTGGGGAATGGCGGTGTTGCGTAAACCCGCTTCAGTTGTCCGTCAGGACTGGGCCTTGAACAGGCCGGAGACTTCCGCCTCGGCGCGCAGCCAGTGCTCCTGCTCGCGGCCTTCGGGACGGCCGTCCTCTTCCCAGATCTGATAGGCGCGCTCCTGGATCATGCGGTTGCGGTGGCCGCTCAGCAGCCCCTCGGCGATGTTCATGTTCAGACGGGCGAGCGAGACCAGCTTGGCCGTCTCGATGGCGCCCTGGGTCGCCAGCATGGTGGTGGACACGACATACTGCGCCAGATTGCGCAGGTTGGCCTTCACCTCCGGCTCCACCGGGCAGTCGCTGTTCAGCAGGACCGTCTTGATGGCGATCCACAGCTTCAGATTCTGGTCCAGCGTGACGGTCACCTTGTCCGGCGAGTCCGATTCCAGAAGGGCGCCGGCCGCCTGCAGCAGGACGATGCTGTCCTGTTCCACCGACGCGAAGTTGGTGCGCAGGATGGTGTCGGCCCAGCTTTCCACCGGAGCCTCGAACACCGGCGCGGCGGCGGCAGGAGCGGTTGCGGGAGCGGCGGTGGAGGCGGTCTTGCGCTTGGTGGCCATGGTGGGTTCCCCAGGGAGCGTTCGGTCCGCGTCCACTTGAGCCAACCATGTTTAAAATGCGGTTAAGACGCTACCGTTGCGCGCGCTTTCACCGCACCGGACGCCGCGGCACGATGTCCCGGCCCTGTCCCGGCCTTGTTCGGGCGGTCACGGGCCGCCGAAAGGCAGGCGATAGTAAAAGCCGAAGACGTTGTTGGTGCCGGCTGCCGGATCGCCCGCCGCGGCGTCGTTGACGATGCGGCTGTAGCCCAGGCTGAAGCGCGACTTGTTGTCGAACTCATAGCCCAATTCCAGCTGCGAACGGAATTCGGTGGTGGGGGCGCCTTCGCGCCGGGCGGTGGGCAGGGTGCCGGCGCCGACGCTGGGGGTGAAGACGAAGGAGCCGAGCGGCACGTCGACCAGCACGCCGCCGCTCAGGCCCCCGGAAAGGCCGCCGGAAAGACTGGTCACGGCGCTGCGCGGGGTCAGGCTGCTGCCGGTGGCCGGTCCGATCCAGGGCTGGATGTTGACATAGGGTTCGATCTGCGGGACCAGCGAGGATCCGATCCGCACCTTGCTGTTCAGGACGGTGAGGTTGCTTTCCGGCGGCGGCTGCAGGCTGTAGGCGAGGCCGCCCAGCGCCCAGTTGCCGAACCGGCCGTCGGCGTCGATCGACTCCGCCCGCGCAACCCCGCCCCCCGTCAGGGCGAGCCCGAGCAGGCTGGCGGCCAGGACGGCCGGCAGGCGGTTCCTCTGGTGGCTGCTGCGCAGGCGTTTCACGAGCACCCCCTCCCCATGGCCCTATTCACGGCAAATCGGGTCGGACCATGAGGTCCGGCCACTATAACGAAGGGGCGTGGCACCTGACCCATGGTGTATCGGCACTACCCCTAGGATGTCGTCATCGCCATCTGCGTTTCAACCATGAAAGCAGGAGCGGGGCAGGATCATGGTCTGTTATTCTATCGTCATGACCGCGCATCCTGCCGAACCGTCTGCCGGCCGGTGTTCCGCCGCCGGGCAGCAAGAGGAGGTGATCGCCTTTCTCGGCGATCCGCACACCCATGGCGGGCTGGCGGTCGAGCGGATCGACACCCACGCGGCATCGGTGTTCCTGACGGGGGACAGGGCGCTGAAGCTGAAGCGGGCGGTGCGTTATCCCTATCTCGATTACTCGACGGTCGGGAAGCGCCACGCCGCCTGCGCCGAGGAACTGGCGATCAACCGCCGCACCGCGCCGGCACTTTACCGCGGCGTGGTCGCCATCCGCCGCGGGGACGATGGCCGGCTGTGGCTGGACGAGAGCGGGGGTGCAGGCGGAGCCATCGACTGGCTGGTGTCGATGGCGCGCTTTCCGGACGAGGCGCTGTTCGACCGCATGGCGGAGCGGCAGGCGCTGACCCCCGCCCTGATGCGCCGTCTGGCCGAGCGGATCGCCGCCTTCCACCGCGAGGCCGCTCCCCGGCCGGATGGCGGCGGGGTGGAGGCGATGCGGGAGGTGGCCGACGGCAATGTCGCGGATCTGCGGGCCGCTCCGGACCTGTTCCCCGCAACGATGGTGGATCTGCTGGCGGAGCGCACCGGCGATGCGCTCGACCGGCTGGCGCCGGTGCTGGAGGAGCGGCGGCGGGCGGGGTTCGTCCGCCACGGGCATGGCGACCTGCATCTGCGCAACATCGTCCTGCTGGATGGCGAGCCGACCCTGTTCGACGCCATCGAGTTCGACGAGTCGCTGGCGGTCGCCGATGTCTTCTACGATCTTGCCTTCCTGCTGATGGACCTGGATCACCGCGGGCTGCGGCCGCTGGGCAATGCCGTGCTGAACCGCTATCTGGAAGAGACGGGCGATTACGCCGGGCTGGCGGCACTGCCGCTGTTCCTGTCGCTGCGGGCGGCGGTGCGGGCCAAGGTGTCGGCCGCGGCATTGCGGCTGGAGGGGGCGGCGGACGAGGCTTTGGCCGGGGAGGCACGGCGCTATCTGGAGCAGGCGCTTGCCGTGCTCGACCCGGTGCCGGCGCGGCTGGTCGCGGTCGGCGGGCTGTCCGGCAGCGGCAAGACGCGGCTGGCCCAGGAGGTCGCGCCGGAGTTGGGACCGCCGCCCGGTGCGGTGGTCCTGCGCAGCGACGTGCTGCGCAAGCGGCTGTGCGGGGTGGCCGACAGCGACCGGCTGCCGGCCGAGGGTTATGGCCCGGCCATGACGGAGCGGGTCTATGGCGAGCTTTACCGGCGGGCTGCGGCGGTGCTGGCCGCCGGTCAGGCCGTGGTGGTCGATGCGGTCAGCGCCCGGCCCGACGAGCGCAACCGGATCGCGGCGGTCGCCGCCGGGGCCGGGGTCCGCTTCGACGGCATCTGGCTGGAGGCACCGCTGACGGAGCGGGTGGAGCGTGTGACCAATCGTCGCAACGATGCCTCCGACGCCACCGCCGAGGTGGTGGAACGGCAGGAATCCTACGATCTGGGGAGCATCGGCTGGGCGCGCCTGGATTCTGGCAGGGTTGCGTCGGATGTGCTGGACGACGCCCGTGCAAGCTTGGCCTAATTCGAGGTGAGACAACGCGTTAAGGGCCATATCTTTAAAGGTTGGCGGCCTCCGCCCCGGGCCGCGGACCGCAGCGACGACGGGGCAAATGACGGCAAGGGTGAGAATCGCCCGCCACACCGGCGGGTGGGCCGCCGCCGTCCGGGAAGGGCCGCTCGAACCGGTCCGGGAGGAGTCCATGACCTACAAGACCATCCTTGTGCCGCTGTGCGGCAGTGACAACGATCCGGTCGCCCTGAAGGGCGCGGTGGCGGTGGCGCGGGACTTCGACGCCCACCTCGTCGGCCTGTTCGTCCGCCTCGACCCGCGCGATGCCGTGCCGATGCTGGGCGAGGGCATGTCCGGCGCCATGGTGGACGAGATCATGCGCGCGGCGGAGACGGAGTCGAACAACCATCGCGCCGCCGCCCGCCGCCATTTCGACACCGCGGTCGCCGAGGCCGGGTTCGAGATCCGCGACGTCCCCGGCGGGGTCGAGGCGCCGTCCGCCTCCTGGCGCGAGGTGATCGGCCGGATCGAGGACGTCGTGCCGGCGGAAGGCCGCCTGTCCGACCTGATCGTCTGCGCCCACACCTCCATCGAAGCCGACACGCAGGGCTACACCACCATGGAAACGGCGCTGCTGGGCTCCGCCCGGCCGGTGCTGCTGGTGCCGAAGACCCTGCCGGCGGAAATCGGCCACACCGTCGCCGTCGCCTGGAACGGCAAGACGGAGGCGACGCGCGCCGTCGCCGCGGCTCTGCCCTTCCTGCGCAGCGCCGACCGCACCCATGTGCTGACCGCCGAAACTTCGGTTACCGAGGGCGCGACAGGACGTCGCATTGCCCAATATCTCGCTTGGCAAGGGGTTAACCCGGAGTTAACTGTATTGCATCCGGGATCGGAACCCGTTGGGGAGACGGTCACCAAGAAAGCCGTTGAGCTGGGCGCCGACCTGCTTGTCATGGGCGGCTATGGCCACAGCCGGATGCGGGAAATGATCCTGGGCGGTGTCACGCGCTACGTGCTGAACCACGCCGGGCTGCCGGTTCTGATGGCTCACTGATTTTTGCCGGTCTCCGGCCGCGCGGTTTCCCCGTCGCCCACTGTTGGCGGGGGCCCGTGCGGCTCCGGCATTTGCAGGGATGCCGTTTAAAGCAGGACCGTTCTACGACCCTGCCAGCAGGGCAGTCCGGCCGTTCCCGGGAGGAACGCGCCATGTTGACGATCAAGGACTGCATCGCGCTGAGCGATCTCACCGAAGCCGAGATCGACGCGATTGCCGAACACGAACATGTTCCGGAAATGGTCGCCGTGGAGATGGGGCATTGCCTTGCCCACTGCCCCGGCGGGGCCGACCGCATCGCCCACATCATCGCCGACGACATCGCGGAAGCCTGCGCCCATGGGCAGGTCGCCCATGCGGTGGATCTGATGCACACCCTGCGCGAATTCGTGGAAACGCACCCGCGCGGGTAAAGGTGTAAGGCCATGCCGAAAGGGACGCGGCCGGGAACAGTCCGGCCGCGACGGGGTTCTACTGGCAACCGTTCACCATGTTCCCAGAACGATTGCCCTCAACGATTGCCCCCAATTGCCAAGGACCCCGACGATGGCCAGCAAGACCACCGGTACCCAGGCCGACATCTTCGCCCGCATCAAGACCGACCACGACACCATCCGCGGCCTTCTGGACAAGACCGAGAAGGCCAACGGCAGCGGCCGCGCCGTGTTCGAGGAACTGCAGCGCGAGCTGTGGGCCCATTCGAAGGTGGAGGAGGGTGTCTTCTACGCCTCTCTGAAGAAGGTGAAGGAAGCGAAGTCGGAAACCGTCGAGGGGCTGAACGAGCATCACCTCATCAACGGCCTGCTGGACGAGCTGAACGCGATGAAGACCACCGACAGCGGCTGGAAGGAAAAGCTCCAGGTGCTGGGCGAACTGGTCCGCCACCACCTGGACGAGGAGGAGGAGGAACTGTTCGAGGAGGCCAAGGAGGCCCTGGACGACGACCGCGCCGCCGAGCTGGGCAGCGCCTATGCCGAGCGCAAGACGCACATCATGGCCGGTCTGGCGCCGCTGTAAGCCGGTTGGCTCCGCCCTTTCCCGTCCGGGGAGAGGGCGGAGTCCGTTCGGTTGCCGTCGGCCGGCAAAGGGGCCATATCAGGGGCCTCTTTGAATTGGCCGGCGGTGTCGATGTCCAGGCGTGCAAGCTCCAACTGTGCAAACATCGGGCGGGTGTTTTCCCGGCGAGGGATGCGGTTCGGCCGTGCCGCGCTGGCGGCGCTCGCCCTTGGAATGTCCGCCCTGATGACTCCCGCAACCGCCGCGCCGGCTCAGCCGGCGAAGGAACTGGCGCAGAAGACCTGCGGCACGCTGGCCGCGCGCGTCGACGAGGTGTCCGGGCGCGGGCCGCTGTTCCTGCGCAGCTACGACAATTCCTATGCGCCCGGCCCGACTTCGGAGCCGGCGCTGTCCAATGCCGCCTTCACCTACGACAACGCGCTGGCGATCATGGCGCTGACGGCTTGCGGCCAGCGCGACAAGGCGTTGCGTATCGGCGAGGCGCTGCTCGACGCGGTGTCGCTCGACCGTGCCGGCTGGAAGGGGCGGCTGCGCAACACCTATCGGGCCGGTGCGCAGAAGCAGCGGCCGATCCCGCCCAACGGCTGGTGGGATGCCGTCGGCAACCATTGGGGCGAGGACCCCTATCAGGTCGGCACCGCCACCGGGAATGTCGCCTGGGCCGGTCTGGCCCTGCTGACGTTGGCCGACGCCACCGGCGAAAAGCGCTTCCGCGACGGTGCGGTCGAACTGGCGCGCTGGGCGGTGGAGCACACCCGCGACCCGCGCGGTCCCGGCGGCTTCAACGGCGGCGTCCAGGGCTTCGACGACGCGCCGCAGCCGCTGACCTGGAAATCGACGGAGCACAACACCGATCTGGTCGCGCTGTTCGCCTGGCTCGGCAAGAGTTCCGCAGACAGTAGTTCCAGAGACAGTTCGGGCGATGATTTCGCCGGACCGGAGCGCGAGGCGCGTGCCTTCCTCGACACGCTGTGGACGGCGGGCGGCGACCATTTCCCCATCGGCACCGCGCCGGACGGGGTGACGGTCAGCACCTCGACCTCCGGCCTCGATGCGCAGCTCTGGCCGCTGCTGCTGCCGAAGGCGCCGGAGGCGTGGCGGGCAGCACTCGCCTATGCGGAGCGCGCCCATGGCGCCGACGGCGGGTTCGACTTCAACGACGACCGCGACGGCATGTGGGTGGAGGGCACGGCGCAGGCGGCGCTCGCCTACCGCAGTGTCGGCCGCCGCGGCGATGCCGACCGGCTGTTCGGCGAGATTCTGAAGGAAGTCAGCCCCGGCGGCTATCTCTACGCCACCCGGCCGCAGGTGCTGTCCACCGGGCTCGCCATCGGGCCGGACAGCAAGACCGACGATTTCCTCTACTATCGCCGGCCCCATCTGGGCGCCACTGCCTGGGCGGCGCTGGCGGCGCTGGGCTGGAATCCGTTCACGGGGAAGAGTGTGCCGTAACCGCCTATCCGTGGAAATGTTCGTAGAGCTTGCGCGCAATCGCCTCGCTGATGCCGGGGGCGGCCTCCAGATCCTTCAGGCCGGCGGACGCGACGGCGGTGGCGCTGCCGAAATGGTGCAGCAGCGCTTTCTTGCGGGCCGGGCCGATGCCGGGGATGCCGTCGATGCGGCTGTGCGAAATCGCCTTCATCCGGCGGGCACGGTGGCTGTCGATGGCGGTGCGGTGGGCTTCGTCGCGCAGCCTTTGCAGGAAATGCAGCACCGGATCGTTGGGTTCCAGCGTCAGCGGCGGTTGTCCGGGGCGGAAGAAGCGCTCCCGTCCGGCGTTGCGGTCCGGCCCCTTGGCGATGGCGACCAGCGGTATGTCGGTGATCTGGAGCATCGCCAGCTCGTCCTTCACCGCGTTCAGCTGCCCCAGACCGCCGTCGATCAGGACGAGGTCGGGCCATTGCCCCGAATCCCGGCCAGCATCGCTGCTGCGGTGGAAGCGGCGGGTGAAGGTCTCGCGCAGCATGGCGTAATCGTTGCCGGCGGCCTCGGGATCGCGGATGTAGAAACGGCGGTAGGCATTGCGCTGGAACCCCTCCGGCCCGGCCACCACCATGGCGCCGACCGGGAAGGAGCCCTGGATGTGCGAGGTGTCGTAGATCTCGACCCGGCGCGGCGCGTCGGGCAGGCCGAAGACGCGCGCCACCCCCTCCAGCAGCGTCGCCTGAGTGGAGCGCTCGGCCAGCCGGCGGCCCAGAGCGTCGCGGGCGTTGGTCTGCGCGTGTTCGACCGCGCGGCGCTTCGGCCCGCGTTTCGGGCATTCGACGGCGACGTGGTGCCCGGCGGACAGGCTCAGCGCTTCCTCCAGCAGCTCCGCTGACTCGACCGGCTCGCTCAGCAGCAGCAGGCCCGGCGGCGGGGTATCGGCATAGAGCTGGGCGGCGAAGGCGGCCAGGATGTCGCCCGGCTCCTCCTCGGCATCCACGCGCGGGAAGAAGGCGCGGGTGCCCTGGTTGCGGCCGCCGCGGAAGAAGAAGGCCTGGACGCAGGCCGCACCGCCGTCCCGGTGCAGGGCCAGCACGTCGGCATCGCCCAGCGTGTCCTCCAGGTTGATGTCCTGGCGGCTTTGCAGCGCGGTCAGGGCGCGGATGCGGTCGCGCCAGCGGGCGGCGTCCTCGTATTCCAGCCGGTCGGAACTGTCGAGCATGTGGCGGGCGAACTCCGCCTGCACCTCCGCACTGCGGCCGGACAGCACGTCGCGCACGCCCTGGACCTGGGCGGCGTAGTCCTCTTCGTCGACGCGGCCGACACAGGGAGCGGAGCAGCGCTTGATCTGATGTTGCAGGCAGGGCCGGGTGCGCGAGGCGAACACCCCGTCGTCGCAGGTGCGCAGCAGGAAGGCGCGTTGCAGGGCGGCGATGGTCATGCCGACCAGATGCGGCGAGGCGTAGGGGCCGAACAGGTCGGACTCGCGGCGGTTGCCCTTTCCCGATGTGCCGCGCCGCTCGGCGCTGCCGCGGTGATGCATCAGGCGGGGGAAATCATGCCCGCCCCTCTTATTACTTTGGCCGATGACGATGTAGGAGAAGGAGCGGTCGTCCTTCACCAGGATGTTGAAGGGCGGCAGCAGGCTGCGGATCAGGTTCGCTTCCAGCAGGAGCGCCTCGGCCTCGGTGTGGGTGGTGACGAACTCCATGGAGCGGGTCAGCGACACCATCCGCCGGGTGCGGTTGGGCAGCCCGTCGGTCCGGGTGTAGCTGGCCACCCGCCGCTTCAGGTTCTTCGCCTTGCCGACATAAAGGACCGACCCGTCGGCCGCCAGCATCCGATAGACGCCGGGCGTGTCCGGAAGGGTCGGCAACTGGGCGCGGATCACGTCCGCTCCGCTGCCGGGCACCCCGTCCATAAGCTCTCTCGTTCCCGCAAAGATCCGATTCGCCGCTTACCCAAGCAGTAGAACGGAACGGGACCAAGAGACAAGAATCGGATGACGCGATTCCGACGGGGTGCCGCAGGACCCTGCCATGCGGTCGGGAGGCCGGTCAGCCGCCGAACACGGTGTTCAGCTGGGCGCCGACGCGGACGAAGGTGGTGCGTTTCGGCACTTCCTTCAGCCGGGTGGCGCCGATGTAGGTCATCATGCTGCGCACGCCGCCCATGATCTCCTGCATCGTGTTCTCAACCGGGCCACGATAGGGGACGTCCACCGTCTTGCCTTCCGACGCGCGGTAGGAGGCGACGCCGCCGGAATATTTGTGCATCGCGGTGTCCGACGACATGCCGTAGAAGGTCATGGCGACCGGCACCCGGTTGCCGTCCCGGTCCTCGTAGCGGATCTCGCCCTCGCACTCGTCATGGCCGGCCAGCATGCCGCCCAGCATGACGAAGTCGGCGCCGGCGCCGTAAGCCTTGGAGATGTCGCCCGGCACGGTGCAGCCGCCGTCGCCGCAGACCTGCCCCTTCAGCCCGTGGGCGGCGTCGGCGCATTCGATGATGGCCGACAGCTGGGGATAGCCGACGCCGGTCATCTTGCGGGTGGTGCAGACCGAACCCGGCCCGATGCCGACCTTGACGATGTCGGCGCCGGCCAGCAGCAGCGCCTCCGTCATGTCGCCGGTGACGACGTTGCCGGCCATGATGACGGCGTCCGGATTCTCCTGGCGCAGGCGGGCGATCACCTCGACGAAGCGCTCGGTATAGCCGTTGGCGACGTCCAGGCAGATCTTCCCCACCGGCGCCTTGGCCTTCACCGCCAGGAACTTGTCGTGGTCGGCCTCGGCGATGCCCATCGAATAGAAGACGTTGGACAGGGTGGCCGATTCAGCTTCGGCCCGGAAGAAGTCGGCCAGCTCTTCGGCCTTGTAGTGCTTGTGCAGGGCGGTCATCGCGCCGAAGCGAGACAGTGCGCGTGCCATGCCCATGCTGCCGGTGACGTCCATGTTGGCGGCGATCAGCGGAAAGCCGGTCCAGTCGCGCTGGGTGTGCAGGAAGGTGAAGGTCCGGTTGACATCCACGTCGTTGCGGCTCTGCAGCGTGCTGCGTTTCGGCCGGATCAGCACATCCTTGAAGTCGAGCTTGAGGTCGCTTTCGATGATCACCGCACACCTACTCATCTCTGTTGGGTGGGCCAACTGCTTTTCATCAGGCCCAACATCACAGAGTGGAGGCGATGACGCGGTTCGGCAAGCGGCGTCGGGGCCGCAGGCCGGGGTGCCGCGTTTGAAGCTGTTTCGCTGAAACGAGGGGTATCCGCCTACTCCTCCGCCTCCTCCCCGTCGCCGTTGGCCGCGTCGCTGCCGTCGGCGACATGCACCTGGCAGTCGGCGTTGCTCAGCACCTCCATCAGCTCGGCCGGTGGCAGGCGGTCGGTGAACAGCGCGTCGAGCACGCTGACGTCGGCCATGCGGATCATGGCGTTGCGGCCGAACTTGGTGTGGTCGGTGACCAGGAAGACCCGGCGCGAGCTTTCGATGATGGCGCGGGCGACGCGGACCTCCTGCTCGTCGTAGTCCAGCAGGTCGCCTTCGCTGTCGATGCCGCTGATGCCGATGATGCCGATGTCCACCTTGTAGCGGCGAATGAACTCCACCGTCGCCTCGCCGATGATGCCGCCGTCGCGCTCGCGCACGAGGCCGCCGGCGATGGACAGGGCAAAGTTCGTGTTCTTGTGCAGGATGGTGGCGACGTTCAGGTTGTTGGTCAGCACCCGCAGCCGCTTGTGGCCGAGCAGGGCCTGGGCCACCGCCTCCGTCGTCGTGCCGATGTTGAGGAACAGCGACGCATCCTCCGGCACATGGCGGGCGACCAGTTCGGCGATGCGGCGCTTTTCCTCCGCCATCAGGGTCTGGCGGGTGGAATAGGCGATGTTCTCCACGCTGGACGGCACGGTGACGCCGCCACGGAAACGCCGCACGGCCGACTGGCCGGCCAGATGCTCGATGTCGCGGCGGATGGTCTGCGGCGTGACATCGAAATGTTCGGCCAGCCACTGGATCTGCACCATGCCCCTGGCATGGACCAGAGCCACGATTTCCTGCTGGCGGCGTTCGGCGTCCAGGCGCGCATCCATCGGTGGGCTGTCTCCGGTCTCGAAAGGGTCGTGAGTGAATCAGATGCGCGCGATGGGTCAAAGCGAAAAGGCGCCGGTTCCGGCGCACGGCTGGAGTTGCGGCACCGTACGCCCGATATTGTTCGTAGCACAAGCATGTTTCTTTACGAAAATGAACGCGCATGCTATGACAGGATCCACGCGGTTCCGATGTCTGCCCGATGGCGTCAGCCCGATCAGGGTTTGCCGCGACTGACGGCTGTCGCCGCCATCCTTCAAACTTGTCGCGACGTTCAACGGTCCGGCCTGCCGACATAAAGATAACGTATAGGAGAGGTATATGACGCAACTGACGCCAGCCGGGGGGCGGCAAAGTGTTCGGCTCGGCATTCAGGGGCGGCTGTTTCTGGCTTTCGGCGGGGTGGCGATACTCGCCGCCTTCGCCAGCGTGATGGCGTGGTGGTCGTTGACCGAGACCGGGCGCTCGATGGGTGAAATTGGCCGCAGCAGCGTGCCGGCCATCGTCCGCTCGCTCACTCTGGCGAAGGACAGCACCGCGATCGCCGCCGACGCGCCTGCGGTGGCGGCCTCGCGCGATGCGGCGGAGCTGACGGAGCGGATGGACGGCCTGACCAAACGGCTGGCGGGCCTGCGCGACCGCATCGGGGCGATGCGGAGTCAGGCCGGCGGAGGAGCCGACGGCATGGCCGCGGATGCGGACGCGGTCGCCAAGCTGCTGGAGCGCATGGGGGCTGCACTCGACACGCTGGGCAAGCGCACCGCCGAACGGCTGGCGATGGAGGAGAAGCTCAACACGCTGGTCGCCGACGCGGTGATGGCGCACGAGGACTTCACCGATCTGGTGGCGCCGCTGCTGGAGGTGTCAACCCTGTCGGTCAACAATGTGGTGGGCGATCTGGCCGCCGCGCAGGCGGTCGACACCGCAACCGGGCTGGGCCGCCGGCTGGCGCAGGAGGAACTGCCGGTCATCACCCAGCTGATGAACGTGCAGGCCAACGGCAATCTCGCCTTCGGCATGATCGCCGCCGCCTCCAGCGTGCCGCATGGGGCGACGTTGAACAACATCCGGTCGAAGTACAATTGGGCGCTGCTTCGCGTCGACAACGCCATCGGCGCCCTGCCGAAGGACAGCCCGGACCGGCCGTCGCTGGTGAAGGCGCGCGATGGGCTCGCCGCTTTCGGCGGTGGCGCCGGCAGCGTCTTCCGCCTGCGCGACGAACAGGCGCGCATCACCGCCGACATCGAAAGCGCGCTGGCCGAGACGGTGCGGCTGACCACCGATTTGAACGGCACCATCGATGCGGTGGTCGCCCACCAGCAGGAGCGCACCGATGCCGACGTGACGCGGACCGAAACGGCGATTTCCGGTGCGGTCGCGGTCCAGGGCGGCGCTGCTGCGGTCGTGGTGCTGTCGAGCCTGCTGATCGCGTGGTTCTATGTCCGCAACCGGCTGACCCGGCGTCTGATGCGGGTGATCGACGCCATGCGCGCCGTGGCCGGCGGCGATCTGGCTGCCGACGCCGCGGTCGGCGGGCGCGACGAAATCGCCGAGATGGCGGGGATCGTCGGCGTCTTCCGCGACAAGAGCGCCGAGATCGCCCGCTTGCAGGAGGAACAGGACGCGATGAAGCAGGCGGCCGATGCCGAGCGGTCGCGCACCATCCAGTCCATCACCGCGAGCATCGAGGCCAGCGTGAAGGAGGCGTCACGCCACATCAGCGCCGCATCGGCCGACATGCGCGAGGCGTCGGAGGGGATGTCCGCCACCGCCGAGCAGACCTGCCGCCGGATGACCGACGTGCGGTCGGCGGTCGCCGACACCGCGACCAACGTGCAGACGGTGGCCGCCACCGCCAGCCAGCTTTCCGCCTCCATCGGCGAGATCACCCGGCGGGTCGGCGATTCCAGCCAGATCGCCCGCAGTGCGGTGGAGGAGGCGCGCAGCACCAACGACCTGATGGTGGAACTGGCGACAGCGGCGCAGAAGATCGGCGACGTGGTCGGCATGATCAACGCCATCGCCGGGCAGACCAACCTGCTGGCCCTGAACGCTACCATCGAGGCGGCGCGCGCTGGCGATGCGGGCAAGGGCTTCGCCGTGGTGGCGGAGGAGGTGCGCAGCCTCGCCGGCCAGACTGCCAAGGCGACGGAGGAGATCGCCCAGCAGGTCCAGGCGGTGCGCACGACGGCGCAGGGAGCCGTGTCGGCCATCGACGACATCGGCCGCACCATCAGCCGCATCGACGAGATCACCGCCATGGTCGCCGCCGCGGTGGAGGAGCAGTCCGCCGCCACCGACGAGATCGCACGCAGCATCAACCACGCTTCCGACGCGGTGCAGAGCATCGCCGACACGGTGGTGTCGGTGGACGACGCGGTGAACCGCACCGGCAGCGCCGCCGCCCAGGTGGTGGACGCCACCCGCGCGCTTTCGCAACGGTCCGAAAGCCTGAGCGAGGATATCGACCGTCTGCTGGGCCGCATCCGCGCGGCGTGAGCCGGGTCCGGGGAGGGGAGCCGGATCAGCCTTATTTCCGATAGGAAAGATGCCCGATCCGGCGTAGCCTCGGAAACATGATCCGTTGAACAAACATTTTCCTTTTCAAACGCGAACGAACATTCTATGTTCCGAAACGAAAGCGGCTGGGTTCGAGAAGGAACCGCCGCGGTACGGAGAGGAACCCATGGCAAACGAGTCCGCGGTTACCGACCTTCTGATCGTCGGCGGCGGCGTGAACGGGGCGGGCATCGCCCGCGACGCGGTCGGGCGCGGGATGTCGGTGGTGCTGTGCGAACAGGGCGACCTTGCGGGCGCCACCTCGTCGGCCAGCACCAAGCTGATTCACGGCGGCCTGCGCTATCTCGAATATTACGAATTCCGTCTGGTGCGCGAGGCGCTGCAAGAGCGCGAGGTGCTGCTGCGCGCCGCGCCGCACATCATCTGGCCGCTGCGCTTCGTCCTGCCGCACGACAGCAGCATGCGGCCGGCCTGGATGGTCCGCATCGGCCTGTTCCTTTACGATCATCTTGGAAAGCGCAAGCTGCTGCCGGGCTCGCACGGCGTCGACCTGACCAGCGCGCCGGCGGGCAAGCCGCTGGCGGGCGGCTTCACCAAGGCGTTCGAATATTCGGACTGCTGGGTCGAGGACAGCCGGCTGGTCGTGCTGAACGCGATGGACGCGCGGGCCCGCGGCGCGGAAATCCTGACCCGCACCCGCTGCGAGAAGGCCGAACGCAAGGGTGGCCTGTGGGAAGCGACGCTGGTCGACACCCGCACCGGCGCCACCCGCACCGTCCGCGCCCGCGCGCTGGTCAATGCCGCCGGCCCCTGGGTGCGCGAGATGATCGCCAAGCGCACCGGCGTCACCGTCGACAAGTCGGTCCGTTTGGTCAAGGGCAGCCACATCGTCGTGCCGAAGATGTTCGACGGCGACCATGCCTACATCTTCCAGAACGACGACCGCCGCATCGTCTTCGCCATCCCGTACGAGCGCGATTTCACCCTGATCGGCACCACCGACCTCGATTATTCGGGCGATCCCGGCGCGGTGGCGATCTCCCCTGAGGAAATCGCCTACATGTGCCGGGCGGTGTCGCGCTACTTCGCCAAGCCGGTGCACGAGAGCGACGTGGTGTGGACCTACAGCGGCGTCCGGCCGCTGTTCGACGATGCCAGCGGCAATGCCTCGGCCGTCACCCGCGACTATGTGCTGGAGATGGACGAGCCGGCCGGCGACGCGCCGATGCTGTCGATCTTCGGCGGCAAGATCACCACCTTCCGCCGGCTGGCGGAGGAGGCGACGGAAAAGCTGGGCAAGGCGCTGGGCAAGGGCGGCATCACCTGGACCGCCGACGTGGCGCTTCCCGGCGGCGACATCGCCAACGCCGATTTCGCCGGCTTCCTGGCGGGCTTGAAGCGCAGCCGGCCCTGGCTGCCCGATGCGCTGGCCCTGCGGCTGGCGCGCGCCTACGGCACGCGGGTCGAGCGGCTGCTGGGCGACGCCAAGGGGCTGGACGATCTGGGCATCGATTTCGGGGGCGGCGTCCATGAGGCCGAACTCGACTATGCCGCGCGGGAGGAGTTCGCCATGACCGGCGACGACTTCCTGTGGCGGCGCTCCAAACTTGGGCTGCACCTGGACGCAAATGTCCGGGAGGCCATCGGCGGCTGGTTCGACCGGCGCCGCGAAGCAACGGCCAACAGGGGTACGGGCGGCGATACCGCCACCCTGCGGTCGATGGGAGGAACGCGGTGACACTCACACTGGAAGGCGTGGCGAAGCGCGTCGGCGCCGAGCAGCATCTCCATCCCCTGTCGCTGGAGCTGCAACCCGGCAGTTTCAATGTGCTGCTGGGGCGGACGCTGGCCGGCAAGACGACGCTGATGCGGCTGATGGCCGGGCTGGATGCGCCCAGCGCCGGGCGCGTGCTGGAAAACGGCAAGGACGTGACCGGCACATCGGTGCGCCATCGCGACGTGGCGATGGTCTACCAGCAGTTCATCAATTATCCGGCGATGACGGTCTTCGAGAACATCGCCTCGCCGCTGCGCCGCCAGGGCAAGGACAAGGCGGAGATCGACGCCAAGGTGCGGCGCACCGCCGCCATGCTGCGGATCACGCCTTATCTCGACCGGCTGCCGGCCGAGCTGTCGGGCGGCCAGCAGCAGCGCTGCGCCATCGCGCGGGCCCTGGTGAAGGGCGCCGGCCTGCTTCTGCTCGACGAGCCGCTGGTCAACCTCGACTACAAGCTGCGCGAGGAGCTGCGCGCCGAACTGCGCGAGATCTTCGCGGACGGCAAGACCACCGTCGTCTACGCGACCACCGAACCGCAGGAGGCGCTGATCCTCGGCGGCAACGTGACGGTGCTGCACGAGGGGCGGATGTTGCAGACCGGGGCGACCGGCGACGTGTTCCACACGCCGGCCTCGCTGGAATGCGCGCAGGTGTTCAGCGACCCGCCGATGAATGTGGTGGACGCGATCCTGACCAACGACCGCGTGGCCCTGTCCGACGGCACCAGCCTGCCGCTGTCCGCCCACGACCGCAACCTGCCGGCCGGTCCCTGCAAGGTCGGCATCCGCGCCAACCACCTGACGGTGCTGCGGCGGAGCGAGCGGCTGGTGCCGATCCGGGGCAAGGTAGCCCTGTCGGAGATCAGCGGGTCGGAGACCTTCGTCCATCTGCGCCACGGCGACAGCACGCTGATCGCGCGCGAGGAGGGGGTGCACAGTCATCCGATCGGCAGCGACATCCAGGTCTATGCCGATCCCGACCGCATCTTCGTCTTCTCCTCCGTGGGCAAGCTGGTGGCGGCACCCAACTGGCGGCGCGGCGCGCTGCGCAACATCGCTTAAGGGGGGCGGGAGCGATGGCGACCATCCAATTCGACAATCTCGGCCATTCCTATCACCCGCATCCCAGCAAGCCTGAGGACTACGCGCTCCGCCGCCTGTCGCAGGAGTGGGAGGACGGCAAGGCCTATGCGCTGCTGGGGCCTTCGGGCTGCGGCAAGTCCACGCTGCTGAACATCATCTCCGGCCTGCTGGTGCCCAGCGAGGGACGGGTGCTGTTCGACGGGCTGGACGTGACCCGCTGCACCCCGGAAGAGCGCAACATCGCCCAGGTGTTCCAGTTCCCGGTCATCTACGACACCATGACGGTGTACGAGAACCTCGCCTTCCCGCTCCGCAACCGCAAGGTTCCGGCGGCGGACGTCGACCGCCGCGTGCGGCAGGTGGCCGAGGCACTGGACCTGACCGCCGATCTGAAGAAGCGCGCCCAGCGGCTGACGCCGGACGCCAAGCAGAAGATCTCCATGGGCCGCGGTCTGGTGCGGTCGGACGTGGCGGCCATCCTGTTCGACGAGCCGCTGACCGTCATCGACCCGCACACCAAGTGGATCCTGCGCCGCAAGCTGCGCCAGATCCATGAGGAATACCGCCTGACCATGATCTACGTGACCCACGACCAGGTGGAGGCGCTGACCTTCGCCGACAAGGTCGCGGTGATGTACGAAGGCGCCATGGTCCAGCTCGGCACCCCACAGGAGCTGTTCGAGAACCCCGAGCACACCTTCGTCGGCTATTTCATCGGCAGCCCCGGCATCAACCTGATGCCCTGCACGCTGGGCAACGACCATGCGCTGGTCGACGGCATCGCCATCCCGCTGCCCGACCGCGCCGTGTCGTCGGCCGGCGGCCGGGTGGGCGGCAAGTTCGAGCTGGGCATCCGGCCGGAATTCCTGGAACTGACCCGCAGCGGCAACGCCGGCGCCATCCCGGTGCAGGTCACCGGCGTCGACGATCTCGGCACCTCCAAGCTGGCGACGGTGCGGCTGAACAACCACACGCTGAAGGTGCGGCTGAGCGAGGAGCAGGAGATCCCGGCCCTCGACGCCGCCATTCGTTTCCCCACCCGGTGGACCAAGCTCTACCGCGACAGTCATCTGGTCGGTTGAAGGAGCCATGAGCCATGGATAAGGTCCAGGACAACCGGGCTTGGTTCCTGATCATCCCGGTCTTTCTGATCGTCGCCTTCAGCGCCGTGGTGCCGCTGATGACGGTGGTCAACTACTCGGTGCAGGAGATCTTCGGCCCCGGCCAGACATTCTTCGTCGGCACCGAATGGTTCGAGGCGGTGCTGAAGGACGAGCGGCTGCACGATGCGCTGGTCCGCCAGATCGTCTATTCGCTGGCGGTGCTGGCCATCGAGATCCCTTTGGGCATCCTGATCGCGCTCGGCATGCCCGGCGGTCGCAGCGCTAAGACGTCGCTGACGCTGGTGCTGCTGGCCCTGCCGCTGCTGATCCCGTTCAACGTGGTCGGCACCATCTGGCAGATCTTCGGCCGCGGCGACATCGGCCTGCTCGGCGCCACCTTCCGCGCCATCGGCATCGACTACAACTACACCAACAATTCGGCCCATGCCTGGGTGACGGTGCTGGTGATGGACGTCTGGCACTGGACCAGCCTCGTGGCTCTGCTGTGCTACGCCGGCCTCCAGTCGATCCCGCCGGCCTTCTATCAGGCGGCCAAGATCGACGGCGCGTCGAAATGGGCGGTGTTCCGCTACATCCAGCTGCCGAAGATGCGCGGCGTCCTGATCATCGCGGTGCTGCTGCGCTTCATGGACAGCTTCATGATCTACACCGAGCCGTTCGTGCTGACCGGCGGCGGCCCCGGCAACTCCACCACCTTCCTCAGCCAGTATCTGACGCAGATGGCGGTGGGTCAGTTCGACATCGGCAAGGCCGCGGCCTTCTCCATCGTCTACTTCCTGATCGTGCTGCTGTTCAGCTTCATCTTCTACACCATCATCACCCGCACCGGCGAGGGAGAGAAGAAATGAGCAAGGCTGCGGTTCTCGCTCCCGGTTCGCTGGCGGCCCCGGCAAACATCCGCCGCTCTTCGGCGCGGGTGTCCAACAGGACCATCGTCCTGGTCTGTTACATAATCTTCCTCATGCTGCCCATCTACTGGATGGTCAACATGTCCTTCAAGACGAACGAGGAGATCCTGTCGGGCCTGACGCTGTATCCGCACAACCCGACGCTGCGCAACTATGCCATCATCTTCACCGATCCCAGCTGGTACAGCGGCTACATCAACTCGATCTACTATGTGACGCTGAACACCATCATCTCGCTGACGGTGGCGCTGCCGGCAGCCTACGCCTTCTCGCGCTACCGCTTCATCGGCGACAAGCACGTCTTCTTCTGGCTGCTGACCAACAAGATGGCGCCGCCGGCCGTGTTCCTGCTGCCCTTCTTCCAGCTCTACCAGACGGTCGGGCTGTTCGACACGCACATCGCCGTCGCCCTGGCGCACTGCCTGTTCAACGTGCCGCTGGCGGTCTGGATCCTGGAAGGCTTCATGTCGGGCGTGCCGCGCGAGATCGACGAGATGGCCTACATCGACGGCTACAGCTTCCCGCGCTTCTTCGGCACGGTGTTCCTGCCGATGATCCGGGCCGGCGTCGGCGTCACCGCCTTCTTCTGCTTCATGTTCAGCTGGGTCGAGCTTCTGCTGGCCCGCACGCTGACCTCGGTCGACGCCAAGCCGATCGCCGCCACCATGACCCGCACCGTCAGCGCGTCGGGCATGGACTGGGGCCTGCTGGCCGCCGCCGGCGTGCTGACCATCCTGCCGGGCGCGCTCGTGATCTGGTTCGTCCGCAACTACATCGCCAAGGGCTTCGCCCTGGGTCGCGTCTGAAGGAGGCCGCGTCATGGATATGGAATGGATGGCGTGGACCACGCCGACCGCGATCTTCTTCCTGTGCATTGCCCTGATGCTGGCCGGCATGACGGTCTGGGAAGTGGTGTCGCCGACGGTGGAGGCCAAGGGCTTCCTGCCGATGCGCACCACCCGCGGCGACCGCCTGTTCATCGGCCTGCTCGGCAGCGCCTTCATCCATCTGGGCTGGCTCGCCGCGACCGACGCGTCGCTGTGGGGCGCCTCTGCGGTCTCGCTGGTGTGGATCGCCCTGATCATCCGGTTCGGGTGATCCGCTTCGGCTGAGGAGACGACAAGGTTTTCAAGGAATCCGTTCCCCGCGGGGCTGCGGGGATGACGGGAAGAGCGGTGGTTTCCGCTGGTAAGAGCAATACGAAACGTCAACCCGACACCAAGTCGATCAAGTGGGAGGAAGCATGCTTCAGCAACAGACTTCGCGTCATTCTCTGCGGCGCCGCCTGACCGGGGCCGTGATGGCCGGTGGCATCGGCGTCCTGCTGGCGATGGCCTCGGCCGGCCCGTCCGCCGCCATGACGCCGGACCAGGAAGCCGTCGCCAAGCGCATCATCGAGGAACTCCAGCCCTCCACGCTGTCCAAGGACGAGCAGATGAAGGAGCTGGAGTGGTTCGTGAAGGCCGCCGAGCCCTACAAGGGGATGGAGATCAACGTCGTCTCCGAAACGCTGACGACGCACGAGTTCGAATCGAAGACGCTGGCCAAGCTGTTCAGCGAGCTGACCGGGATCAAGCTGAAGCACGACCTGATCCAGGAAGGCGACGTCATCGAGAAGCTGCAGACGCAGATGCAGTCGGGCCGCAACGTCTATGACGCCTACGTCAACGACAGCGACCTGATCGGCACCCATGTCCGCTACGGCCAGGCCATCGCGCTGTCCGACTTCATGGGCGGCGAAGGCAAGGACGTCACCCTGCCGACGCTGGACGTCAAGGACTTCATCGGCACCAGCTTCACCACCGGTCCGGACGGCAAGCTCTACCAGCTGCCCGACCAGCAGTTCGCCAACCTCTACTGGTTCCGCGCCGACTGGTTCGCCCGTCCCGACCTGAAGGAGAAGTTCAAGGCCAAGTACGGCTACGATCTGGGCGTCCCGCTCGACTGGTCGGCCTACGAGGACATCGCCGAGTTCTTCACCAACGACGTGAAGGAGATCGACGGCGTCCGCGTCTTCGGCCACATGGATTACGGCAAGAAGGACCCGTCGCTCGGCTGGCGCTTCACCGACGCTTGGCTGTCGATGGCCGGCGCCGGCGACAAGGGCCTGCCGAACGGCAAGCCGGTGGACGAGTGGGGCATCCGCGTCGAGGGCTGCCGCCCGGCCGGCGCCTCGGTCGCCCGCGGCGGCGACACCAACGGCCCGGCCGCCGTCTATTCGCTGGTCAAGTACATCGACTGGCTGAAGAAGTACGCGCCGCCGGAAGCCGCCGGCATGACCTTCTCCGAAGCCGGTCCGGTGCCTGCCCAGGGCAACGTCGCCCAGCAGATCTTCTGGTACACCGCCTTCACCGCCGACATGACCAAGCCGGGCCTGCCGGTGGTCAACGCCGACGGCACGCCGAAGTGGCGCATGGCCCCCTCGCCGCACGGTCCGTATTGGGAGCAGGGCATGAAGCTCGGCTACCAGGACGTGGGGTCGTGGACGCTGCTGAAGTCCACCCCGGCCGAGCGCCGCAAGGCCGCGTGGCTCTACGCCCAGTTCACCGTGTCGAAGACCGCGTCGCTGAAGAAGACGCTGGTCGGCCTGACGCCGATCCGCGAAAGCGACATCAAGTCCGACGCGATGACCCAGGTGGCGCCGAAGCTGGGCGGTCTGGTCGAGTTCTACCGCAGCCCGGCCCGCGTCGCCTGGACGCCGACCGGCACCAACGTGCCGGACTATCCGAAGCTGGCCCCGCTGTGGTGGCAGAACATCGCCGAAGCCGTCACGGGTGAGCGCACCCCGCAGCAGGCGATGGACAATCTGGCCGAGCAGATGGAGCAGGTGCTGGCCCGCATGGAGCGCGCCAACATCGGCGGCGAGTGCGCGCCGAAGTTGAACCCGAAGAAGGACGCCAAGGAGTGGTTCGCCGCCCCCGGCGCCCCGAAGGCCAAGCTCGACAACGAGAAGCCCAAGGGCCAGACCATCGCCTATGACGACCTGCTGAAGGCGTGGAAGGAAGGCCGCGCCCAGTAACGGGCCGGCAGAACGGTTCTCCTCCTGGCACTTCGTCCTGGTTGGGCCAGGGGTAAACTGCGGGGCGGCGGCATGCTGCCGCCCCGACTTTATTTTTCTGAAGGTTCCCTCTCCCGTCCCGGGAGAGGGAAGGGGCCCAAGCAAAGCTTGGGAAGGGTGAGGGGTAATCCAAGGAACAAGATCCATGTTCGGATTGTCCTCACTCTCCCGCCTTTGGCGGGTCCCTCCCTCTCCCGGGGCGGGAGAGGGTATGAAGTCCAAGAATTCACGAGGGAACGCTTCCATGAGCAAGGCCGGCCACATCCTCGCCATCGACCAGGGCACCACCTCGTCACGGGCGATCCTGTTCGACGGCCGGGGGACGCCGCTGGCCGAAGCGCGGCGCGAGTTCCCCCAGCATTACCCCGGCGACGGCTGGGTCGAGCATGATCCCGCCGACATCCTGCGCGACGTGCGCACCGTGGCGCGCGAAGCGGTGGAGAAGTCCGGGGTCGACGTGTCCGCCATCGCCGCCATCGGCATCACCAACCAGCGCGAAACCACCGTGGTGTGGGACCGCGCGACCGGCGAGCCGATCCACCGCGCCATCGTCTGGCAGGACCGCCGCACCGCCGCGCTCTGCCACGATCTGGTGGCGGCGGGCAATGCCGAGTTGGTGCGCTCCAGGACCGGCCTGCTGATCGACGCCTATTTCTCCGCCACCAAGATCGCCTGGATCCTCGACCATGTGCCGGGCGCCCGCGCGCGGGCCGAGCGGGGCGAGCTGTGCTTCGGCACCATCGACAGTTTCCTGATCTATCACCTGACCGGGCGGCAGGTGCATGCGACCGACGCGACCAACGCCTCGCGCACCATGCTGTTCGACATCCATGCCCAGGACTGGGACGACGAATTGCTCGGGCTGTTCCGGGTGCCGCGCGCCATGCTGCCGCGGGTGCTCGACAGCTCCGACGATTTCGGCGCCACCGAGCCGGAGCTGCTCGGCCGGCCGATTCCCATCGCGGGCGTTGCCGGCGACCAGCAGGCGGCGGCCTTCGGGCAGGCCTGCCTGACGCCGGGCATGGCGAAATCGACCTACGGTACCGGCTGCTTCGCGCTGATCAACACCGGGGAGACGCCGGTGGTGTCGAAGAACCGGCTGCTGACCACCGTCGCCTACCGGCTGAACGGCAAGACCGCTTACGCGCAGGAAGGCTCGATCTTCGTCGCGGGTGCGGCCATCAAGTGGCTGCGCGACGGTATCGGCATCATCACCCATGCCAGCCAGACCGACGACATGGCGACCCGCGTGCCCGACAGCCACGGCGTCTATTTCGTCCCGGCCTTCGTGGGCTTGGGTGCTCCGCACTGGGATTCGGCCGCTCGCGCCGCGATCTTCGGCATGACGCTGGATGTCGGCCCGGCCCATATCGCCCGCGCGGCGCTGGAGGCGGTCGCCTTCCAGACCCGCGACCTGATGGAGGCGATGGCCGGCGACTGGGGCGGTACCATCAATGCGCTGCGCATCGACGGCGGCATGGCCGCCAACGACTGGCTCTGCCAGTTCCTGGCCGACCTGCTGAACATGCCGGTCGAACGGCCGAAGGTGATCGAGACCACGGCGCTCGGTGCCGCCTGCCTCGCCGCGCTGAAGGTCGGCGTGTTCGACGGGCTGGAGTCGGTGTCCGATGCGTGGCGCAGCGAACGCCGGTTCGAACCGCGCATGGAGCAGGGCAAGCGCGACCGCCTCTATGGCGGCTGGCGCGACGCCGTGGCGCGGGTGCGGTCGGAGCGTTGACGGCTTCGATGGCGGGAATTTGCAGAGTTTCTGGCGCAGACGGGCAAGTGGCCCCGATCCGCTGCCGGTAATCTGACTTCGGTTGCGCGCTCCTCCCTCGGGTGCGTCGTCCTCGCCGGTTCGGCGGGGACACTGGGCCGGACGGTCGATACCGTCCGGCCCGTTTCTTTTCCGGCCCGATTCTTCTCCGGTCACACCCCTTCGCGGTCGGCCAGCATGTGGCGGATCTCGCTCTTCAGCAGCTTGCCGGTGGCGGTGTGGGGCAGGCTGTCGACGAAGCGGACATCGTCGGGGATGCACCATTTCGCCACCTTGCCGTCGAAGACCGCCAGCAGTTCCTCGCGGGTGACGCTGGAGTCCGGTTTGCGGACGACGACCAGCATCGGGCGCTCGCCCCATTTTTCGTCGGGCACGGCGACGGCGGCGGCCTCCTGGACGCCCGGATGGCCGACGGCGATGTTCTCCAGGTCGATGGAGCTGATCCACTCGCCGCCCGACTTGATGACGTCCTTGGTGCGGTCGACGATCTGGACATAGCCGTCGGCGTCCATCGTCACCACGTCGCCGGTCTCGAACCAGCCCGGCACCGTCTGGTGGGCCGGGCTTTCCGTCACGCCGAAATAGCCGGAGCAGACGGTCGGGCCGCGCACCAGCAGCCGGCCGAAGCTGGTGCCGTCGCGTGCCACATCGTTGCCGGAGCCGTCGACGACGCGGAACTGCACGCCGCAGATCGGCCGCCCCTGCCTGGAGGCCAGCGCCAGGGCCGCCTCGGCATCCTGTCCGCGGTGCTTGCCCTTCGGCGTGTTGGCGAGGCCGAGCGGGCTGGTTTCCGTCATGCCCCAGGCATGCAGGACCTCGACCCCCATCTCCTGGAAGCGCTGGATCATCACCGGCGGGCAGGCGGAACCGCCGATGGCGATGCGGCGCATGGTTGTCAGCTTCTTCCTGTTGGCGTCCAGCCAGTTCAGCAGCGCCAGCCAGACGGTCGGCACGCCGGCGCTGTTGGTGACCTTCTCGGCCTCGAACAGCTCATGGAGGCTGGCGCCGTCCAGCTTGCCGCCGGGGAAGACCAGCTTGGCGCCGACCATCGGCGCGGCATAGGGCACGCCCCAGGCGTTGACGTGGAACATCGGCACCACCGGCAGCACCACGTCCGACGCCGACAGGCCGAACACGTCGGGCAGGCAGGCGGCGATGGCATGCAGGTAGGAGGAGCGGTGGCTATACAGCACGCCCTTCGGATTGCCGGTGGTGCCGGAGGTGTAGCACATGCTGCAGGCGGTGTTCTCGTCCAGCTCCGGCCAGTCGAAGCTGTCCGGCTGGTCGGCCAGCAGATCCTCGTAGCACAGCAGGTTGGGCAGGCTGGAGGCCGGCATGTTGGCGCGGTCGGTCATCACGACGATGCCCTTCAGCCCGGTCAGCTCGTGGGCGATGCCCTCCAGCAGCGGCAGGAAGGTCAGGTCGGTGAACAGCAGCCGGTCTTCGGCGTGGTTGACGATGTAGGCGATCTGTTCCGGGAACAGGCGCGGGTTGATGGTGTGGCAGACCATGCCCGAGCCGCCGATGCCGTAATAGCATTCCAGGTGGCGGTAGCCGTTCCAGGCCAGCGTGCCGATGCGGTCGCCCGGCTTCATGCCCAACGCTGCCAGCGCGTTCGCCAGCTTCTGGGCGCGGACCCAGGCGTCGGCATAGGTGTAGCGGTGGATCGGCCCCTCGGTGGTGCGCGACACGATCTCGGTGTCGGCATGGTAGAGCGCTGCGTGACGCAGGATCGACGTCACCAGCAGGGGGCCATTCATCATCATTCCGCGCAGCATCGTTTCACTCCCGGTTTGGTCGCTTCTGGTTTTGAGCAGTCTGCTCTTGGGTCGTCTGGTGGTGGGTCGTCTGGTTGTCGGGCATCGTCATGCATGCAGGCGGTGAGCCGCCGTTCGGCGTCTGCCTCCATCGCCTCCAGCTCAAGGATCACCTCGCTGATTTCGGAGCGCATCCGCTCAAGCTCAACGAGGCGGGCGCGGATTTTGCGCAGCCCGTCGCGGTACTGCCCGGCGCTGGGCCGGCCGGAGCGGTAGTGGGCGAGATATTCGGCGATCTGCTCCAGCGAGAAGCCGACCCGGCGGAACTTCAGGATCAGCATCAGCCGCGCGCGGTCGCGGTAGGTGAACACCCGCCGCCCCCCGGCGCGTTGCGGAGCCAGCAGCCCCTTTTCCTCGTAATAGCGCAGCGCCTGCGGCGTGAGGTCGAACTCCGCCGCCAGTTCCGTCACGCCATATACCCGATCCCGTTCGGCCATGAACAATCCCCTGTGCCGACGATTTCGCCACGGGTGCCGGGGGGAAGTCAACGTCAATGAGCTAAAGCAGGCTTTATGTCGCGTCAGGCCCTCCCATGTTTTGCCGCGACGTTCGGTGTGCGGACGGCTCGGTGCGACTGTGGCAGAGATTTCACATGACAAGCCACGGCGGCCGGTGCTTCCTGCGCTCGGACTTCGGCATCCGGACTTCGGCATGCAGGCGGACGGGAAGCGGGGGAGTGGGGTGACGGGGAGGACCAGCTTTTTGCGCCGTCCGATCGGCGAGCGGTGGGACTTTGCCGCGGTATTGGGACTGCTGGCCCTTCTGGTGCTGGTCGCCGTCACCTTCCGGCAGTACGGCATCTCCAACGACGAGGAGGTGCAGCATGTCTACGGCGCCAAGCTGATCGACTGGTACCACAGCGGCTTCGGCGACGATTCGGCCTTTACCTACAAGAACCTCTATCTCTATGGCGGACTGTTCGACATGGCGGCGGTGGCGCTGGCGCCGCTGCTGCCCTTCGACCCGTACGAGACGCGGCATCTGCTGTGTGCCCTGATCGGGGTGGCGGGGGTCGCGGTGGTGTGGGGCGTCGGCCGCCGGCTGGCCGGGCCGCGGGCCGGATTCCTCGCCGGGGCGCTGCTGGCGCTGTGCGGTCCCTGGTATGGCGGGCTGTTCAACCACACCAAGGACGTGCCCTTCGCCGTGCTGATGATGGCGGGGATGGCGCTGCTGGTCCGGCTGGCCGGGCAGATGCCGCGGCCGCGCCTGCCCACGGTGCTGGGATTCGGCATTGTCGTCGGGCTGGCGCTGGGCATCCGGGTCGGGGCGCTGCTGCTGGTCGGCTATGCGGCTGCGATGCTGGCGGGGTGGCTGCTGGTGGGCGGCATATCCGCCGCCCGGCTGCGCGAGACCGGGCGGGGAGCGCTGCGCCTGCTGCCGGCGCTGCCGGTCGCCTACGCGCTGATGGCGGTCTTCTGGCCCTGGGCGGTGCTGGAGCCACTGAACCCCTTGCGGGCGCTGGCCGATTTCTCGCACTTCCATTACCCGATCCGTACCCTGCTAGGCGGCACCGACTATTGGATGTACGAGGTGCCGCGCAGCTATCTGGTCTGGTATCTCGGGATCAAGCTGCCGCTGGTGATGCTGGGCGGTGCCGTGCTGGGGCTGCTGGTTCTGCCGGCGGCGATGCATCGGGACCGGCTGGCCGGTGGGGAGGGCATCGCCCGCGCGGTCGGCTGCGGGCTGGTGGCGCTGGCTGCGCTGTTTCCGGTGGTCTGGTTCACCGTCACCCATGCGCCCGGCTATACCGCGATCCGCCATTTCCTGTTCGTGCTGCAGCCGCTGGCCGTGCTGGGCGGCATCGGGCTCGACCGGCTGCTCGGCTGGGCCGGCGCCTGGAGGTTCGGCGTGTCCCAGCGCACCGGGCGGGGACTGTCTGCCGCCGTGCTGGCCGGGATTGCGCTGGCGCTGGTCCTGGGGCGCGAGGCGGTGGTCCTGGAGTCGCTGCACCCCAACGAATATGTCTATTTCAACGAGCTGGTCGGCGGCGTCGCCGGCGCGGTGCGCAAATACGATGTCGATTACTGGGCCAACAGCCTGCCCGAAGCGGTCGAGGATCTGTCGGAGGTCATCGCCGCGGAGGAGGCGCGCACCCACCGCCACCGCAGCTACAGCGTCGCCGTCTGCGCCGAACCGCTGGCCTTCGAGAAGCTGGCGCCGGCCAACCTGCATTGGGTCACCGACTGGACCCGCGCCGATTTCTTCATCGCGCCGACGCAGGAGGATTGCGACACGCTGATGGCCGGCCCGACGGTGGCGGAGGTCGAGCGTGACGGTGCGCTGCTGGCGGTGGTGAAGGATCTGCGCAAGCCGGAGGAGCCGGCGACGACCGTCGAAATGGCCCGCCTGCGCACCGGCCGCCAGCAGCGCCACTGGTGGTGACGGTCGGCTATCCCCGCGGCAGGAAGCGCGTGCGGTCCAGGCCGTGGCGGGCCATCTTTTCGTTCAGCGTGCGGCGGGGGATGTCCAGCAGATCCATCACTGCCTTGATGTCGCCTTTGCAGCGCTCCAGCGCCTGTTCGATCGCCCGTTTTTCGAAGGCATCGACCTGATCGGCCAGGGCGCGCGGTGGTGCCGCCGCCTCTCCCCCAACGGGGCGGCGGCGCAGCAGGCCGGCAACGCTGCTACGCCCCACCGACAGGACATGGCGTTCGGCCAGATTTCGCAGCTCCCGCACATTGCCGGGCCAGTCGTGGGCGAGCAGGGCGTCGAAGTCGGCCGGCTCCAGCGGACGCGGTTCGCGGCTATGGCGGGCGGCGAACTCGGCGGTGAAATAGTCGAACAGCAGCGGAATGTCCTCCGCCCGCGCCCGCAGCGGCGGGATGTGCAGTTCAGCCACGTTCAGCCGGTAATAGAGGTCGGCGCGGAAACCCCCCGCCTCGCTGAGGTCGAGCAGGTCGATCTTGGTCGCAGCGACCAGCCGCAGATCGACCGCGACCTGCTTGTTGGAGCCCAGCCGTTCGATGGTGCGTTCCTGGAGCGCGCGCAGCAGCTTGACCTGGATGGCGAGCGGCATGCTCTCGATCTCGTCGAGGAACAGGGTGCCGCCGCTCGAATGCTCCAGCTTGCCGGCGCGGCGCTGGGTGGCGCCGGTGAAGGCACCGGGCTCGTGCCCGAACAGTTCGCTCTCCGCCATGCTGTCGGGGATGGCGCCGCAATTGACGGCGACGAAGGCGCCCTTTTCTCCACGCGAGCCGAAATCATGCAGGCAGCGGGCGACCAGCTCCTTCCCCGTGCCGGTTTCGCCATGGATCAGCACGCTGGCGCTGGTGGCGGCGAGGTCGATCAGGTCGCGCTGCAACTCGGCGATGGCGGGAGAGGTGCCGATCAGCCGCGCCTCGATCCCGCCGCCGGCCGCGCGGCGGCGCAGGCCGCGATTCTCCAGCACCAGACGACGTTTCTCCACCGCGCGGCGGAGGACGGCGACGAGATGGTCGGGTTCGAAGGGTTTCTCGATGAAGTCGTAGGCGCCGCGCCGCATCGCCTCCACCGCTAGGGCCACGTCGCCATGGCCGGTCACCAGGATCACCGGCAGGTCGGCGTCGCGCTCCAGCGCCCGTTCCAGCACGGCCATGCCGTCCATCCGCGGCATCCGCACGTCGGTCACCAGCACGCCGGGAAAGTCGGGCGACAGCAGGTCCAGCGCCAGCTGTGGCGTCTCGAAGCCCTGTGCCGCGAAGCCGGCCAGTTGCAGCCATTGCGTCACCGACACGCGCATCGCCAGCTCGTCGTCGATGAAAAGCACGGGGGTGGCAAGCGGATCGGTCTTCATCTGGCCCTCACTGTGCCTCTGGCAGCTGGACGACGAAGCAGGCGCCGCCCTCGGGGTTGTTCTCCGCCCGCAGCGTGCCGCCGAAGTCCCGCACGATGCCATAGGACAGCGACAGCCCGAGGCCAAGCCCCTGTCCGACCTCCTTGGTGGTGAAGAAGGGGTCGAACAGCTGGAACTGGTGCGCCTCGGCGATGCCGGTGCCGGTGTCGCGGATGCGGATCTCCCAGCCCTCGGCGTTGCGGGTGGCGGTCAGAGTCAGGCGCCGGTCCCCGCTGCCCTCCATGGCGTCGGCGGCGTTGCGCAGCAGGTTGACGAAGACCTGCTCCAGCCGCACCGCATCGCCGCGCACGCGGGCGTCGGGCGGGATCGACCGGTCAACCTGCACCTCCTCCTCGCGCAGACGGGAGGCGAGCAGGGCCAGCGCGCGGTCCAAGGCGCGGGCGACCGGAACGGCCTCCACCCGTGCCGGCCCCTTGCGGGCGAACTCCTTCAAATGGCCGGACAGCAGGGCCATCCGTTCCGCCAGATCGCCGATCATGGCGAGGTTGTCGCGGACCATCGCCGTTTCCCCCCGTTCCGCCAGCAGCCGGGTGGAGGCGACGAAGGTGCGGATGGCGGCCAGCGGCTGGTTGATCTCGTGGGCCAGCGCCGCCGACATCTGGCCGAGTGCCGCCAGCTTTCCGGCCTGCACCAGCTCCTCCTGCGCGTCGCGCAGGATGCGGTTGGCGGTCACCAGTTCGGCCGTGCGCTCCTCCACCCGGCGTTCCAGCGTCACCCGCGCCTCACGCTGGAGCCGCAGGGTCTGGCGCCGCAGCCAGCCCAATGCGGCGGCCGCGGCCAGCAGCAGGATGCCCATGGCGGTCAGAATGGCGGCCCCGGTTGCTTCCGCCTTTACCGGCTCCAGGTCGGACAGGAAGCGGATGGTCCAGCCGAACTCCGGCAGGGCAAGCTCCTGCATCAGAAAGGCGCGGCGGTTTGCCCCCGGACCGGAAACCGGAAGGCTGACCAGCCGGGCGCCGTTTTCCATCAGCGGGCCGTCACCCAGGCCGAGGGGGGGCAGGTCGCTGCGGTCATACTGGCGGGTCTGGGCCAGCCGGGCCGTCACCGCGTCGGGCAGCGGGCGCAGGGCGCGGTATTTCCATTCGGCATGGCTGGACAGGAAGACGATGCCGTTCTCGTCGGTCACCAGCACCCGCTCGCCGCCGGCCGCCCAGTCGCGCTGGACCGTTTCCAGATCGATCTTGACCACGGCGACACCGGTCAGAGCCTCGCCCTGACGCACCGCGTGCGACAGGAAATAGCCGGGCAGGCCGGTGGTGACGCCGATGCCGAAATAGCGGCCGCTGCCGCTCTCGACCGCCTGACGGAAATAGGGGCGGAAGTCGTAAGTATGGCCGATGAAGCTCTGCACCGGATCGGCCCAGTTGCTGGCCGCCAGCGCCAATCCCTTGCGGTCCACCACATAGAGCGCCGCCGACCCGGCCGCCGCGTTCGCCGTCTCCAGCCGGCGGTTCACGGCGTCGCGCCGCAGGTCCGAAGGAGCATCGAGCAGGTCGAGCACCTCATGGTCGCGGGCGAGCAGGAAGGGCAGATAGTCGTAACGGCCGACCGCGTTGCGGATGCTGCTGGCATAGAGGCCGAGACGCTGGTCGCCGTTGAGGGTCAGCGCCGCCCGCGCTTCCGCCTCCGCCCAGCGATAGGCGCCCCAGCAGGCCAGTGCCGTCACCGCGGCCAGCGCCGCGACGAGGATCGCCATCCTGCGGTGGCGCAGCGGACGGGGGGAAACGGTGTCGGCCATGCCTGTCTATGGAGCCGCCGGGGCGATGCTGTCCAGCGCCTTTTCCGACGGAACGACGGAGCTGTAAAGCAGTGTCGGATTTTGAATGAACGTTCAATCAAGAAAGCCGGATCAGGAAATCCCGGAGAATCATTTCTATGCCTATGTCAAATGAACAGCCGTCCGATGCGTGACATTGGCCGGGTTTTGTTGTTTGCGTCACTTTCATGATGCACGAAAGCCGGCTATGGTGCGCCGCCGACGGCTTGGGCTCGACCTTGCCGCAACTGCCGGCAACGGGATCGAAACGGGGGGACAGGATCATGGACGCCGAATCCATTCGCGCCGCTTATCGCCGCTACGCCGGCTTCTACGACCGTGTGTTCGGGGTGCTTCTGGCATCGGGCCGGCATGCGGCGGTGGAGTGGCTGAACCGCCGCGGCGGCCTGCGCATTCTGGAGGTCGGCGTCGGCACCGGCCTGTCGCTGTCCGACTACCGCAAGGACAACCGCGTCGTCGGCATCGACCTGTCCACCGACATGCTGAAGGTGGCGCAGGAGCGGGTGGAGCGCGAGAAGCTCGACCATGTCGAGGGGCTGCTGGAGATGGATGCCGGCAAGCTGGCCTTCGCCGACGGCAGCTTCGACGTGGTGGTCGCCATGTATGTGATGACCGTCGTCCCCGATCCCCAGGGCACGATGGCCGAGCTGGAGCGCGTCTGCAAGCCCGGCGGTGACATCGTGATCGTCAACCACTTCGCCGCCCCCGAAGCCGGTGTCCGCCGCGCGGTGGAAGGGTGGCTGTCGCCCCTGTCGAAGAAGCTCGGCTGGCGGCCGGACTTCACGCTGGATGCGATGATGACCGGATCGCGGCTGGCGGTGGAGAGCATCCGCACGCTGCCGCCCTTCGGGCTGTTCAGCCTGCTGCACTGCCGGCGGGGGTAGAGTGAGATAGCCGGGATCCGTCAGGCCGGGACGCGCTCGGCACGGTCGTTCCGACGCAGGGCGCGGCTCCGCCGGCCTGCCATGATCGCCGGCCGCTCGATCGCCAGATGGACGAGGCTGGCGACCGCCACGACGAGGATGCCTGTCCCCGCCAGCGCCAGCGCGTACAGCCCTGCGTCTTCCCCGACAAGGGAACGCACGGGAGCGTTGGCGGTGATCGTTGTCCAGATCACGATCCCGTGCAGCAGATAGACGCCGTAGCTGATTTCCCCCAGCCATAGAACCGGCTGACAGGTCAGGGCGCCGCGGAAACTCTGATCGGCGGCGATGGCGACGAAGAACAGGCCGAGCCCCAGCACGGGGAGCGGCGCATAGGCGGTGTCGAAACCTGCCACAGCCGCCGACAAGCCGGCGAGCGCCACCGCCAGACCGCGGCCCGACCGCGCGAACCGGACAAGTCCGGGCCGGCGGATCGCATGGGCGGCGGCGATGCCGCCGAGGAAGCACTCCAGCACCGCAAGGCTGAAATTGCGGAAGTAGAGCAGAAGAATCAGCGTCGCCGCGACCGAGACGAGGGCCGGCCGCAGCCGGTGGGCCGGCGTGACCAGGAAGGCGAGTGCGGGCAGCGCCGCGTAGAACAGCAGCTCGTAGGGCAGGGACCAAGTGGCGTAGGCGACGATCTGCCCGGTATTCTCCAGGCCGTTGATCGGCGGCGCTTTGAAGGTCGCCCAGCCGATCAGCCGGCGCAGCAGGTCGAGCGGACCGGTCCTGACTTCGAAACCCGTCGAGGCCAGCGCCAGCACCGCGACCAGCAGCACGGCGACCGCATAGACCGGATAGACGCGGTAAATGCGGGACGACACGAAGCCCGGCCAATCCATCTCCGGTCCGGCCTTCAGCAGCTTGTCCCAGAACAGGAAGGCGGTGACCATGAAGAACAGCGCCACGCTGCTCTGTCCCAACTGGGTGTAGAGCCGGGAGGGCGGCAGCGTCCAAAGGCCGGTGTGGAGATATTGCCAGGTGATGATGCCGTGATGGATGAACACGGCATAGGCCAGCAGCCCGCGCATCCCGTCGATGGCGGCATACCGGCCATCGGTTCGGCCATCATTCCTGCTGTCTGCGCCGGCCTGCGGGCGAAGCGGACGGGGAACGAGGCGCAGAATCGCCCAGGACGCGCAGATCGCCACCGCGAAGAGGAAAACCGCCAGGAGCGGGGAGAAGGCCATAGCGTCGTTCCGGATCGTCATGCGCAGCCATCGTGGGGCCGCGTGATGGGGAGATGCCTGCGGATCGCTTGTCAAGGCCGTTCGCCTCAAGACCGTTCGACGGTCTCCGGCTGGGGGCCGCCGTTCCATCCCGCGTGACCGCGCCCGCCGCCTGCTGTTAGTCTCGACGTCACCACACAGGCGATCACGGGAGCGGGACCATGGCCGGACAGAGCGGCGATCTGGCGGGAAAGCGGATTCTGGTGCCGGAAAGCCGGGACCTCGACCTGTTCGCCGGCATGATGGAACAGCATGGGGCCGAGACGATCCGCTGCCCGATGGTGAAAATCCTCGACCTCGACGACCCGGCACCGGCACGGGCGTGGCTGGACCGGCTGCTGACCGAGGGGTTTGATGACATCGTCCTGCTGACCGGCGAAGGGTTGCGGCGGCTGATGACCGTCGCCCGCGCCATGGAGCGCGAGGCCGAGGTGATCGCCGCCATCGGCCGCGCGCGGGTCTTCGTCCGTGGCCCGAAGCCGGTGAAGGCGCTCCGCGAGATCGGCTGCGCCCCCTACAAATCCGCTCCCGCCCCGACCACTGACGGCGTCATCGCCATGCTGGGGGACGAGGATCTGTCCGGCCGCCGCGTCGGTATCCAGCTTTATCCCGACAACCCGAACGAACCGCTGCTGGAGGCGGTGCGGGCGCGCGGCGGCCAGCCGGTGGCGGTCACCCCCTACCGCTACGCCAACGATTCGGAGACCGGCGCCGTCCAGGCGGCGATCCGCGACATGGCGGAGGGGCGCATCGACTTCGTCGCCTTCACCGCCTCCCCCCAGGTGCGGCGCCTGCATGAGGTGGCGGAGGCCTGCGGCCTTGGCGACGCCTTCCGTCAGGGCTTTGCCAGGACGCGCATCGCCGCCGTCGGTCCGGTGGTGGCCGAGGCGGTGGAGGCGGCCGGCGGAACCGTCGCGGTTTCGCCGGACTCGACCTTCCACATGAAGCCGCTGGTCAACGCCATCCGCCGGCTGCTGACCGAGGGGGAAGGAAACGGGCCGGGCTGATCGGGCCGGAGCCTTTGCCGGTCAGCGACCTTTCGCCCCACCCCTCTTCCGCGCAGGTCAATTGATAACAATTCTCACTCTCGTTTAACCTTTGACGCTCAGTGTCGGCCTCAGTCAGCGGCCGTTGCCAGGAGCGTCATCATGTCCACCCTCCCCGTTTTCCTGCCCCGTGCCTTGGCGCTGGCGCTCTTGTCGGCCGGTCTGGCGGGAGGCGGGGCGGCGTTCGCTGCTGATCTCTCAAGCAAGGAGAAGCTGGGGGAGGCGCTGTTCTCGGACACCGCCCTGTCGGCCAACCGCACCCAGTCCTGCGCCGACTGCCACAATCCGGATTTCGGCTTTGCCGATCCGCGCACCGGCGGGGCGGGCGGGGCGGCGTCGGTCGGCGACAACGGCAAATCGGTGGGCGACCGCAACGCGCCGACGGCGAGCTATGCTGCCTTCACGCCGTCCTTCCACATCAAGGCCGACGGCAAGGCGGTCGGCGGGCAGTTCTGGGACGGCCGCGCCGCCACCCTGAAGGATCAGGCCGGCGGTCCGCCGTTGAACCCGGCGGAGATGGGACTGGCGTCCAAGGAGCAGGCACGCGCCCGGCTGGCGGAGAATCCCGGCTATGCCCGTGCCTTCGTGGCGCTCTACGGCGCCGGCGTGCTGGACGATGCGGAGCGCGCCTATGACGCGATGAGCGACAGCATCGCCGCCTTCGAGAAGACCGACCGCTTCGCGCCCTTCGACTCGAAATACGACCGCTCCCTGCGTGGCGAGTACAAGATGACGGCAGAGGAGGATCTGGGGATGACCCTGTTCTTCTCCACCCAGTTCACCAACTGCAACCAGTGCCACAAGCTGAAGCTGATGCCGGCTGCCGCGGGCGAGACCTTCACCAATTACGAACACCACAACATCGGCGTGCCGGCCAATCCCGCCCTGCGCGAGGCGACGGCCAAGCCGGGCTTCGCCGACCGCGGGCTGCACGACAATCCGGCGGCGGCCAAGCCCGCTTACGAGGGGAAATTCAAGACGCCGACCCTGCGCAACGTGGCGGTGACCGGCCCCTACATGCACAACGGGGTGTTCAAGGATCTGGAAACGGTGGTCCGCTTCTACGACCACTACAACAACCGGACGGAGAAGGCCGCGCTCAACCCGGAGACGGGCAAGCCCTGGGGACCGCCGGAGGTGGCGGCGAACCTGTCGTCAAAGGAACTGGAATCGGCGCCCGCCCTGGATACGCGCCGCGTCAAGGCGCTGGTCGCCTTCATGAAGACGCTGACCGATGCGCGGTACGAGCATCTGCTGAAATAGGGCAGTTCCTGAACAGGACCGGGCTGTGGCCTTCAATGACCGATGTCGATGCGGAAGAGTTCCAGATCCAGCAACTCCATCGACATCCGGGGGCGCCCGGTGGTTTTGCGGGAGGCCAGCCTGCGGGCCAACGGCTGGCTGAGCCAAGCGGCGCGGGCGCGGTCGAACAGGGAGGTGCAGCGGTGGGACAGTCTGGCGTTCATGGCTGGTCGGACTCTCTCGCAAGGGGTTGAGTCGGCGGCGGCGTGGCTCCTGTGAGCAGTTGCAGTAAGAATGTCCTGGCACTGTGACAGTTTCTATCGCCCGAAGGTCTAACCCCTACGCCTTTGGGCAAGGAATCGACCCACTTCACCGCGATCTTCGACCAAAGACGGAGGGACAGGGCGTCACATCACCACGCCGACCAGCCGGCGCAGGGCGTCGCGCGCCTCGCTGTCCAGGATGGGGATGCCGTTGCGGGCCTCCAGCATGAAGGCGCCGGGATCGGACAGGGTGCGCATGGCGAAGCCGGCGACCGTCGGCGGTTCGCTGCTGAGCGGCTGCTGATCGTAGACGGGGGTGAAGCTGCAGCCGGCGAGCAGAGCGCGGATCATCAGCGACTCGTCCGACGTGGCGCCGGCCGCCGGCGTGTTGATGCCGAAAAGCAACCGTTCCGCCTCCGCCTCCGTCACCATCCCGCGATCCAGCAGGATGTCGACCATGGCCGAGTTGGTCGTCACCGGCGACGCGCGCCCCTTCCAGCAGAAGCGGCCATCGTCCCAGCCGACATCGAGGCTGCGGAAGATCATGTAGGGTTCGCTGCTGCCGGGGGCGCCGGCCACGATGTAATTCACCCGGACGAGCCCGTTCCATGCCCCGGCCGGTGCAACGATGCAGGACAGCCCGTTGCGGGTCAGGCGCAGATAGGTGTCGTTGATGCCCGATGGTTCGAATTCAAAAAGCATGGGATCTTCACCTCGCTGCCACCCGTCACCAAGCTGCCGGGCGGCACGGTGTTCCCGTGGCCCAGTCTGCGTTCGCTTGAGTCAGGTGAGTGGCTCGGGTGCCCGCGCAAACTGTCCATGCGGGCGTCCCTCCTTTGCGCACAAAAGCGAAAGGCGGTAGGCCGTTCCGACGGCCACCGCCTTTCGCGCTCATGCCGAGGTGTTGGCGACCGTCAGTTGGCGGGGCCGAGGAAGACGCTGTCGCGGCTGTTCTTCTCGGCGGTGCCGGTGTCGGACAGCTGGAAGGTCAGGGGAAGGGAGGCGGCGGTGAGTGCCGTGCGCGGGGCCGTCACATAGACGCGGTAGGTGGCGACGCTGTCCGGCTCCGCCGAGATGATGGCGGTGTGGGCGGCGGCCTCGTCTTCCGCCTCGCCGATCACCTTGATGTCGGCGGTGGGCAGGCCGGCGACGCTGAGGGTGTAGGAGCGGCTCTGCCGGGTCTTGTTGGCGACCTTGAAGGTGTAGGCGTTGCGGATCGACCCGTCGGACAGCGTCACGAACAGCGGGGCGCGGTCGCGCAGAACGGTGATGTTCAGGCTGGGGCGGAGCGCGAAGCTCCAGGCCATCGCACCGCCGATGACCAGCATCATCAGGGCATAGACGATGACGCGCGGACGGAACAGGTGCCACTGGTAGCTCTTGCCGGAAGCCCGCGTATCCTGGGCGGCCAGTGAATCGAAGGCGATCAGGCGGGTGGGCAGGCCCTGCTGGATCATGATGCTGTCGCAGGCGTCGACGCACAGGCCGCAGTTGATGCAGTCCGACTGCTCGCCGGTGCGGACGTCGATGCCCATCGGGCAGACCTGCACGCACTGGCCGCAGTCGATGCAGTCGCCGAAGCCCTGGGCGCGGCGCTCGTCCCAGCTCTGCGATTTGCGCTTCGGGCCGCGGTTGTCGCCGCGGTCGACCTGATAGGTGACGACGAGCGAATGTTCGTCCAGCATCGCGCTCTGGATGCGCGGCCACGGGCACATGTACATGCACATCTGCTCGCGCGTCCAGCCGGCCATCACATAGGTCATGCCGACAAAGATGCCGAAGAACGACGTCGCCTCGTAGCTGGCCTGGAAGGTGGCCAGATCGTGCAGCAGGGCAGGGGCGTCGGTGAAATAGGCGAGGAAGCCGAAGCCGGTGACGAGGCTCAGCGCAATCCAGCCGGCATGCTTGCCGGCCTTGCGCAGGATCTTGCGCGCCGTCCAGGGCTGCTTGTCCATGCGGATGCGCTCCGCCCGGTCGCCTTCGAAGACGCGCTCGATCCACACGAACAGGTCGGTCCACACCGTGTGCGGGCAGGCGAAGCCGCACCAGACACGCCCGGCCAGCGCCGTCGCCAGGAACAGGCCCAGCGCCGCGACGATCAGGAGTCCGGTGAGGTAGTAAATCTCCTGCGGCCAGATCTCGATCCAGAACAGGAAGAAGCGCGGCGTGGTCAGGTCGAACAGCACCGCCTGGGCTGGCGCATCGGGACCGCGCTCCCAGCGGATCCAGGGGGCGATGAAGAACAGTGCCAGAAGAACGGAGAAGGTGACGGTCTTCAGGCGGCGATAGAGGCCCTTGACCGCCTTCGGATGAATCGTCTTATGGTTTTCGTACAGCGGAACCTTGGCGGGTTGGGCGGGGCCCTGCTGAACGATGCTTCCGTCTGGCATGTCGATGCGCCTGATTTCCGGTTCCACGTTGGCGCGGAGCATAGTCGACCGCCGATGCGGCGCGTTTGACCTCTGTCAAACAACGTCGATATTCCGAAAAGCCCCTTCAGGTCCGAGGCTTTTCACCGGTTCGAGGGATCCGCGTTTCGGGGTCCGTTAATACTGTGCCGGCGGGCCCGTTCACAAGCTCATTGTTGTCGGATTCAAACGGTATCACGAACAATACTGCTACTATGCTGTGCTAAATTGCAACAATCAGCACAACGTACCGTCCCAGCTTGCCGACGGTCACCAGCAGCAGGAACAGGCGCAGGTCGACGCGCAGGATGCCGGCGACGAGCGTCAGCGGATCGCCGATCACCGGCACCCAGGCCAGCAGCAACGACCAGACGCCGAAACGCTGGTACCATCCGGTCGCCCGTTCGACCAGCGGGCGGGAAACCGGGAACCAGCGGCGGTCCTGAAAATGCATCAGATAGCGGCCGAGCGCCCAGTTGATCGTGGAGCCGGCGACATTTCCGACGGTCGCCACCAGAATCAGCAGGCCGTCGTGATAGTTGCCGGAAGCATGCAGCCCGGCGAGCAGAAGCTCGGACTGGGCGGGAAAAATCGTCGCGGCCACCAGCGCCACCAGGAACAGGCTGCCATAGGCCGCGACATCCCCCATCATGCAAATCCTTTTCCCGTCAACGGCTTGACTGCCGCACCCCACGATAGGCGCTGGATTAGGCTTCGTGGTCGCGTAAAATCAAGAGGCCTGTCCGTGGGATTTCCCGGGAATAGTCCCGCAATGGCGCTTGCCCGGCAACTTCAGAGATATAAGAATGCAAACGACAAATCCATCTGCGTGTCTGAATTCGTGAGTATTCCCGTAATCAATCCTATTTGGAGTAGGGTCTTCGCGCGACTTCGGTGGCTGGCGGACTGAGCGGAGGGAGTAGGCACGGGCATGTGGGAAACCGGGTTCGCCCGCTTCGACGCCGAGGAACGTCTGGTGTGGGCCAATGCCGCCTTCGCGGCCCGGTTCGCCGTGGCCGGCAACACGACGCTGGATGGTCTGTTCGGCAGCCTGCTGGGCGGTGCGATGGCCGATCTGCGCCGCGGCCGGCCGATGACGTCTGGGCTTCCCGACGGCAGCGCCGTCACATTGGCGCTGGGAAGCGGCGGAGCGGGCGAATGGCTGCTGACGGCGGTCGAGGCGGCCGTTGCCGGCATCCCGGCGGAGCATGAACCGTGGGCGAAGACCAGCTTGGTGCTCGACTGCCTCAGCCAGGGGGTGATGGCCTTCGACCGCGACCTCCGGCTGGTCGCCTGGAACCGGCGCGTGCTGGAACTGCTCTACATCGACCCCGGATTCCCGCGCTACGCCCAGCCTTACGAGGCGGTGGTCCGCCACATCGCGGAACAGGGCGGCTACGGCCGCGGCGATGTCGACGATCTGGTGGCGCAGCGGCTGCATCATATCCGCAAGGCGCCCTGGCCCTTCTACAACGAGCGTGTCCTGCCCGATGGCGTCATCATCGAGACGGTGACCCTGCCGCTGCCCGACGGCGGATTCGTCACCACCTACACCGACATCACCCGCCGCAAGCAGGCGGAGCGCGAGCTGGCCTCCAGCCGGGAATTGCTGGAACAGGCGATCCGGGCGGCGCGCGAGGGCATCTCGCAATGGGACCTGCACAGCGGGGAGGTGTGGTTTTCCCCGCAATGGTGGGGACTGCTGGGATATTCCGAAGCGGAAATGGACAACAGCCGCCGCCGCTGGGAGGAACTGCTCCATCCGCAGGACCGCGACGCCGCGCTGGAGATGGTGGAGGAGCTGGCGACCGGCCGCCGGTCGGAAAGCCGCCAGATCCAGCGTTTCCGCCACCGGTCCGGCCAGACGATCTTCCTGGAAACCCGCGTGCTGGCCGTGGCGGGAAATGACGGCCGGATCGTCCGCATCGTCGGCGCCCATACCGACGTCACCGAAAGCGTTCACGCGGCCGAGGCGGTGCGCGCCGCCAAGGATGAGGCCGAGCGGGCCTTGCAGGATTTGAAGGAGGCGCAGGTCCAACTGATCCAGGCGGAGAAGATGGCGGCCCTGGGATCGCTGGTGGCCGGCGTGACACACGAGATCAACACGCCGGTCGGCATTGCCCTGACCGGCGCCTCTCTGTTGGCGGAGAAGACCCGTGCTTTGCGGCATCTCTTCGAAGCCGGCAGCCTGCGGCGCGGCGATTTCGCGGACTACATCGACATCGCCGACGAGGCGACGCAGCTGATGCTGCTGAACATCGAGCGCGCGACCCGCCTGATCCAGAGCTTCAAGCAGATCGCCGTCGACCAGGCCAGCGAGGAACGCCGCGTCTTCGAACTGAACCAGTACATCCACGAGATTCTGTGCAGCCTGGGCATGCGCATCCGCCGCAGCGGGCATTCGGTCGAGGTGCGTTGTCCGGAGGGTCTGACGCTCGACAGCTACCCCGGCGTTTTCGGCCAGATCCTGACCAATTTCGTCATCAACTCGCTCCTGCACGGCTATGAGCCCGGCGTGCGCGGCCGGCTGACCGTGACGGTCACGGTGACGGGCGGAGAGGTGGAACTGGTCTATGCCGACGACGGGCGCGGCATTCCGGCCGACCTGCACGGCAAAATCTTCGAGCCTTTCTTCACCACCAGTCGCGACCGCGGCGGCAGCGGGCTGGGGTTGAACATCGTCTACAGGCTGGTCACGCGCACCCTGCGCGGCCGGCTGCGGCTGGAGAGCGGGCCAGCGGCGGGGACTGCCTTCACGCTACGCTTCCCGCGTGTGACGCCGGCCGATCCGCTGCCGCTTTGAGGCCGGCGTCAGCCGGTGTGTGGCGTCTCCGGCATCCAGCCGACCGGCAGTGTTTCGCGCAACGCCTGCCGGATGATGGTGGCGAGATGATCGCCAATCGGGTTCGGCCCCCTGTCGGACCGCAAAAGTCTGAGGCCGAGCGACGGAAGTTGCGGCAAGCCACAGGCGACGGGATCGAGCATGCGCACCGCCGCCGGCCGGCCGACCGGCGTCCTCAGGGCGATGCCGAGCCCCGCCGCCGTCGCCGCCCATAGGCCGCCCAGGCTCGGGCTGACGAAGGCGATGCGCCAGGCAATTCCATGCCGGTCCAGATGGTCGCAGGCGATGGTGCGCAGCAGGCATGGCGCCTCCAATGCGGCGAGCGGCAACGGCTCGTTCCCGTCGGCCCGCCAGATTGGCGCCTCCTCCGCCGCGGTCAGCCAGCACAGCGGCAATGACGCGATCCGCTCGGTGGCCGATGCGCTGCCGTCGTCCCATGCCAGAGCCAGATCGAGATGGCCGGAGGCGATCTTTTCGGACAGCTCGCTGTTGCGGGCGATGCGTCCCTCGATCCGGACCTTGGGGTGGGCGCGGGCGAAGCGGCCGAGAACCTGCGGCAACACGGTCTCGCCGAAATCCTCCTGGATTCCCAGCCGGACCCAGCCCTCCAGCCCCGCGCCGCGAACGGCGCTCATCGCCTCGTCATTCAGGCTCAACAGACGCCGGGCATAGGAGAGCAGCACCTCGCCGCCATCGGTGAGCGTCAACCCGCGACCCGACTTGCGCACCAGCGCCGTCCCGGCCTGCTCCTCCAGCTTCTTGAGCTGGGCGCTGACCGCCGATGTCGACCGCCCGAGCCGGTCGGCGGCCTGAGCGAAGGATCCGGCGTCGATGCCGGCGACGAAACTGCGCAGAGCGTCCATGTCGAGGTTGGTCAGGCGCATTTTAAAAATCCCGTAAAACAGGACGATTCATTCAGAATAATCTGATTATCGGGATGATAATCTCCATCCATACTGGGGCTGTCAATCGCTCAAACAGGAGCGGCATGCCATGCCCTTCACACGGATTTCTTTGCTCGCGGGAAAATCGCCGGCCTATCTCGCGGCCGTCTCCGACAGTCTGGACCGTGCGCTGGTCGACTGCTTCGAGGTTCCGGAGAACGACCGCTTCGTGGCCATTCATCAGCATCAACCGCATGAATTGGTCTTCGACCGGACCTATCGTGGCGGTCCGCGCTCGGATGACTTCATCGTCTTTCACATCACCACCGGAAAGCTGCGGTCGCCGGAAACCAAGGCGCGCTTCTACCGGCGGCTGGTCGAAAATCTTGCGGCGTCACCGGGCGTGCGGCCGGAAGACGTGATGATCGTGATCGCGGATTCGACCTTCGAGGATTGGTCTTTCGCATCCGGTGTGTCCGCCGGACTGCCAGCGCAGGAGGCGCCCCAATGACCGGCTACTTTGAAATGCAGATGTCCTGCCCGCCGGCCATGACCGTCCGGCGCGCCGGCGAAGGCATCGTTGCCGCGCCCGAAGGGATCGCCAACGGCGCCTTCCTCGTCCAGATGCTGCTGTCGAGCCGGACGGAGGGCGAGATGACGGCGATGCGCGCCTTTATCCCGCCGGGCGTCGTGACCCATTGGCACAGCCATCCGTCCGGACAGCTTCTTTTCGTGCTCGACGGTGTCGGCCTCGTGCAGCGCGAGGGTGGCGAGCCGGTCGAGGTCCGTACCGGGGACGCGATCTGGTTCGCACCCGGCGAACGCCATTGGCATGGCGCGGCACCGTCCAGCCCGTTCAGCTATGTCAGCGTCCAGCCGGTGCGGGACGGCACCGCCGTTCACTGGATGGAAGCCGTCGAGCAGGAGGAGCTTTCCCGATGATCGCCATGCAATACAGCTTCGTGCTGCCCGCCGATTACGACATGGCGATCATCGACCGCCGCATTCGTGAGAGGGGGCCGCTGCTCGACGGCTTTCCGCGCCTGCGTTTCAAAGCCTATCTCGCGGCAAGAAAGCAGGACGCCGGTTTTGCCGGTGCGGAAAACCTCTATGCGCCGTTCTATCTGTGGGATGAGCCGGAAGGGATCGACAGTTTTCTTTCCAGTCCGGGTTTTGCGGCACTGACACGCGATTTCGGCTGGCCGTCGGTGCAGACATGGCTGGTTTGGCATGCGGAACTGTCGGGGAATTTGAAAGCCGCGACTTATGCGACCCGCGACATCGCTGCGATTGCCGCCTATTCGGACTTGGCGTCACAGCGGGACGATGCCATCGCGGAGGCAAAGTCGGCGATTGACGCCGGTGCATTGGCCGCCATTGCCGCGTTCGATCCGACGGGATGGAAGATGACGAAAGTCGCGCTCTGGGCCGGGCTGCCGCCGGTGGTGACGGAGACGATGCAACTTTACACCGTCGGGCATGTCTCGCTGCCGAACGAGCAATAAAGACGCGCATCGACGGCGCAGGATCGCTGTAACCAGGGGAGAGTTTGCAACACAGTCGCCGTCTGGAACGGCGGCCCTGCGAAGCATTGATTTCGCAGGGATGGTGGAAGGGGCTGGATTCGAACCAGCGTACGCTAACGCGGGCAGATTTACAGTCTGCTGCCTTTAACCACTCGGCCACCCTTCCATCGGGGCGCTGAGGAGTAGCCTTTCGATAGGGGGCCGTCAAGACCCTTTTGCACGAAAAACGCAAGCCGAGGCGCGGCAGCAAAAGCGGCAAGAAAAAGCCTCCGTCCCACGGGGGGACGGAGGCTTTTCAAAGGGGCTTTTTCAAACCCGCTTTTTCAAAAGTCCACTCAGTTCGGGCGGCGCGAAGCCCGATGCGCGGGGATCGGGATCGGGCGGATCGCCTGTTCCTCGCGGCGGCTGGCCGACATGTCGATTTCCACGCGGGCCAGGGCCTTGCGCAGTTCGTGCACGGTGTCGGACAGGGACTGGATCGTCGCCTCGCTCGGCTGCTGACGCCAGCCGCGATAGGCGGAGATGCAGGCCTTGGCGGTGTCGCGCAGGCGGCCCTCGATCGCATCCACCGGCGGGGTCGGCTGGCCGGGAGCCCGCGGGGCCTCCGGCGCGGCGGCCACCGGTGCGGCCGGAGCCGGCGTGGCGGCAGGGGCCGCCGGGGTGGCGTCCGGACGGTTCAGGCGCAGCGTTTCCGTCGGCGCCGGAGCGGGCGCCGGTGCCGCTGCCGGTGCTTCGGCCGGGGCCGGTTCGGCAGCCGGTTCCGGCCGGGAGGCGCGGGTCAGCGTGGTCCGGCCGGTGCGGCCGGCGGCGCGGCGCGGTTCGGCCGGCGCCTCGGCAGCCGGCGCCGGGGCGGGTTCGGCGGGCGCGGCCACCGGCGTTTCGGCCGGCGTTTCCGGAACAGCCGTCACCGGAGCGGCGGCTTCGCCTGCCGTGTCCGCGTCGGCGGACGTGCCGGCGTCGGCGATCTGTGCATCGTCCTGCGCATCACCGGAGACGGCATCGCCCTGGCCGCTGGCGGCCTCCGCCTTCTTGATGATGTAGGAGATGGCACTGGGGGTGCATTCGAATTCGCGTGCGATGGCCGAAAGGGTTGCACCGCTGCGGTAGCGATCAAGAATTTGGGGCCACGCCGACTGCGGAATGCGCCCACGCTTCTTGGGAGACTCCGGTTCGCTCCCGGTTTCTGCGTTCATTATATCGCTCGGTTGCCAAAGTGAATTTTCAGTCATTCGTCAGCATGTCCACCCGGACCGCACGCTTCGGACGCGGGACCACGCGGGCGCGTGCGTCAGCAGCATCGAGGCTTCACGCTGGCGGGCGATGTTTTCGGTATGGATGACTATCGGAAACTCTTCTCAAAAATGCCAGCATAACTTTGCACGGAATCGTGATTTTGTATCCGGTGTCACAACTGGTCACGATGCTTGGTGGAAGGCCTGCGGTTTTAAAAACTGCTGGCTTTCCGAAACCCAGAGTGGAACGAATCCGCCGCCGGCATCTTCCGGTCGCCGGACTTTTGAAAAGTGCGATGGACCCTGGACGGGGGGTTCCGTGTTTGCAGTTTCAGAACAAACCCGACCGGGGCCCGCCATTCGGTGGTTTTTGGCCCAGGGTCTTTTGGGGAGCCGTCGGTCGCGACTCTTCTGCATTCGCCCAACCGTTTTTTTGCGGAGACCGTCCATGCCGCATGCGCCCGTGCCGCGTTCGTACCCGATCTTCCGACGCCTTCCGGCCGCGGCGCTGTGCGCGTTGCTGTCCGGCGCGGTGTTTTTGCCAGCGCTGCCGGCCGCCGCACAGGACGCGCCCGCCGTCGGGGCACAGCCGGGAGCGAGCAGAACATACACGCCGCCGTCCTTCCGCGACCTCGCCCGCACGCAGATCGACACCGTCGTCAACATCTCCAGCACCCAGGCGCCCCAGCCCTCGGCGGGTGGTGGCAGGCTGCCGGAAGGGATGAACATTCCACCCGGCTCGCCGCTGGAGGAATTCTTCCGCGAATTCCGCAACCGGCAGCGGGGTGGCCAGGGCAACGGCTCGCCGGAAAGCGGGCCGAATGGCGGTCCGCAGGGGAGCGGTCCGCAAGGTCTGCCGAGCATGGCGCTCGGTTCCGGCTTCATCATCGATCCGTCGGGCCTGATCGTCACCAACAACCATGTCGTTTCCGACGCGGCCGAAATCGCCGTCACCCTGCATGACGGCACCAGGCTGCCGGCCAAGCTGGTGGGATCGGACGCGCCGACCGACCTTGCCCTGCTGAAGGTCGAGAGCGCCAAGCCGCTGACCGCCGCCCATTGGGGCGACAGCGAAGCGGTGGAGGTCGGCGATTGGGTGGTCGCCATCGGCAACCCCTTCGGCCTCGGCGGCTCGGTGACCGCCGGCATCCTGTCGGCCCGCGCCCGCGACATCCAGCAGGGCCCCTATGACGAGTATCTGCAGACCGACGCCGCCATCAACCGCGGCAATTCCGGCGGTCCGCTCTATGACGCCGGCGGTGCGGTGATCGGCATCAACACCGCCATCTATTCGCCGACCGGCGGATCGGTCGGCATCGGCTTCGCCATCCCATCCTCGCTGGCCAAGCCGATCATCGACCAGTTGAAGGACGGCGGAAAGGTGCGCCGTGGCTGGCTGGGCGTCCAGGTCCAGCGGGTGACGCCGGACATCGCCGAAAGCCTGGGCGTGGAGGGCTCCGGCGGCGCTCTGGTCACCAGCATCTCGCCCGACAGTCCCGCCGCCTCGGCCGGCCTGCGCCAGGGCGACGTCATCACCGCCTTCAACGGCGACCCGCTGGAGCAGATGCGCCAGCTTCCCCGCCTCGTCGCCTCCACGCAGATCGGCCGCACCGTGCCGATGACCCTGCTGCGTGGCGGCAAGCAGCAATCGATCCAGGTCACCGTCGGCGAACTGCGCGACGAGCCGCAGCAGCTGGCGATGTCGGGATCGAGCGGCGCCCCCCGTTCCGCCCAGCCGGAGGAGAGCAAGTCGGCGCTCGGCCTGAAGCTGGCTCCCTTGACCCCCGGCCTGCGCGAGACCTTCGCCATCGGCGAGGATGTCGACGGTCTGGTGGTCACCGAGGTCGACCGCGACAGCGCGGCCTCGCAGCGCGGGCTCGATCTCGGCGACGTCATCGTGGAGGCCGGGCAGGAGCCGGTGGCGACCGCCGCCGATCTGGAAACCCGCATCGCCAAGGCGAAGGAACAGGGGCGCAAGACCCTGTTGATGCTGGTCAGCCGCGGTGGCGACCTGCGCTATGTGCCGCTGCCGCTGGTCCCCGAGACCGCCGGTAAGAAGGGGTAATCCGGCCTCTGCATCCGCATATCGGACGGAAGCGGGGATCTGCCCCGCTTCCGTCTCATCCTTTTCCGCTACCGTTCGCCGCGCCGCGAGAGTAATTTGCCGCCCGTTTGGCGAATGGGATGGCAAACCGTGAGCATTTATCCGGAGAGCGGCCAGCCGGTGCGGCTGTCGGTCGTTGTCCCCGTTTTCAACGAGGCCGAGAACGTGCTGCCCCTGCTCGAAGAGATCGAGCGGGCACTGGCTCCGGTCGGCGGTTTCGAGGTCATCTTCGTCGACGACCAGTCCGACGACGACACCCAGGCGCGCCTTGCCCCGGCGGTCGAATCCGGCCGGCTGCGCGTGCTGCGCCATGTCCGGCGTTCCGGCCAGAGTGCCGCGGTGCGCAGCGGCGTCAAGGCGGCGCGCGGCGAGTTCGTGGTGACGCTCGACGGCGACGGCCAGAACGATCCGGCCGACATTCCGGCGCTGTTCGCCCTGGTGTCGACGGGCGAGGCGGGAGCGCCGGTGCTGGTCGGCGGCCTCAGGAAGAAGCGGCAGGACACGCTGTCGAAGCGCTGGGCCTCGAAGATCGCCAATGCCGTCCGCCAGTCCTTCCTGCAGGACGGCTGCACCGACAGCGGCTGCGGGCTGAAGCTGTTCCGTCGCGACGCCTTCCTCGACCTGCCTTTCTTCGGGGCGATGCACCGGTTCCTGCCGGCGCTGTTCCGCGCCCACGGCCACCCGGTGGCCTATGTGCCGGTGAACCATCGCCCACGCGAACGCGGTGTGTCAAAATACAACAACTGGCGGCGCGGGCTGATCGGCGTGATCGATCTGCTGGGCGTTTACTGGTTGAAGCGGCGGACGAAGATGTCGCCGGTCTCCGAACGCCTCTGACGTCTTTCAAAGCCGATCGACCCTCACAGCGACCCATTCGGTACAGGATTCAACGATGATTGAGCGCGCCGCAGCGTGGTTCCAGGGGCAAAGCACCACCGACCTGATCTGGGTCGGCATCGGCTTTTTCGCCCAGCTGATGTTCACCATGCGCTTCATCGTGCAGTGGATCGCCAGTGAAAAGGCGCGCCGCAGCGTGGTGCCGGAGATGTTCTGGTACTTCTCGCTGGGCGGCGGCGTCATGCTGTTCGCCTACGCCTTCTACCGCTTCGACCCGGTCTTCATGCTGGGGCAGGGCATGGGCTTGGTGATCTACGCCCGCAACGTCTATTTCGTCTGGTCGCACAAGAAGTCGCAGGCCACCGGCGGCGCGGTGCCGAGCAAGCCGTGACCGCAGCGTCCTCGCCGCAAGGCCATCTGCCGGCCAGCCGCCTGCCGATCTGGGCCTATGCGCTGCTGGCGCTGATCGCCGCGGCGCTGTTCCTGCCGGGCTTCACCGTGTTGCCGCCCTTCGACCGGGACGAGGCGCGCTTCGCCCAGGCATCGTCGCAGATGCTGGACAGCGGCAACTATGTCGACATCCGCTTCCAGGACGAGACGCGCTACAAGAAGCCGGTCGGCATCTACTGGCTGCAGACTGCCGCGACCGCCGCCGCCGATGCCGTGCGCGGCATTCCGGTCGGCGCCGACAAGGTCATCTGGACCTACCGCATCCCCTCGTTCCTGGGCGCCATCCTGGCCGTCCTCGCCAGCGCCTGGACGGCGGCCCGGCTGTTCGGCGGCCCGGCCGGCTTCATCGCCGGGCTGATGATGGCCTCCTGCGTCGTGCTGGGGGTCGAGGCGCGGATGGCCAAGACCGACGCCGTGCTGCTTTCCACCGTGGTGATCGGGCAGGCGGTGCTCGCCCACCTCTATCTCGGCCGCCGCGGGCCCGTTCCCGCCGGGCGCGCTGCCTGGGTGGCTCCGCTGGTCTTCTGGATCGCCGCCGGCATCGGCGTGCTGGTCAAGGGGCCGATGGTCCTGCTGGTGTCCGGCAGCACGGTGCTGGTGCTGGCCCTGTGGGACCGCGAGGCCGGGTGGCTCAAGCGGCTGAAGCCGCTGGCCGGGCTCGGCATCGTCGTCGCCATCGCCGCCCCCTGGCTGATCGCCATCGCCATCAAGAGCAAGGGCGCCTTCTTCGCCGAATCCGTCGGCCACGACATGCTGGGCAAGGTGTCGGGCGGGCAGGAGGGCAAGGGGCTGCCGCCCGGCTATTACCTCGGTACCTTCTGGGTGACCTTCGCCCCCTGGTCGCTGCTGGCCCTGCTGGCCGTTCCCTGGGTGTGGGCGCGCCGCCGGCTGGACGCCGTGCGTTTCTGCATCGCCTGGATAATCCCGAGCTGGCTGGTGTTCGAGGCGGTGCCGACCAAGCTCCTGCACTACACCCTGCCGGTTTTCCCGGCCATCGCCGCCATCGCTGCGGCGGCCCTGATCGACGGTTTCGACCGCAGCCGAGAAAAGCCGCGCCGCTGGCTGGTCGCCGCCGCGGTGGCGCTGGGCACGATCGGTTTCGGTGCCTTGACGCTGGCGGTGGCGGTGATCCCCTGGCTGGTCGATGGCCGGATCGATCCGGTCGGGGTGGCGCTGGTGCCGGCGGTCGGCGGCCTCTTCGCGCTCGCCCTGCGCTCGCTTCTGCGTGGGGAGCGGCGGAGCGGGCTCGCCGCCGGGGTCGGTGCCGCGGCGCTGCTCTATGCCGGGACCTATGCCGCCGTGCTGCCGAACATCGACGGCGTGTGGGTCAGCCGGCAGGCCGCGCGCGCGGTGGCGCAGGTCCGGCCCTGCCCGGACAGCGTGGTGGCGACCGCCGGCTATTCGGAGCCGAGCCTGGTCTTCCTGCTCGGCACGCCGACCAGGCTGGTCCATGGTGCCGGCGCCGCGGCGCATCTGACGGCGGACCGTGCCTGCGGGCTGGCCCTGGTGGAGGACCGCGAGGCGCCGGCCTTCCTCGACAGCCTGGGCACCGCCACGCCGCTGCCGCTGGCCGATCTGTCGGGCTTCAACTACAACACCGGCAAGCGCCTTCACCTGACGCTCTACCGCCTGCCGGCCTCCTGACGGGGCCTCCTGACGGAATAGCCCCGGCGCCCTATCGTAAGACGGGAGCCATGCCCCGCTTGGGCATGCGGCGACCGGGGTGGGTAACGCGCCTCCGCATTGGACGGCGCGGGTGCTTTGCGTTCGACTGCCCCTTCCGATCCGTTTTCCCGGACGAAAGGTGCCTGTTCGATGACCCGCGTTGCCTTCTCTGCCGATACCGCCATCCGGACCGCCGTCGCCGCCGCTCTGGCGGTGATGACGCTGTCGCTGCCGGCCCACGCCCAGAAGCAGGAATATGCGCCCTGGGTGTACGACCAGATGGTCCCGACCGGCCCGCTGCTGCGCAACCTGGATCAGGCCCAGCCGCTGCCCGGCCCGGCTCCGTCCCATTGGGGGGCGATGAAGGCGGGCAAGGACCGGGCCGGCATGGCGCATTACGGAACCGACGTGAAACGGACGGACAAGCATTACTCCGCGTCCCATTCGCTGACGCCGCCGCCGGTGGATCCCGCCGCCGCCAAGCGCATTATGGCAGCGCCGCAGAGTGCCGACGCTCCGCCAGTCCCGCGGACTGCGCGCCGCGACTGAGCTGCGGTTACTCGCTTGGCATTTCTCCCGGCCGCCACAGCCATGCCGCGCCGCGCACGCCGCTGGAATCGCCGTGGCGGGCGCGGCGCACCGGCGTGTCCAGCCGGTCGCTGAAGGCCCAGGGCTGCATCGCCGCCGGCAGCCGGTCATACAGCAATTCCGCGTTCGACAGACCGCCGCCCAGCACGATGACGTCAGGGTCCAGCAGATTGGCGACCGCCGCCAGACCGCGGGCGAGCCGGCCGACCAGCCGGTCCGCCGTCGCTCGGCACCCGGCGTCGCCGGCCGATGGGGCGGCGGCGCGGGCCAGGATGGCCGCGGCGTCCAGCTTCTCGCCGGTCGCCGCGAAATGGTCGGCCGCGACCGCGGGCCCCGACACGAAATTCTCCAGGCAGCCCTGCTTGCCGCAATAGCAGGCCGGCCCCGGCCGCTCTTCGTCGGTCGGCCAGGGCAGCGGGTTGTGGCCCCACTCACCGGCGATGGCGTTGCGCCCGCCCAGCACCCGGCCGTGAACGACGATGCCGGCGCCGCAGCCGGTGCCGAGGATGGCCGCGAACACCACGCCGCAGCCGGCCCCGGCGCCGTCGGTCGCTTCCGACACCGCAAGGCAGTTGGCGTCGTTGTCGATCCGCACCGGCCGGGCCAGCGCCCGGGTCAGGTCGCGCGTGAAGTCGCGCCCGATCAGCCATGTGGAGTTGGCGTTCTTCACCAGCCCGGTCGCCGGGGAGATTGCGCCCGGAATGCCCAAACCCACCGTCGCTCTGCTTCCGGCAGGGATTTCCCGTTCCAGCCGGGCCACCAGATCGCGGATGGTCGCGACGGTGCCGTCATAATCGCCTTTCGGCGTGGGAACTCTGTGGCGCGCCAGCTGGTTTCCCTGACGGTCGAGCAGGATGCCCTCGGTCTTGGTGCCTCCCTGGTCGATGCCGATGCGGTGCCCGCTCCGGTACTCCGTCGCGGCCCCTGTGCCGGCCGATTGCGATCCGGTGGCTGCCATGCCCTGTCACCTGTCCGACTGTGCTCTGCCAATCCATAGCGTCGCCGGCCCGCTCCCGTCCAGCGGCGCACGCTTCCTCCGTCCGGAAGGGGAGGGACCTTCGGCGATCCGACGTTGCCTGCCCGCCGCGCCGATGGGACAAAACGCAAGCATCGGCCAAATCCCATTGACCCGTCACGGCGTTCGGGTAGAAGGTCGCCGACTGTCGGGCAATGCCGTTTCCCGCCCGAACCCGTCCTGTCGTACCGCGCCACCGGAGCCCCTGATGAGTCGCCAGCGCGCCGCCCTCCGCCATTCCCTCAAAGCCCTGACCGGCGCCGCCGTCCTCGGCGCGCTGCTCGCCCTGCCGGCGTCCGCCGGCGCTGCCGCCAAGGAGCCGGCGAAGCCGGCCGCCGCCAAGGCTGCGCGCCCGGCGAAGTCCAGCGCCCCGGCCACGCCCGCGTGCTACAACCGCGCCGAACATGCGGCCGAGCAGTTGATGCGCATGCACACCGAGATGATGGTGGTCGGCCTGACCTGCCGCACGGTCATGCCGGACAAGAAGCCGTTCGACCTGTACCAGGATTTCTCGGTCAAGAACCGCGCCCTGCTGTCCAGCTCGGAAGCGTCGCTGATCAGCTTCTACAAGCGCTCGGGCGCCGGCGGCAATGCCACGCGCCAGTTCGACATGTTCCGGACGGAGCTGGCGAACGAGATCAGCCGCCGCGCCGCGACCATCGGCATCCCGCAATATTGCGCCAACTTCGTCGACCGCTCGGTCGCCGCGAAGGACCTGACGGCGGACGACCTGCGCACCCTGACCAGCGATGAGAAGAACGCCGGCCTGATGCATCTGGCCAGCCGCCCGCTCTGCGACGTGAAGGTTGTCAGCAATCCGGACCCCGTCTTCGCCGTCGCCTCGGCCGCGCCCGCTCCGGCGGCGAAGGCCACGACCGCCAAGGCGAAGCCGGCCAAGGCCGCCGCTCCGGCCAAGCCGAAGCAGAAGGTCGCCGCCGCCCCGACCAAGCAGTCCGTCGCCGTCCGCTGACCTTCCAACGGTTTGCGTCGTCTTGCAGAACGCCCTGCCGGCAGCCGCCGGTGGGGCGTTTCGCGTTTCCGGCCCTTGCCCTTCGCCACGACGCATGCGGACAACACAAATCTGTCTTGCAAAAATCCGTCAGGCTGGTACTACCGAAAAGGTCAGGAGAGGCACTTGCCGGACGGCCCAGCCGGATTGCAGGAGCCGCCTCCGAACAGGAAAAATCTTGGTCCGTCAGACCAATAGACGGAATTCCGGACGATACGGCATTCCGTTTGGTGAATGGATGGGCTGCACCAGACAGAGTGCACCAGACAGGGGGGGCTGCTGTTGCGAGACCGGTGTGCCGAGTGTGCCCGTGCCGCCGCACCCTGCCTTTGCGCCGCGCTGAAGGTGGGATGAGGATATGGAATATTTTCTTCAGCAATTGATCAACGGCTTGTCGCTTGGAGCGATCTACGGCCTGATCGCGATCGGCTACACGATGGTGTACGGCATCATCGGGATGATCAACTTCGCCCATGGCGAGATTTACATGATCGGCTCCTTCGTGGCGCTGATCACCTTCCTGGCCA
>NZ_JBCEBL010000026.1:0-118628 GCF_049472615.1 Azospirillum sp. 11R-A | reverse complement strand
AAGCGCCGTCCAGGGCACCGGACACTGCTATTGTCTGAAATCAAGGATCTGGAAACCAGTTCCCCGTCACTCTGCGCTATGGTGCCGGACACCGGTTTCCGAAAAGGCCCCTGCCGGGCCCTTGAACACGCGAAGGACAGGACAGCCATGAAAGCCATCATCGACGGCATCCGGATCGCCGGCCTGCGCGCGGTGGTGCCGCCCCAGCGCCATTCCTTCGTCGAGGACCCCGGCATGTTCACGGTGGAGGAGGCGAAGAAGCTGGCCGCCACCATCGGCGTCCAGGAGCGCCGCGTGCTGCCGCCGCCCTATTGCGCGTCGGACCTCTGCGTCGCCGCGGCGGAAGGGCTGATGCAGCAGCTGGGCTGGGACCCGGCGACGGTGGAGGTGCTGGTCTTCGTTTCGCAGGATGCCGATTACGTGCTGCCGGCCACCGCCTGCATCATGCAGCACCGGCTGGGGCTGCCGACCAGTGCTGCGGCCTTCGACGTGCCGCTGGGCTGCTCCGGCTATGTCTACGGCCTGTGGATCGCGGCGAAACTGCTGGGCGGGTCGACGGCCAAGCGGGCACTGGTGCTGTGCGGCGACAACCCGACCCGCCACCTGCATCCGGAAGACCGTGCCACCCTGCCCTTGTTCGGCGATGCCGGATCGGCGACGGCGCTTGAGGTCGACGCGGCCGCGCGCCCCATCCCGGTGGTGATCGGCACCGACGGTGCCGGCGCGCCGCACATCTTCGTCAAGGCCGGCGGCAAGCGCCATAGCCTGATCCCGCCGATCGGCACCGCCGGCCGGATCGCCGACGAGGAGGCCGCCGCCCAACTGGAACGCGAGTCCCGCCTGACGCTGAACGGGGCGGAGGTGTTCTCCTTCACGCTGCGCGCCGTGCCGCCGCTGCTGCGCGAGGCGATGGAGCATGCCGGCACCGACGTCGACGGCATCGACCGCTTCGTCCTGCACCAGGCCAACGCCTTCATGCTGGAGCATCTGCGGAAAAGGGTGAAGGCGCCGGCGGAGAAGTTCATCATCGACATGCAGGGCTTCGGCAACACCAGCTCCGCCTCCATCCCTCTGGCGATCTGCCACAGCATGGGGGCGCAACTGGCGGCCGGGCCAATCAAGACGCTGATGGCCGGCTTCGGGGTGGGCTGGTCCTGGGGGGCGATGGTGGCGGAACTGGGGCCGATGCCGGAGCCGCGGGTGGTGGATTTGCCGGAGGGCTATCCGGTGCTGGCGGTGTGAGCTTATGGAGCGGCGGGATGTATGGGGTGGCTGAACAACAGCGATCCAACACATTGCCGACCAATGGTTATGGATGAGCAACAGGATGGCTTCGATACGCGGTCGGCAGTCAAGCTAAGCTTCTGACCCTACTGTCTCATTATCGTTGACGATTTCCGCTTCCGCTGATGTTCTACACCGCAACCGCAGTGCGGACATAGCGGGAACTGAATCGGTGCTGTCATGATGCCAAACCAAGGCGCGGCCTCTATCGATATCGAGGCATGGAGAGCCAACATCCGACGTGATGTGGAAATCAACTATCTGTTCCACATGGGTGAGGCCATCGGGCGTCTGAACGGAGACACTGCAGGCGCCGTTTCGCGTTTGACTGCCTGCCTCGCGTTGGAACCAGACCATATCGGCGCTTTAGATGCGCTGATTCGCACGCTGGAGGCGGCCGGAGCCTCGGCAGAGGCGGCTGAATGGCAGCAACGGGCCGAATCCAGAATTCCAGGATTCGCCGCGGAGGCGGCGCTGTTCCGTGCCAATGCTCTAGCAGTCAACGGGGACTTCGATGCGGCGGCAGCTGAACTGGACTTGGCGCGCCGTCTGGGGGCTAATCCCCATCGTTGCGCCGAGGCCGAAGCGGAATTGATGCACAACAGGGCTGTCTCGGCTAAGCAGGCCGGACGCATCGACGAGGCTTTGGATCTTTTCAACCATGCAATGCGGTTGCGGCCGGACTGGATTTCCCCGGCGCGGCTCCGCGCTCAAGTGCTGAAGGACTCCGGCCGCGATGGGGAAGCTCTGCGTGCTTGGCAGAGCATGTTGGAGCAATGGCCGGAAGACAGTGAGGTCAACCTGCAGGTAGGCGCGCATCTGCAGCAACAAGGGCAATTGGCTGAAGCCCTGCCCTACTTGGAACGCGCCACCCACGGGCTTTGGAGCAACGCTTTCCTCATCACCCTCCTCGGCTTGACGCTGCTTGGACTGGACCGTCCTAAGGAGGCCGTTTCCATGTTGCGTCATGCGACCACTCTCGGCTCAAACGGCGACGTGCATGGGTATTTGGCTCAGGCTCTGCTAGCGACAAAGGATGCTACGGCAGCTGTCGGGTGTTTGGTGGAAGCAAACCGCGCCTTCGGCCCGGACCCTGCACGCTCCGCCATGCTGGGTCTGGCTCTGCTCACCCTGGGACAGAGGAAGGAAGCCGCTGCGGCGATCGACGCCAACCAGCGTCATCCTGATCCGCATCCGCTTACCGTTATCGTTGCCAGCTTGATCTCGCTGCCGGACGAACTTGGGCCCGTTGCTCATGATCGCTGGCGGACAATCGCCCAGCGCTATGATTATCCCATGGCCCATCTCGTTTTGGCTGGCCTGCTGGCCAGGGCTGGCGATGCGGCTGCCGCGCAGCATGAGGCGGAGACCGCTGCCAAGTCGCCATGGCTTGGGTTGGCCCGACGTCTGCTGCCGGATGTGGTTGGTCTTCGCACCTACTGGGAGGCCCTGCTTCCGCCGCCGCCTGAAGACTGAACAGCCCGCGCTTCCCGTCGGTCCAGCTGAGCCTGGGGCACCAAATTGCGGTGGCTTTTCCGCTACGCCTGCTTTTAAGGGATGGTTGAAGATTCATCCCGAAGGCAGCCGGCACAACCGGTTCACTCAGCATTTTCGGGATGTGGCGGAATACACCGACAGCCTGCGATCAAGGCACTCATGTCCCCCGCAAGTTCAGCCAGGGACATGAGTGCTGACGGGGTGCCATTTGGCACATCAATGGAAAGGCTTTGAGCGCTGCCAAGTGCATCGCATTTGGTGGAGTGCCGCGAACCCGCGCAGGAGGGGCAAATCCGCTCAGCCTGTCGCGGGTATGGGGGCAGCGTCGGAAGGTGAGAGGTCACGCATCAGATCCGCATAGCTGCGTCCGGTCCCCGGCCAGGCGATGACCGACCAATCCGGACATTTCCCGCAAAAGGAGTGCCTGCCAAAATCACCGGACAGGTGTGCTTGGCGTAAGGTCGCCATCGCTGGCCCCTGCCAGACCTCTCGTACCGTGTTCTCTGCCAGGGTGCCGATCTCAGCCTCATGCATCCAGTCCGCCGGGCAGTAGCTAAAACGCCCGGTAGGCCCCACCACCAGCCGTTCCCAGGGGTAGAGGCAGGGTTTGCGCGGTACCGGTGCTGTCGCCCACATCGTCTGGGCCACTGAGGCAATCGATCCGGCGCAAGAATGCTGGTTGCGCATAACGACGGAATCCGCGGCCTCGGCTGTCCAGAAGGATTGGAAGATTTCCTCCTCATGCGCGTTCAGGGATTGCCGGACGAAGCTGACCACCACCTTGGCCGGCTTCCCATGCGCCGCATTGCGCGCGATCAAGGTCCGTACATTGTGTACGGCGACATCATAGTCGCCCTTCACCCGGATCTGGGCATAGGTGTCGGCCGAGGCCGCATCCAGGCTGATGTCGAAGACAGTCACCCCCGCTTCCAAGAGAGCCTCGATCCACCGTTCCGACAGCAGCAGCCCGTTGGTGGTCAGATTGATCGGCAAGCCGGTGCGGATCGATGCATCGCTGATCATGGAGGCTAGTTGCGGGTGCAGCAGAGGCTCTCCCTCGCCGGTGTAGCGGATGTAACGGCAATGCGGGAGGCCGAACTCCGCAATCTCGTCCACCAGCTTGCGGTGCAGGTCCAAGGACAAGTTCCGCCGCGCTGCACCCTTGATCTTCGTTACGGCCTCGTACGGGCAATGAATGCAGGCGAGGTTACAGAATTCCGTTACGTCGATGTTGATCTGGGATGGAAACGCAGGGCTCAAATGCCCGTGGAATGTCCCGACGCTCATCTTTCCACTCCCTCAATTCACCCCGCAATCCTGAGCCGATAACGCAAGCCCAAGGGAGCGAGGCCTGCCGCTCATCGGTATTCCCATTCGGGATGTCCAGATTGTCGCGACTGAAGATATCGTATACACGTCGGCGCAAATTATGCAAAGAGTAGTACCGAACGTGCCCAATTTGGGTGGACACAGAGGGGGTGTACGGCGCTTCCCAGGATCCAATCGGGATGATCCAGGAAATTTGATTGTCTTGCAGGGCGGCCGGGGAAACTGAGGAGCAAGAGGCAGGGCGAATGGGTGTGATGGCCAAAGAAACGTGGTGCCGGTTCGGCGATGATCTTGAAGCTCTGCGCGGAGAATTGTTCCTCGGGGGAGCGCCTTGCCCTCGCTCACAATCCACAGTTGAGTTCTCCTGTGGGGCACACCTCATGAGCGGACTGCCGGCGCCAGATCATGGTCAGATCGCCATCGATCTGATCTGGCACGACCATCGCCTCACCCATTCCGCCGCCGCGATCGGCGACGTCTGATTGACCTGGGGCTGACCATGTGCGGAATTGCTGGCATCGTCGACTTTTCGGGGAATACGTCACCGGCAGAGCTGCGGCGTATTGCGGTGGCCATGGCCGACAGTCTGTCCCATCGTGGCCCCGACGCCTCCGGTGTGTGGGTCGCGCCGGACGGACTCTGTGCCCTGTCGCACCGTAGGCTCAGCGTCATCGATCTCAGCGAAGACGGTTGTCAGCCCATGGTCGCAGCTGGCGGCCGCCAAGCCATCAGTTTCAACGGTGAGATCTACAATTACCGGGAACTGAAAACGGTATTGGAGGTGGGCGGAAGCCAATTCCGCAGCCGCAGCGACACCGAGGTGCTGCTGGCCGGCTTGCTGCGCGAGGGAACCGGGTTTCTGCCGAGCACAGACGGCATGTTCGCTCTTGCCTTGTATGATGCAGACAGCCGCACGCTGCTGCTGGCGCGTGATGCCTTCGGCGAAAAGCCGCTCTACCATTGGCGTCAGGGCAATCTGTTTGCATTCTCATCAGAGTTGCAAGCCCTGGCCTTGATACCCGGCTTCAACCCTGTCATCGAACGCGCAGCCATTCTGGATTATCTGCAGTTCCAGTATGTACCCGCTCCTCGAACCATCTACCGCGACTGCCGCAAGCTGGAGCCCGGCGCTTGGCTGCGGGTGACCGCCGACGGGCCTGCGGAACCGGTGCGCTGGTTCTCCTTTCAGACCTCCGCCGCGGTGGAGGACAGGCGGCCATTGGACGACTTGGCGGACGAGGCTGAGGACATCCTGCTGCGCGGCCTGCGCCGCCGCCTGATCAGCGACGTGCCGCTGGGAGCTTTCCTGTCCGGCGGGATCGACTCATCCACCGTGGCGGCGCTGGTCGCCCGGCGCCTGGATCTGCCATTGCGTACCTTTTCCATCGGGTTTGCCGGCACATCGGACAGCGAGCATAATGAGGCTGCGGAGATCGCCCGCTATCTTGGCACCGAACACAATGAGCGGGTTCTCGAGGCCGACCAGACCCATCTGGTTGAACTGCTCGGGCAGCGATTGGACGAACCGAATGCGGACAGTTCCTGTTTGCCCACTTGGCTCCTGTCCGGTTTCGCCCGTGAGCAGGTGACAGTTGCTCTGTCTGGCGACGGCGGAGACGAAATGTTCGGCGGCTACAATCGTTACTTCGATTGTGTCGAGGCCGTGGCGGCCAATCGTGAGCGGATTCAAGCGGGAACTTGGCATGCCGGGCGCGATTACTACTCCAGCCGGCTGCTGATCTTCGACGACCGTGATCTGCGGCTTCTGGCCGGCACCGATCCCGATCCTGTATCGTCAACGGCACTCCTGCTGCGCAGGGCCATCGACCAGGACCCGCGACCGCTGGTCAATGTGCTGCGTGAACTGGACGCTGCCCATTACATGCCAGGTGCTGTTTTGGCCAAGGTCGATCGGATGAGCATGCAGCATGCGCTGGAAGTGCGTACACCCTTCCTGTCGCTGGAGCTTGCCCGCTTCGCCGGTGGGCTGGGTGGCGACCGAATCGCTCGCGGTCGTACAGGCAAGCTGGTGCTGCGGGCGCTGGCTGGACGCTATCTGCCTGCGGATTGGTTGACCCGGCCGAAGAAGGGCTTCGGCATGCCAGTCAACGGCTGGGGCGAAGCCGCCATGCGCCCTGTCGTGGCACGTCTGCTGGAAGACCCGCAGTGCCGGCTTGCCGATTGGCTTGGCGGCGACCAACTGCGCCGCTGGTGGGCGGAGCATGGCTCTTCACATGCATCCTTCTACCAACTCTGGGCGTTGGCCCTGCTGGAAACTTGGTTGCGCGCCCACCCGGCCACGCCGGCGGCCTTCCTGAACCGGGAGGTCGGTCATGCCGCTGCTTGAGGGAGAAGCACTGCGCACTGCCTACCGCGAGATCCTGGACGGCCGCCGCCGGCTGATTGGCTGGGGAGCGATCGGCAACTTTCCCTATCTCTGCATGCAGTCCCCGGTCTTGCCCGAATATCTGGTGGACACCGATGCCGCCAAGGCAGGGCACCAGGTCTGTGGCATTCCCATCTTCCCAACAGAGCGATTGATGGCGGAAGATGCGGCCGGCTGCTGCGTAGTTGTCTATCCCGAGCGGGTGACCTGGGTGAAGGAGATTGTGGAACGGCTCGATCAGTTGGGCCCCTTCGTTGTCATCCCTCCTTTCCGCATCGAGATCGACGGACCGATGCTGCGCGAGGAGCTGGAGCAGCGTGCTGCGGCGGGCCTCCCCAGCCTCGCGCGCATCGACGGCGAGCAGATTGAAGCCATGCTGCGGAATTGGTCCGCCGATCAGCTTGGCCCATCTATCGCCGCACTGCAGGCGACGGCCGACCGCGACCTGCCGCCAGTGGCGCGCGGGCAGGTCCGTCTGCTCATCGGCAACCTGCAGCCTGGTGGTGCCGAGCGACAGATCGTCCATCTGGCGGGCGGCCTGCGGCGGGCCGGGTGGAGTGCAGAACTGCTGACTTTTGGAGCGCCGTCCCCAGGATGCGAGCATTACGTTGAGGATCTGGCCTGTGCCGGGGTTCCGAACCGGATTCTGCCGAGTGCCCGTGAGGTCTTCTATCCGGAGAACGTGCCCAGTTCCCTGCCAGACGACATGGTGCGGATCACCAGCGTTCTGAGCCAACTGCCGCTTGAGATCATTCACCAAGTTGCCGTGGCCTATCGCGTCTTTGCGCGGGAGCGGCCTGAGCTGGTGATCTGCTATCTCGACACCTGCAATGTCGCCGGTGGCATTGCCGCGCTGATGGCCGGCATCCCCAATGTCCTGGTATCGGGCCGCAACATAAACCCGTCCCATTTCCCCAACCATTACAGCAGCGCTTTGCGCTGGATGCGGGGGTATTACAAGGTGTTGGCCGACTTTCCGGCTCTGCGCTTGTCGGCCAACAGCCATGTCGGCGCCCGTTCCTACGAGGACTGGCTGGAATTGCCGTTCGGTGCCGTCTCCACCGTGCCGAACGGTGTAACGCCGACAGCGGCAGCACCCGCCGACCCTGCGGAGGTGGCGCGGGTGCGAGCCGAGCTGGCCTTGCCCGCCGATGCTCCCCTAATCGTCGGCGCCTTCCGGCTGGCGGTGGAAAAACAGCCGCTGCTGTTCGTCGAGACCTTGCGCCGGGTCGCGGTTTCGCGGCCCGACATGCATGCCGCAGTCGTCGGCTCTGGCCCGCTGCAGCCTGTGATGGAAGCCGCTGTGGCCGCAGCCGGTCTGCAGGATCGGGTTCATCTGGTGGGAGCGCGGCCGGATGTGCGGTCTTTCTTGGCTGCCGGCGATCTGCTGCTGCACACCGCCCTGGCCGAAGGCCATCCCAACGTCGTGCTGGAGGCGCAACTCCTGAACCGTCCGGTCGTCTGCACCGATGCGGCCGGAACACGGGAATGTCTGGTGCCCTGGCTGCGCGAGCATGTGCATGCAACTGATGATGCTGCCGGGTTGGCGCGGAGTTGCCTGGAGGTTCTGTCGGATCTTCCGACTGCGCACGGACGCATGGAAACAGCCCGAAATTGGGTTCTGGATAACTTCTCGCTGGAGCGGCTGGTGGTGAACACCTTGGCGGCGGCCGGTATCTGATAAGGCAGTGGGGCGGAAAACGATGTCACTCAAACTCCTCGTGACGGGCGGTGCGGGATTCATCGGCTCGCATTTCGTCAGCCGGATCGCCAAACGCTACCCAGAGTACCGGATCACGGTGCTGGACGCGCTGACCTATGCCGGGTCGCTGCAGAACATCCCTGAATATGATCCCGCCCAACCGGAAGGACGGATCCGGTTCTGGCTGGGCAATGTCTGCAATGTTGGTCTGCTGAACGATCTCGTTGCCGAACATGATGTTGTCATCCACTTCGCCGCTGAGACGAACGTCACCCGCTCGATTCACGACACCATGCCCTTCTTTGAGACGGACGTGATCGGCACCCAGGTGGTGGCCAACGCGGTGCTCCGTGCCGGGGAGCGGGTGGATCGGTTCATCCACATCTCGACCTCCGAGGTCTATGGCACGGCCGAAACGGGGATGATGGACGAGGCCCATCCCCTCAACCCGGCCAGCCCCTATGCCAGTGCCAAGTGTGGAGCCGACCGGCTGGTCTATTCCTACTGGGCCACCTATGGCCTGCCTGCCGTCATCGTCCGCCCCTTCAACAACTATGGGATTCGCCAACACCTGGAGAAGGTGATCCCCCGTTTCATCTCCAGCTGCCTGTTGGGGGAGCCGCTCCGCGTGCATGGCAATGGGTTGGCTGAGCGGGACTTCATCAACGTGCGTGACACCTGCGCGGCGCTGGATCTGCTGCTGCATGCCGATCGCGGCGCTGTCCTGGGTGAAGTCTTCAACGTGGCCAGCGGAACCTCCCGCTCGACCTTATCGATTGCCCACGATGTGGTGCGTCTGATGAAAGCCGACCCGGAGTTGATCCGGTATGTTGGGGATCGGCCAGGGCAGGTGGCCCGCCATACGGGCGACTGGTCGAAGCTCAATCGGACGCTTGGCTGGCAACCCGAGGTGGATTGGGAAAGCGGACTGATCGAGACCATCAACTGGTTCCGGGAGAACCGTTATATCTGGGAGCCCCAGATGTGGATGCGGGCCGTACCAATCCGGACCCGAACCGGTGTGGTGGAGATGCATTGAAGCACTGGCCCCCCCAGGGGCTGCGGTGAGTTTCAGGAGGAGAGGGTTCTTGGCGATCCAAGCCGATCAGACCGACAGCGGGAACGCGAGCAGCCGGAACGCAGGGACGCCTACGGCGATTCCCTTCTACTGCCATGACCTTGGCCATGCCGAGGCGTCTTCCGTCGCCCGTGCCCTGAAGGGGCCGATCCTGACCACCGGTGCCCTGGTGGAAGAGTTCGAGCAGCGCTTCGCCGCCCTGCTGGGGCGGCGTCACGCCCTGGCCGTCACCAGTTGCACTGGCGCCCTGCACATGTCGCTGCTGGCGCTCGGCATCGGAGCCGGTGACGAGGTGATCACCACCCCCATGACCTTTGTAGCCACCGCAGCCGCCATCCTACAGGTCGGCGCCACCCCCGTCTTTGTCGACGTGGAACCGGAAACCGGCAACCTGGACGTGGAGCGGGTGGCCGCTGCCATTACACCACGAACCCGCGCCATAATCCCGGTTCATCTCTATGGCCTGATGTGCGACATGCGCCGTCTGCGTGCCGTCGCCGATGCTCATGGATTGGCCATCATCGAGGATGCGGCCCATTGCATCGAAGGGCGGCGGGACGACGCGGTTCCGGGCTCTCTGTCGAACGTGGCCTGCTTCAGCTTCTATGCAACCAAGAATCTGAACTGCGGTGAAGGCGGCGCGCTGGTTACCGATGATTCCGAATTGTATCGCAAGCTGAAGCTCCTGCGCCTACACGGGATCGACCGTGATCTGGCCCAGCGCTATACCAGCGGCAGCAGCGACTGGGACATGGTCGCCATGGGCTGGAAATACAACATGAGCAACATCGAGGCGGCCCTGCTGCTGCCCCAGTTGCAGCGCCTGAGCCAGAATTACGCCCGACGGGACCGCTTGGCAAAGCTCTACCGCCACCATCTGGAGACAGTGCCTGGGATTCGGCTGCCGGCCACTCCGGAAGGGGCTATCAATGCCTTCCATCTTTTCCCCGTATGGATCAGCGAAGGACGCCGGGACGAGGTGCGCCAGCGTCTGCGGGATCGCGGGATCGGCTGTGTCGTCAACTACCATCCGGTCCATCTGACCCGCTATTTCCGTGAAAGCTTCGGGTATGAACGCGGTAATTTTCCGGAGGCGGAGCGGATCGGGAATGAAACCCTGTCCCTTCCTTTCTACCCGTCGATGCCCGATGCCCATGTCGAGGCCGTTGCCGAAGCGCTCGCGGAGGTGCTCGGAAGCGGCCTGCGAGCCGATGGGCGGCCTGCAGACCGCCTGGAGCGGCCCGTCACCGTGGCTGCAGAGCCAGTGCCTTCCATCTCCCAGGTCATCGCGAGCCTCATCGACCATGTTCCGGGTTTTTCCGATCATGACGAGTTGATGGCTCTTTACTCGCTTGCGGTTGGAACGGCCGGACTTGGCGGGGACATTGTGGAAGTCGGGTCTTGGTGCGGCCGGTCGACCATCGTGCTGGCCCTGGCTGCCCGTGCCTCCAATGGACGCGTCCACGCCATCGATCTTTTCCCGACGCGGGAGGACTGGGCATCCAATCCGGACGGGTCATGGAGCTTCACCACCCAGGTTCATGGCCGTTCTGTCACCGCCTATTCCGCTCAGACGGTCTGGGCAGAGCCGTTCCTCCGGGCGATGATGCCGGTCTATGATGGCGGTAGCATCCTCGACCAGTTTCTGCGCAACTTGGAGCGTTTCAATGTCCGCGATCTGGTCAGCGTGAATCAGGGGACCGCGGAGGATTTTGCGCAGCGGGCGCCGGCCGGGCTGCGGTGCCGAATGGGGTTCATCGACGGCGAGCACAGCTTCCCCGCCGTTTCCCGCGATCTCGCCGTCATCCGGCGCTTTGCCGTGGCTGGAACCGTGGTGTGCTTCGACGACGCTTTCTCTGGATATTATCCTGGTGTCGATCAGGCGATCACCGACAATGTCATCGCATCCGATGACTTCGACATGCGCATGCAGATGACCCGCAAGCTGTTCGTGGCACGCCTCGCCTCGGACAAGAAGTAGCCATAAACTTCAAAGGGATAGGAAAAATCCTATGCGGGTCGGCATCATCCAGCCGAATTACTTGCCATGGCGCGGGTACATGGACTTCATTCGGCAGGTGGATCTATTCTTACTTTTTGACGATGTCCAATATACGCGGCGGGACTGGCGCAACCGCAGCAGGATCAAGACAGCGCAAGGCTGGCACTGGCTGACCGTACCGGTCCGGCATCCCGCACGGGACCAACGGATTTTTGAAGTCGAGATCACGTATGAGGTGGAGTGGCGGTCTGCACACATGGCCCAAATCGATGCCTGGTATCGTAAGGCCCCCTTTTATCCGCTTTACCGGGATGAACTGGCTGAATTGCTGGCCGCCGAACCGCGTACGCTGTTAGAGCTGAACCACTCGGCCTGCCTGTGGTTGATGCGGCTGCTTGACATCCGCACACCGGTCCGGCTGGCATCGGAACTGGGCGCCCAAGGCCGAAAGACCGACCGTCTGCTTGATTTGTTGCGCAAGGTGGGGGCCACGTCCTATCTCTCCGGACCTGCCGCCAAGGACTATATCGAGGTCGCCAAATTCCATGACGTCGGAATCGGCCTCGAATACAAGACCTACGATTACGCCGATTACCCTCAGCAGTGGGGACCCTTCCAGCCGGGCCTGTCCGTCATCGACCTGCTCATGAACGTGGGGCCAGGTGCGAAGGAACACATCGCCTCGCGGCGTGCGAACGAAGTGGTGCTCGGGCCGGGCGGGTGGGGAGCCATGCCGGAAAACTGGCCGGCACCGGAAGGATGACGGCCTCCTTTGTCTAGCTCAAGCGCGGCTTAACCTCATTTCAATCTGATATGTGGCAATTTTTGCGGCTCGGACCACGATCCGCGTCACACGGCAGCCAAGAACCCGGTCATGAGTGCGTCTTATTCTGTTTCGGACATCATGTCCGGACCTTGATGAGTTGGAGCGACACCGGAGGGGCCGCACGACTGGCTCGCAGGGCGTGCGCTCTCCCTCCAAGGCCTAATCGACAACCCCGAACCCTCTGTCGACCCAAGGGCCATTCGCCGGAAACCGCATGGTATGGAACAGGTTCCAGTCGGCAGCAAATGGCGCCAAGCCTGATGAACCGGCTGCAGAATAGCAGAGGAAAGATCCAGATGGCCAAGACGATCCAGATGGCCGAGACGATCCAGATCGACCCGGCAGCTATCGTGCACCGTGAGGGTCTGCTGTGGCACTGGCGCGGCCCCGAGCTTCCCTGGGGCGACATCGGAGAAGCCCCGCGGGTATCGGAACTCGTGCTGGAGGAGGACGGCCGCCCTCTTGGGCCAGCCCATACCCTGCAACCGGATATTGTTGCATTGGGGGGCGGACGCTATGCGCACTGGGGACGGGACCTGTTCTTCTCCAGCAGCGACGGCTCGCCACCCGACCGTAATGGCCGCCGCTACACGGTACGGCTCGTGCAACCGGTGTCCGAGAGCCTGCATCAGCGGCTGATGGTCGTGGGGCGCCGTCTGGGGCGGGGTTGGGCGGTTCCGGATGACGAGTTGTCGTCCCTGCTCACCCTGCGGGGTCCTGATCAGAGGGCCTGGGTCTTCGAGCAGCTCGGTCTGGCGTTGCTTTCCTATGGACGCAACCGGGAGGGTGGCGAGCAGTTGCGCCGTGCTTGGGTCCTGGGCCGCGCTCCTGCGCTTTCCCCCTGCGTGGCGGCACTGTTGGAGCGGGGTGCCTTCCATGAAATCTGGCCCCTGATCACGCGAGCCGCCCTGGTGGCGGAGGCACGGGGCGATGTGGATTTGGCGGTGGAATCCCTGGTCCGGCTGCACGAGGCGATGTACGCCGCCTATGCGGCCGGACAACGCATTCCCGGCTATCAGGACCCAGTGGTGTCGCCGGCAGCCCGCCGGATGCTGGCCCCTTACCGCCGCTCGCTGCCAGCCAGACGCCAGCCAGGACCGTTGCGGGTTGGATACCTGTTGGCCGGGGAGGCGGGTGACACCTACAGCAGTCTGCCGGACATCGCCATCCAGATCGCCTGCGGCCATGACCCGTCCAAAGTGACACCGATTCTGCTTTCCCTCATACCTCAGGAACTCCTGGCGGCCTCGCCTTTCCACGCCGAGCGGCAAGCCCGGCTGGAGGCGGCGGGAATACCTCTGCACTTCATTGACATAGGACAGGGTCCCGCCTGGCTTGACCGGCTTCTGGCAGGCGCGGCACAGGTCGAAGCGCTCGACCTTGATGCACTGATCCCCTTGGCCTTGACCCGGTGGGGAGCGCTGCTGGCCATGCTGCGCCCAGCCCGTGCAGTTCTTGGCATCGGCCTGGGAGATCCTCATCTCTATGCCAGCCCAGATCTGGATCTTTGTGTTCATTTCGCCACGAAGCCGGCGATGGACGCGTTTTGCCCGTCGGCAACAGCGCCGGCCTTCATGCCGGGGAACCGGTTCGGCAGTCCTTCCGGGCGCCTGACCCGGCCTGGATTGGGGTTCCCCACAGACGTGCCGATCCTTTTTGCTTCGGGACGCCCCCTCAAGTTCCGAAGCCAACGCCTTTGGGAAATCGTGGCCGCCTCTCTGGCCAGACTACCGGATCTGCGCTTCGCGGCCTGCGGACTGGATCAAGCGGGATTGGACAACCTGCCACAGGATTGGTTGCCGTCGGCATTGCGCCCACGTGTCCACGCCCTCGGCTGGCGGAACGATATCCTGGACATCTATCCGTTGGTCGACATCGTCATCGACACGGTGCCTTACGGCGGCGGCTATTCCCTGGCCGAGCCAATGTCCCTTGGCATTCCCGTGATCGGGTTCCGCGACAATCCGCTGGAAGGATTCCGGGAGCACACTTGGCTGCCGACGGTGGAAATGCTCGGCCTCCATGAGGAAGCATTCGACATGGAGGACACGGCCGGAGCCGTGTCCCGTATTCACTGGCTGGCCGTAGATGTGGAGCACCGGCGCCAAGCGGGCGAAGCGGCACGGGCGTCCAGCCGACGCTGGGCCGACAGCACAGCATTTGTCAGGGCGATGGAGGAGGCGATCGAGACTGCTCTATCGGGTTCCGCCGGCTCGCCATGAGAGGATCAGGCTCCGCTTCGAGAGGAGCAAGCTTGACGGCTTGCAGATCATATGACTGCACATTACCGTCATCGAGACCCGATATCCCTTCCAGAAAGCAGGCGGCGTCAATGGCGTGCCGAGGTCGTGACGAAGCCTCGGCGTTCAGGGAGCGGAGCTTGGGCGGGAATGGGGCGGCCATTCATATGGCAGCCTGCGCAGAAGGCAGGAGCCGCGATCAAGTAGTCACGCAGGAAGTCCTGCATCTCAGCCGACACCCAGATCTCGTTGAACGGGCGCCGTGCCAGATCGGCACCGCGGAGCACGGCCGGGTCGAAGTTGACGCAGCAGGGAGTCAGGAACCCCTCCACTGTGACGGCAAGCGACGTCCAGGGGCTGGAGCAGATTTCCTCCAGAGTTCCGGCCATCATTCCATGCAGGTTCAGTCGCAGGTTCGGCAGGTCAGCTCGCAGTGCGGTCAAGGTGGCGCGCAGGCCGCCGCGTTGGCCGTCGTCCAGGCAACCGTCTGGGTTTCCGAGATCGATGTACTGCTGCACCAGGACCTCTGCAGGCCCGAACCCGTTCAGGGCGCTCAATGTGTTCGGTATGTCGTGCTGATTGAAGCGACTGGCGACAATGTTGATCGTGATGGGGAGTCCCATTTCGTGCAGAGCCGCCAGCGTGTCGCGCAACAGACCGAGCCGGGTGCCTTTCCGGCATTTTTCGGCAATATCCGGGACCAGCGAGTCGACCGAGATGTGCAGCCGGTCGAGACCGGCTTCCATCATGCGGCGGTAGATTCCCGGGTTTTTGTTCTGCCCGTTGCTGACAAGCAGAATCTCGTCGAATCGTCCACTGCCTTTGGCCAGTCCGATGATGTCGACGATGTCCGGGTTGAGCGTCGGCTCTCCCACCCCGTGCAGGCTCGCCTGCTGTGCCCGCGGCAGATTCGGCATGATGCGGGCAAACTGGCTGGCCGGCATATGGATGTTCGACCAGGCGCCGGCAGCCATGCCCACCGTGCGCGAGCAACCGGCGCAAGCCAGGTTGCACCAAGTCGTCGTCTCGATGGTAAGGAATCCGAGCTTGGCGGGAGGAACGGCAAGATCGCATTGGGTCATCGGGGCAGGTGTCCAAAGCCGGAAGGCGGGGTGGCTGATGCCTTGGCTTCTCATGACGGGGACGGTACGTGCAAGGATGTTCCTGCGATGGCGCCCGAAGCCGGCACCGCACAGGTAAGCAGGAGGTGACAGTTGGAAACGTTGCTCCATCGACTGTGGCTGCTGGCCGAGAGCCGGCCAACCGACGTGTTCTGCCGACATCTGACGTCTTTCGGCGGGGTCGGAACCGTGACTTTTGCCGGCTTGGCCGACGCGGTGGAACGGGCAGCCATGGGGCTGGTGGCGCTGGGTGTACGTCCGGGCGAGGTGGTGCCGCTGGTGGCTGACAACGGAATTCCGGCCATGACTGCCTTTCTCGCGGTGAACCGGGCAGGCGCCATCCCGACTTTCATGCCCTTTCCCAACCCGCGGCAGGACCCGGCCGTCTTCGCCGCCCAGCATGGCCCCGTGTTCCTGCGGCTGGGAGCGCGGCTCGTGATTTCCTCTCATCCCGGGTTGGATCTGCCGGCGGGCGTCGGACGGGTGGCGCTCGAGGAACTGGTTGTGGCCGGGGACGGAGCCGCGGCTGTACTGCCAGCCTTTCCCGGCACCGATGACATTGCCTTGCTGCAGCACAGCTCCGGCACGACCGGTCTGAAGAAGGGAGTGGCCCTCAGCCACCGGGCCGTACTGGCGCAGATCGACGCCTATGCCGGGACGCTGGGGTTCGGTCCGGAGGACCGGGTTGCCTCCTGGCTGCCTCTTTACCATGACATGGGGCTGGTCACGGGATTCCTAATGCCCCTAGCGCTTGGGGCCTCGGTCGTCAGCATGAGCCCCTTCGACTGGGTCGCACGGCCGGCTCTGCTGCTCCAAACTATGGCCGAGACCGAGGCCGGCTTCTGCTGGCTGCCGAACTTCGCCTTCGGCCATCTCGCCCGCGCTGCGCCGCGTGGCATCCGCTGGCCGCTGGATCGCGTCCGCGCTTTCATCAGCTGCTCGGAATCCACCCGATGGGAGACCATCGAAACATTCCTGGACCGCTTTGCCGACTGCGGAGTGAGGTCTGAGCAGATCCGTGTCTGCTACGCCATGGCCGAGAACGTCTTTGCGGTCACGCAGACCGAGGCGACACCGAAACGCCTTCCCCTGCCAGGCAATTCAGACCATCAGGTGGTGGACTGTGGCCCGCCGATCCCCGGCGTGGAACTCCGCATCGCTGAGCCTGACGCGTACGGCGTTGGCGAGATCCTGCTGAGCAGCCCATTTCTGTTCGACGGCTATCGTGGACAACCTGATCTGACAGCCCGCTGCCGCGAAGGCCGCTGGTACCGGACCGGCGACATGGGATTCCTGGTGGAGGGGCGGCTTTACGTCACGGGCCGGCGTGATGATCGGATCATCGTCTATGGCCGCAACCTGCATGCCTACGATATCGAACTGGTGGCCCAGTCCGTATCCGGCATCATCCCAGGGCGCACCGTTGCCCTCGGATTGGCGAACCACGTTTCTGGGACACAGGACCTCGTGCTGATCGCCGAGGCCGAGGACATGGTGGCGCCGGATGAACTGCGGCGCCGACTGCGTGAAGTCGTCACAGCCAGCTTTGGGATCTCCCCCCACCGTACCCTGATCGTCGAGCGAGGGTGGGTGATCAAGACAACAAGCGGAAAGATAAGTCGGACGGAAAATATGAAAAAATATCTCGACCTCATCGCCTCGGCCGCAGGATGACACGATGACAATACCCGATCCGGTCTGGACCTGCATTGAACAGTCCATTCAAGACGTTTTCGATGCCCATGACGCTGCCATCTCCTTTCAAACCGTCGCTACCGATATCGACGGCTGGGACTCGGTTTCGCACAGCTATCTCATCCTGCACATCGAGGAAAAGCTCGGTATCGCCTTCCCCGGTGACCGCATTCCTTATCTGGAGAATGTGGGAGAGCTGTATGCATTGGCCAAGTCATTGCTGGAGGAGTGATGACCAAGCCGACGATCATTGTTTACGGCAACTGTCAGTCGGACACGATTTCCGCATGTTTGACCAAGATCTCCAAAGTCTCCGACTGCTATGATATCGTTGGCATTCCCAGTTTCGTCCATCCAATCGATGGCCAGGCAAGGATCGAGCCCGCTGACCTGGAGCGTTGCGCCCTGCTGGTTGAGCAGCGGGCGCTGTGGCACCGGTTCCCCGCGCTTGACCGGCTTCCTCCCGGCTGTCCGACGCTGAGCTTCCCGATGCTGGCGCTCAACGCACAATGGCCTCTGCAGGCGCGCGAGAAGCGCAACCGAGCCGAACCCGATTTTCCGTTCGGGCGCTATCCCTACGGAGATAGGCTGCTCAACCAGATGCTGGCCCGGAACCTCTCTGGCTCGGTGATCCTCGAACGCTACCTATCCACCCCTTTGAATTCGGTGATCGATCCACTCCGTCTCGCCGCGATCGAAGCGGAGCGGATCACCGCCCTCGACGCCCTCTGCGATATTCCTTTTGGCGGCTGGATCCTGTCGAACTTCCGGCACCGCTGCCTCTTCTGGACCTACAACCACCCCACTGCAGCCCTGTTGTTGCCCTTAGCTCTGACTGTGGTGGAACGGGCCGCAGCCTTGCTGGGCCTGCCACAAGCCGTTGTCGACGAGGTACCATCCCTATTCGCCAATGGATGGGAGCCAGCAGACTGGCTCAAGGTCGCCATCCATCCAGACGTGGCGAACGTCTTGGAACTCGACTGGTTCCGACCAGACAGGCTGTATTCTCATTATCAGCACAGGAATATCGACTATATCGAATACTGGAGACACCAAATCAATTTTGACTAGGGCGGATTCCGATCATTCTTGTTCGTAGCCAGCGGCTGCGAAGTAAGATCGGCAATCATTGGGTGTGACGGCGTTGATGGCGTCGCGAACGGCATTTCAGAGGTCCGGTAGGCTGCGAGCGGCGACGGCTCTCAGGTATGTCTCGATCTTGGAGAAGGCCATCTTGATCGGATTGAAGTCGGGGCTGTAGGGCGGCGAGAGCATCACCGTCGCCCCGGCTGTTTTGGTGCTTTTGTGGACAGCAATGGGAGCACCGCCGTCGTTGCCTGATCAGTCCCGCTCCAGGTCCGGCCGGCCCAAGGCGATCAGGCGGGGCGGCAGCAATCCGCCAGCCGCCGCCTGATCGCGCATCAGCCCCGCCAGCCGGTCGGCATAGCCTAGCGTCACCAGCACCAGGGGCATTCCAAGAGCGGCCATCTCACCCATGTCCCGCACCGCCACCCCATGGAACAGGGGGGGCGGGACGAGATGGTTCATCAAGTCGGCATAGGCTGCGGGCTCCAGCCCGGCCTCGCGGGCGTAGCGGATGAAGTCCGGTCCCATTCCGCCATCGCCACCGACGGCCAGGATGCCGAAGCGGCCGGCCGTCCGTCCCCGAAGCCGCTCCACCAGTGCCCGGCAGACCGGGCCATGTCCGCCCTCCAGCCCCAGTCGATCGGCCAGCTGGTGGAAGATCCCGGGAACCAGACGGGTCAACGCCCCTTGCGGCCAAGGGGCGAGGGCGGGGCGTAGCCCCAGCGCCAGGGCCAGGACCGGCCCCTCCCCCATCTCTGCCAACGGCTGCACGGTTGCCAGGGCCGTGGCATCGCAGAGGACGCGCTCCCCTTCCGTTCCGTCATTCTGGTCATAGGCAAGGCCGCCCAGGATGTCAGCCTCCTGCGCAGTCGGCCGCAGCAGCGCCGCGGCGAGAGGCAGGAGGGCCTGTACCCCCGTCACCGCCATTTCTCCCCGCGCCGGATAGACGGCGGTCATCAGGCCGGCATAGCGGCGGATGCCCTGCTGCAGCAGAGCCAAAAGCTGCCGCTCCTCCCCAGCCGCTGGCGGTTGGGCCAAAAGCGGAACCACCCGTCCGTCGGCATTTCGCCGATGGCCCACCGTCGTGCCGTCCAACCCGGTCAGTACCCGTTCCAAAATTTGCGGGCTGCGATAGAGCACCCGGCCCAGGGCCATCCCTGTCCTGTCCTGTCCGGCAAAAATCTGGACTCTGATGCCGTCGGCAAGGGCGGCGACGATGTCGGCAACCGCATAGGCCAGGAAGATGCGGCAGCGCCGCCGCCCCTCCGGCAGAAGCCGGGCCACTGCGGCGGGCGTGCTGCCACGTGCGCCGAGATCGACCAGTGCCACCGGCTCTTCCCGCCCCAGGACCTGCGCCAGATAGTCGAGCAGCCGCTCCCGCGCCTCTTCGGCCAGGCGCGCGGCACGGGAGCGCAGTTCCGGATCATCGAACAGAGCCAGCACCCGGTCGACGGCGCTCCCTCCATCCGTCACCGGCTTGGCCAGAAGTTCCTCCAGCGTCAGCCCGGCAAGATCCAGCAAGGTCGCCGACACCTCCCCGCCCGCCTGGACCAGAAGCCGGTCCCAGGGCAGATGCGGCCGCTGTCCCAAAATCCGGCGGGCGGCGGCGGCATTCAACCCGGCCAACTCGAGTGGCATCAGCGCCTGACGGGACAGGTGGAGCGCCACCACCTCCATGGCATAGCCGCGATGGGCGATCCAGTCGCGCATCAGCGGGGCGAACAGCGCCGCCTCGCGCATCAGCGGAGCGATGCGGCGGATGCCCTGGCGCCGGCATTCCTCCACCACCCAGCGGCAATATTCCGCCACCGCCGGTCCCAGCACCAGCGCGCCGAACTCCAGCGCGAAGGCCCCGACCGCGTCATCCTCCCGGCCTGCCAGTGCGGCCAGCCGCCGTGGCGGGGGGGGGGCCTCGGCCGCCAGCCCCGACAGGCTGCGCTCACGCTCGCGCAGGCGCGCCAGTCCCGGTCCGGGCACATAATGGATCGCCTCCAGCCCGGCGGCGCGCGCCATGGCGGCGTCGCCCAGTGGATCATCTCCGATATGGATGATGCGGCCGGGGGGAATGCCGGGATGAGCGGCCAGCAGCAGCCGGAACAGGCCGCCGTCCCGCTTTGAGCAGCCTTCGGTACCGGAGACATAAAGGCGGCCATAAAGCTCCGGCCCGATCCCCGCTGCCGCCAGGAGCCGCGCCAAGTCGGCAGGCGCCAGATACATGTCCGACAGCAGCACAACCGGGATCCCCGCCGCCGACAGCTCGCGCAGCACGGCCAACAGCAGAGGGTTGGCGAAGATTCGTTCCGCCTCCACCTCCAGCTCCAGGGCAGCCAGCATCGCCGGATCGGCCGTTTCGCACAGGAGGTGGCGAAGTTCGGCATGGATGGCGGCGAGCCCAACCTCCCCGCTTGCAAGTCCGGTCCTGGCGCGACGTTCCGCCTCCTCCCGTGCCAGACGGAACAGCACGGGCGTCAGCCCGGGATCGACCAACCCCGCGGCAAGAGCCCGCTCTCCCACCGCCTCGAACAGGTCGGCAGGCTGCTCCTCCCGACGCAGCAGGAGGGTGTCGAACACGTCGAACGACACCAGCAGAGGCTGGCGCTCGAGAATGGTGAATGGGGGCATGGAAATGGCCGGGATCGTTCGACGCGGAGGCCCGCCCATCTTCCTCTGCTTAGCGGAGGAAGGAAAGCCGGCGCTCCGTTCCGCCCCCTCAGCCCACGATCTTCCACGACCCGTCCGGCTGGCGGCAGGCGGTGCCGAAGGCCTGTTCGGTGCGACCGCCGACGACGATGGTCTGCTGGAACTCCCGGCAATAGGAACCACTGCCGTCATAGCCGTCGCGGACCGGCACGACGGTGCCCTGGTTGCCGGACTGCGGGTTGTTCCAGCTGATCCGCTGGCCGATGGGCGCGCTGTAGGCCTGATAGGCGGCGCGGTCGGCATATTGCTGGTCGGCGCGGTCGAGCGAGGCGCCGATCTCACGCCCCGCAAAGGCGCCCAGCAGCGTGCCGATGCCGACCGCCACCAGCTTGCCCGAACCGCCGCCGAAGCGCGAACCGATCAGGCCGCCGGCGACGGCGCCGCCGACGGTGCCGACCCCCTCCTTGGTGCCCATCGACCCGGTCTGGCAGCCGGCCAGCATGGTGGACAGCGCAAGCACGGCGACGGCGGCGATACGGGTGGGGCGGATGTGGGCACGCATCGGAGTGGGCTTTCTTTTTTCCAAAGGGCGCTGTCTCCGTTTATAGCGCAAGCGTTGCCGTTTGTGCAGCCGGTCCATCCCGTTTTCCCGTCACATTCCCGTGCGGCCCGCTCCTGTCGGGCCATCAACGGGTGTCTTGCCATCCACCCGCTCCTGCGGCTATCTAGACGGAATGTTTTCACCACCATGAAGGGTGATCGTATGGCGGCCTATCAGGGAAGCCTGCCATTGATGGGCGGCCTGTCGATGCGTCATCCCCGGCCTTCGGACGATGATTTCCTGCTGGGGCTGTTCATGGATGCCCGCCCCTGGCTCGCCCAGGCCCACCAGGACCGCGATTTCATCCGCACGCTTTACGAACAGCAGTACAGTGCCATGCGGACAGGACAGGAAACCCGCTATCCGCAGCATCTGGATTTCGTCGTGGAGAAGACCGGGCAGCCGGTCGGCCGGATCGTCATGGATCTGGGGCACTGGGACTGGCGCGTGGCCGAGGTCGAGATCCACAAGCTGGCCCGCGGCAAGGGCATCGGCACCAACCTGCTGCGCAGCCTGCAAGGCTCGGCGATGCAGCTTCGCCTGCCCATGACCCTGTCGGTGAACGAGACGGAAACGCGGGTCCATTGGTTCTATCACCGGCTGGGCTTCGACCTGCTGGTGCATTCCCCGCCAGTCGTTGAGCTGATCTGGCTGCCGCCGGGGCATCCGGGGATCCAGCATCTGCCGCCGCAGATCCTTCCGCTCGCCTTGCAAGGGGGTGGGGTGGCCTGACGGGTGCCCTTGCCCCTTGCAAGGCCCGGCGGAACCGACGGCGCTCCCCGTCGTGCCCCCCGTCAGTTCAGGACGATTTCGAAACAGGACCGCTCCGGATTGAGCGGAACCGTCCGGACGATGAAGAAGGGACCAAGCGCCCCTTCGGTCGGATGATCGAGCAGGAAATTGCCGTTCCACAGATCGCTCTGGCCGAACGCTTCGAAGGTCAGCGAGAAGGACGTACGCTTCGCCCAGCGGGGTGTGAAATCCGGCCGTTCCTTGACCAGGGTGAGTTCGACCTCGATGATCGTGGAGCGGTCTTCCGCTGACAGGAAGCGGAATGTCTGGCCGACATGCGGGGTGAACTGCGCGGCGGTCAGCATGCTGAAATCGACGGTCATGACAGGGGGGTTCCGGTAACGGGGCGATGTTTCGGAGGCCGGGAGACGGCCCGGCCCCGCTGCAAGCGGGATCGGGCCGTCCGGCTTGCATCAATCGCGGGTCGGGTAAAGGCCCATGGTGACGATGAACATGGTCACCGTCAGGTAAGGCTGCAGGTTGCTGATCGCCACCGGCACACCCTGGCCGCCGCCCGGCGAGACCGACACGGTGCCGCCGCCGCCCGCAACCGTGACGTTTCCGGTGGCCGTACCCTGCAGATAGCTGCCGGCGCCGGGAGCGGTCGTGTTGTAGGGGCCGGCAAGCGAGGCGCCGGAGCTCGCATCGTCGAACGCAAGGCCATTCAGATAGTTTGCGCCGCTCACCGGGGCGGTGGCGCTGCCGTTGCCGGTGCCGACCGGGATCTGCACGCTGGCGTTGATGGTGGATGCGCCGCCGCCGCTGCCGCTCGGCGTGAAGCTCGCGGCGTGGGTGTGCAGCGGCAGGTTGAGCAGGCTGAGCGTGGTGGCCGCGGTGCCGCCGGAGCTGGCCGGGTTCAGCGTCTGGTTCAGATAGGGGCTGACGCCCGAGCCGACCATGACGCGGCCACGAAGGTCAGGCAGCTTGAAGCTCGGATTGCCGGTTCCGCCATAGAGGGTGCTGATGAGCGAAAACAATGCCTGATTCTGCTGCACGGGCACTTCCTGTCCCCAGCACTGGGCGGAGCCCTGAGGAGCGAAGACGCCGGCAAACGGGAAGATCAAGGCGATATAGACATCCATGGCGGAACCTCCGGATTCGTTGAAATCGATTGTGAGGGACGGCAGCGCCATCGCCGCTGGGGCGAGGCATCGACCGCGGTCGCAATAATGTCCAAATATTCTCGCAAAGAGCCAGCCAAGGCGCAAACATACTATTATAATAAGATTTTTAGACCAGATCATGAGACGCGATGATGGCTGAGTCGAAGCCTTATCATACTGGAGTATGATTTTTTCAGAGACGATGCGTCTGATCGGGAAATGTAATATGACGAAAATGGAACATTAAAAGGGAAATTCATCGAAAAACTAAAAATTGAAGCGGGATTTTACAATGCTTATGCCCGAATCGGATCGAAAAAAGAGGCAGATCCCGCATCTCTGGGTTATCCGAGTGTTTCACTCCACCGCAACCAAGTGGTATCTTCCTCAAAGCTCCACACTTCTTGGTAACCACTTTTGGCCTAGGATCGGGGCGCTATGGCGATCGTCGGCGGAGAGGAAACATGACGCGGTCTCGGGATGCGAAAGGCTTCGGCGGAAACCAACTGCCCGGCAAGACGCGCAAACCATCCTCCTTCGCCATGGCGCTGGAACCGCGCTTCATGTTCGACGCGGCCGGCGCCGCGACGGCCGCGGAAACCAACCAGCACAGCGAGGCCGCACCGATACCGGACACTTCGGCGGATCACGCGGCCGCATCGGCATCGGCGGATGCCGTTCCTCAAGCCGTCTCCGCGCAACCGGACGGCGGCAGTGCCGCCGCGCAAGCCGCCGCGCCCGCGCCAGCCGTCCACTCCGTCGTGTTCGTCGATACCGCCGTTGCCGACTATGCGACATTGATCAAAGACATCGCGCCCGATGCCAAGGTCATCCTGCTCGATCCCAACCGGGAAGCATTCCAGCAAATGGCGGAAGCCGTGGCAGGAATGTCCGATCTGGATTCGATCCAGATCGTCAGCCATGGCGGCGAAGGCCATCTTTACATGGCAGGCCGCGCTTATTGGACCGAAGGCCTGGAGAGTCGTGCGACTGAATTGCATGCGATCGGAAGCGCCCTGAAGTCCGGTGGCGACATCCTGTTTTACGCCTGCGATGTCGGCGCCGGCGAGCGCGGCCAGTCCTTCATCAACACGATTCACACGCTGACCGGAGCGGATGTCGCGGCATCGACCGACGACACCGGTCAGCGGGAGGGAGAAAACTGGGTTCTTGAGGCTCAGGTTGGAAATATTGAAGCGTCATTGCCGTTTTCTTCGGAATCCCTGCATGAGTTTTCCGGGCGGCTTGCCACCCAGGTGGTGAAGAGCGCAACCGACAGCACGACAGACTCTCTGCGCAACGTCCTCAGCGCTGCCACGGCCGGGGATATCGTTTTGTTTGATCCGACCCTGAAGGGTCAAACACTTCTAATGAATAGCGCAACGGCTCTTTCAGTCACAAAATCGATCACCATCAATGGCGATATCAACGGCGATGGAATTTACGACATAACCTTGAGCGGCGACAAGGATGTATCCGGCACGAACACTCTTGCCAGCACGTCGGATTCATTCGGATTTACCTTCAACGCGGCATCGTCCACATTCGTTATCAAGAACCTTCGGTTCGACAGCTTCTATACAAGCGCTCCACAATTTGGGGCTGTCGCGGTTTCGGCCGGCAGCCTGGAGATCGACCAATGTGTCTTCACCTATAATCGTGGAACGGTGATTGGCCAAGCCAGCTCTTCCGGCAACTCCCTGACCGTTCGAGATACCATCTTAACCAACAATGGCGGATCGAGCACCGTAGATAAACAAGTTCTCTCTCCGATCCGTATCGTCCAAGCCGCGTCTTCTTCAACGCTCGTTGAAAATGTCGTTATAGCGAATAATTCATACTCCTTGAATTTTGCAACCGGCGGGGTTTTTGGCGGAATTACAGTAAATAACAATGCGGTTACCTTCAGCCTTACCGTCAGAAACACAACAATCGCCAACAATACATTCATAAATACGGCTTCCAGCTATACTGCTGGCGGCGGCGGTATTGGAATTGCCACCGCCGGAACGGGAAGCACCCTGAATGTCTACAACACCATCATTGCCGATAACACGATCACCAACAACTCCGTCTCCAGCAGCTCCCCGAACAGCATTATAGATGCATCGGGCAACAGCGTTACGATAACGGAGAAAAATAATTACAAAGGAACCACCAATGGGACGACCGTTGCGTTCGTAGACGCATCGACCAATGACTTCAGGCCGAAGGAAAATGCGACATCGCTTATAAATGCGGGCGACAGTTCCAACGCCAGTTATTATTCCGCTTCCGGTGACCTCCGCGGCCTGGAGCGCATCCGTGGCGGAGCTCTGGATATCGGAGCTTATGAGGTCCAGTGGGGAACCGGCAACGAGGCTGTGCTGGATCTCGACAGCAACAGTGCGGGCAACAACGCAGCGACAAGCACCACGTCGCCCAGCGGCGGGGTTCTGGTCATCCCCTCGCTTGCGATCACCGAACCGGGCGACAGCGACAACCGCCTGCTTTCCGCATCCGTGATACTTTCCAGCGCGCTTGACGGCAGCAGCGAAAGCATTTCCTTGACGGCTGCCGAAATCAGCGCAGCGGCCAGTCTTGGAATTGCGGTGACATACACAAACAGCAACCAGACCATTCTTCTGACCGGCGCGTCCAGCGTGGCGAATTACACGACTGTTCTCGGGCAGATCAAATACTACAACTCCGCGGGATCCTATACGGTGGGAACCCGGACCGTTACGGTCGTTGCAAACGACGGTGAACTGAACAGCACCGGGCGGACCAGCAGCATCACGCTCAATGCCTACGTCCCCGTACCGTCCATCACCTCGGCCACCTACAACGCCAGCACCAACCAGCTGGTGGTGACGGGCAGCAACATCACCGACGGCGACACCATCGACGTCACCAAGCTCACCCTGACCGGCGAGGGTGGCAACAGCTACACCCTGACCAGCAATTCCACCGTCACCTCCTCCCCCGCCTCCAACGTCTTCACCATCACCCTGGGGGCGACCGACCAGGCGTTCGTCGAAGGGCTGCTGAACAAGAATGGGACCAGCTCCCAGGGGGCGACCACCTACAATCTGGAGGCGGCGGCCAACTGGGACGGCACGCAATCGGCGCCGGCCGACACGACCGGCAACGGCGTCACCGTCTCCAGCACCCAGAAGCCGACCATCACGGCGGTCACCTACGATTCGACCAGCGGCGTGCTGACCGTGACCGGCACCAACCTGGTGCATCAGTCGGGGTCGGCGAACGACATCGACCTGACGAAGCTGACCATCACCGGCCAGGGCAGCGGCACCGCCTCGCTGACCGGGGCGGTGGAGATCACCAGCGCCACCAGCTTCACCGTGACGCTGAGCGGATCGACCAAGACCAGCGTGGATGCCCTGCTGAACAAGAGCGGCACCAGCTCGACCGGCGGCACCACCTACAAGTTCACCGCGGCCGACGACTGGAACGGCCCGATCTTCGGCGACATCTCGGATTCGACCGGCACCGGCATCACCGTCACCGCCAACAGCAACCCGGTGATCGGCAACCTGAACGGCGACAGCGTCCTCTGGGCCGGCGAAGGCCAGACGGTGCTGCTGGATGCCGGCATCGCCGTCACCGCATCCGATACGGAGAACGGTGCAAGCAGCTGGACCGGCAGCGTCCTGACGATCCACCGCTCGGTCTCGGGCACGGCGACGCCGCTGACGTCGGATCTGTTCTCGTTCAACAGCAACGCCGCCTTCTCGGAAAGCGGCGGCACCCTGCTGGACACGGCGAACGCCAACGCCGCCTTCGCCACCGTCACCAACACGAACGGCACGCTGACCGTCACCTTCAACGGCAACGCCACCGCGACGCTGATCCAGACGGTGATGCACAACATCCTGTACCGGAACGACACGCCGACCGGCGACACCGTGATCCGCTACAGCCTGACCGACGGCAACGGCGGCAGCACCACCGCCGACGTGACGGTGGCCAGCGACACCATCTATGTCACCAACACCGCCGATGCCGGGAGCATCGATGTCTCGGACGGCGTCAGCCTGCGCGAGGCGGTGGCGATCGCCCTGGCCGACACCACCGGCACCCAGACCATCAAGTTCGCCGGCGGGCTGGCCAACGGCAGCATCACGCTGGGCTCGGACCTCGCGGTGACGGAGAACCTGACCTTCGACGCCGACGCCGCCAGTGGCCTGACCATCGCCGGCAGCACCATCACCGTGTCGACCGGAACGGCGCTGACCCTCAGCAACGGCAGCAGCGACACGCTGACCGTCACCAGCAAAATCTCCGGCAGCGGCGCAGTGACCAAGACCGGCGCCGGCACGGCGACGCTGAGCGGCGGCAACGACTACAGCGGCGCCACCACAGTCGGCGCCGGCACCCTGACGGTCAGCGGCGGCATCGGCGACAGCAGCGCGGTGACGGTGGCGAGCGGCGCCACGCTGAACCTGTCCGGCAGCGAGACCATCGGGTCGCTGACCGGCAGCGGCGCCGTCACGCTGGGCGGCAACACGCTGACCACCGGCGGCGACAACAGCAGCACCAGCTTCGACGGCATCGTCAGCGGCACCGGCGGCCTGTCCAAGGCCGGCAGCGGCACCCTGACCCTGACCGGGGCCAACAGCTACACCGGCACCACCACCGTCAGCGCCGGCACGCTGGAGCTGAACAGCAGCGCCGGCACCGCGCTCGCCGACGGCAGCGCCGTGACGGTGGCGAGCGGCGCCACGCTGAAGCTGTCGGCGGCGACCGAGACCATCGGCACGCTGACCGGGGTCAGCGGCGCCACGCTGGCGCTGGGCGGCAACGCCCTGACCGTCAAGCAGTCGACCAACGGGACCTTCAGCGGCGCCATCACCGGCACCTCGTCGGGCAGCCTGATTCTGAACGCCGATGCCGACAGCAGGAACCTGACGCTGGACGGCACCGCCAACAGCACCGGCTTCGCCGGCGGCATCACCGTCACCAGGGGCTGGCTGGTCGCGACCTCCGACAGCAATCTCGGCGCCGGCACCCTGACGCTGAACGGCGGCACCCTGCGGCTGAGCGGCGCCGTCGGCACCATCGACAACGCCATCGCCGTCGGCAGCAGCGGCGGCAGCATCAGCGTCGCGCCCAGCGGCAGCGTCACCCTGTCCGGCGCCATCAGCGGATCGGGCACCCTGACCAAGGCCGCCTCCGGCAACCTGACCCTGTCCGGCAACAACAGCAGCTTCAGCGGCGCCTTCGCCATCAGTTCCGGCACGGTCACCGTCAGCAACGCCAACGCGCTGGGCAGCACCGCCGGCGGCACCACGGTGGCGGACGGCGCCGCCCTCTCCCTGTCGGGCGGCATCACCATCGCCGAGAACCTGACCCTGTCGGGCAGCGGCGTGTCGTCGGGCGGCGCGCTGGTCAGCGCCAGCGGCACCAACACCGTCAGCGGTACCGTCACGCTGAACGCCGACACCACCGTCACCACCACCAGCGACCTCACCCTGTCGGGCGTGATCGACGGCAGCAACGCCCTGACCAAGGCGGGCACCGGCACGCTGACCCTGTCGGGCGCCAACACCTACACCGGCGCCACCACCGTGTCGGCCGGCACGCTGGTCGCCGGGCACAACAACGCGCTCGGCGGCACCGCCGGCGGCACGACGGTGGCGAGCGGCGCCACCCTGGTCGTCGCCAACGGCATCGCGCTGGCGGAGAACCTCACCGTCTCCGGCACCGGCGTGTCGTCGGGCGGCGCCCTGCAGATCACCAGCGGCAGCGCCACGGTCAGCGGCACCGTCGCCATGGGCGCCAACACCACCATCGGCGTGTCGGGCACCGGCCTGACCCTGTCGGGCGTGGTCAGCGGCACCGGCTTCAACCTGACCAAGACCGGCGGCGGAATGCTGACCCTGTCGGGCGACAACACCTATACGGGCGCCACCACCGTCAGCGCCGGCATCCTGTACATCACCCACGCCAACGCGCTGGGCACCGCCGCCGCGGGCACCACCGTCGCCAGCGGCGCCACCCTGCGCATCGACACCGGTCTGACCATCGCCGAAAACCTGACGATCAGCGGCATCGGCGTGTCGTCCGGGATCGGTGCGGTAAAGGTCAATGGCGGAACGGCCACCATCACCGGCTCCGTCACCCTGGGGGCGGACGCCAGCATCGGCTCCTACAACAGCGGCGATACGCTGACGATCAGCGGCACGGTGTCCGGCGCCTACAACCTGACCAAGGTCGGCGCCGGCACGGTGGTGCTGAGCGGAACCAACAACTACACCGGCACCACCACTGTCAGCGACGGCACCCTGTCGATCACAGGGTCCGGCAACATCAGCAGCGCCAGCATCACGCTGGACGGCGGCACGCTGGCCGCCACCGGCAGCGCCGTCACGCTGGCCAACGCCATCGCGCTGGGCAGCGGCCACGGCACCGTCAGCGTCGGCACCGGCAACGCGCTCACCCTGTCGGGCGTCATCAGCGGAGCCAACAACCTGACCAAGTCGGGCGCCGGCACGCTGACCCTGTCCGGCACCGGCACCTACACCGGCACCACCACCGTCAGCGCCGGCACGCTGATCGTCACCGGCACCCTGAACGGCGCTTCTGCCGGCGCGGTCACGGTGGGTAGCGGCGGCACGCTGGCAGGCACGGGCACCGTCAATGGCGGCCTGACCGTGCAGTCGGGCGGCACGCTGTCGCCGGGCATCGCCGGCACCAACAATGGCGTCGGCACCCTGGCCGTCCACGGCGGCCTGACCATCCAGTCCGGCGGTACCCTGGCAGTCGATTTGGCCAGCACCAGCAGCTACGATCAGGTGAACGTCACCGGGGCGGTGAACGTCAGCAGCGCCACCCTGACCGCCGGCGGCAGCTACACGCCGGTGAAGACGGCCAGCGGCGACAGCTTCGCCATCATCTCCAACGATGGCAGCGACGCCGTCACCGGCACCTTCACCGGGCTGGCGTCGGGCGCCGCGCTGACCCTGAACAGCGGGTCGATCACCATCAGCTATGCCGCCGGCACCAACAGCAACGACGTCGTGCTGACCGGGCCGTCCAACCAGGCGCCGGTGCTGGGCGGCACCTTCACCACCGCCGGCACGGTCGACGACAACGCCACCGCCACGCCCTTCGCCAGCGTGACGGTGACGGATGCCGACGACAGCACCGGCACCTTCACCGTCACCATCACCTACACCGCGGCCAACGGCACGCTGTCGAGCGCCGGCGGCGGGCTGACCGGCACGGCCGGCAACTACACCCTGACCGCCACCACGCCGGGCGGGCTGCAGACCCTGCTGCAGGCGCTGGTCTTCACCCCCACCAACAACCAGGTGGCGCCCGGCACCACGGTGCAGACCACCTTCAGCCTGACCGCCGGCGACGGCACGAGCAGCAGCAGCGCCAACACCAGCACGGTGGTCACCGCCAGCTCGATCAACGACGCGCCGAGCGACGTCGCCCTGTCCAACAGCTCGATCAGCATCTTCGAGGGCACCAATGGCGTGGTCGGCACCCTGTCGGCCACCGACGCCGACACCGGCCAGACCCTCACCTACACGCTGGTCAGCGGCAGCGGCGACACCGACAACGCGCTGTTCAACATCTCCGGCACCTCGCTGCGGGCGAACGACGCCGCCACCCTGACCGGCGGGCAGAGCTATTCGGTCCGCGTCCGGGTCAGCGACGGCACCGCCACCTACGAGAAGACCTTCAGCATCAGCGTGACCAACGACCTCGTGGTCGACGTCACCGCCATCGACAGCAGTGCGCCGGCCGGCACCTATGCGGCCGACAAGGCCGACGGCGGCGGCCTGGATTTGCAGGAAGCGATCGCGCTCGCCAACAACATGTCGGGCAACATCACCATCCGCTTCGCCAGCACGCTGAGCGGCACCATCACGCTGCCCAGCACGCTGACGGTGCGCAGCGGCGTGACGCTGGCGATGAACAGCGACACCGACAGCCGGTCGATCACCATCACCGGCAACGGCTTCACGCTGGGCAACAGCTTCGGCGTCAGCGTCGACACCGGCGACACGCTGACGATCAACTCGACCCTGGCCGACAACGGCACCGACACCGCGGCCCTGACCAAGAGCGGCGCCGGCGCGCTGGTGCTGGGCGGCACCAACAACACCGCCAGCGGCAACACCGGCATCAACACCATCACCGTCAGCGCCGGCACGCTGTCGGTGGCGGGCGACGCCAACCTGGGCACCGGCACGGTGACGATGGCCGGCGGCACCCTGGCCGTCACCGGTGCCACCACCATCGACAACGCCATCGCCCTGACCGCGAATTCAACGATCCAGGCGAACGCCAACATCACGGTTTCCGGCGCGGTTTCGGGCAACGCCCTCACGCTGACCAAGGCCGGCACCGGCATGCTGACGCTGTCGAACAGCGGCAACAGCGGCTATAGCTGGGCCACCACCATCACTGCCGGAACCGTGGCGGTCGGCAGCCCGACCTCGATCGGCACCGGCACGATCACCCTGGACGGCGGTACGCTCTCGACCGCGCAGACCGTCAGCGGCACCACCAATGTCGGCACATCGTCACAAGCCAACATCGAGCTGTCGAACGCCGTCGTCGTGGCATCGGGCGGCGGCACGCTGCAATCGCTCGGCAGCACCCAATTGACGCTGAAGGGCGCCCTGACCGGGTCCGGCGCGCTGACCCAGACCGGCTCCCAATACGTGAATCTTTGGAACGCCAACGATTTCACCGGCAACATAACCGTCAATGGAAAGCTTGAGGCCTACAGCACCGGAACCTTCGGCAGCGGCACCATCACATTGAACGATGGTGCCCAGCTCTATGTCAGCGGCGGCACGCGAACCATCTCCAACAACATCGTCCTGGCCGGCAATGCGCATCTGCGGACGGATGCCCCCGCTTATCTGATGGCGAACGGCGCCGTGATCACCTTCTCCGGCACCATTTCGGAAACGGGTGGCGCCCGGAGCCTGACGATCGGCAACGACGACGGCACCAACGGCAATTCGATCGTCCTGTCCGGCACCGGCAGCTACAGCGGCACGACCACCATCGACAGCAACAGCGTGCTTTCGATTGCGGCGGCCGGCACTCTGGGTTCGGGCGGACTGTCGCTGAGCGGTGGTTCCACCCTGCGGGTGACCGGGGCGACGACCCTGGCCAACGCCGTCGCGCTGTCGGGTGCGGCGACCATCCGGACGGACGACGCGGTCACGATGTCGGGTGCCTTCTCCGGCGGCGCCAAGGCGCTGACCAAGACCGGCACCGGCACTCTGACGCTGTCGAACACGACCAACAAGACCGGGCTGACCGGCGGGGTCACGGTGTCGGCGGGCACGCTGTCGGTTGCCGACAACAACGCCTTGATGGCGGGCACGGTGACGATGGCGGCGGGAAGCACGCTGGCGGTCACCGGCGCGACCACCATCAGCAACGCCATCGCCTTCAGCGGCAACGCCACCATCGACACCAGCGCCGACGCCACCGTCAGCGGCGCCCTCTCCGGCAACACCAAGACGATGACCAAGACCGGCAGCGGCATGCTGACGCTGTCCGGCACCAACAACACGGTCGGCACCGGCATCTCCGGCATCACCGTCAGCGCCGGCACCCTGTCGGTGGCGGGCGACGCCAACCTGGGCACCGATACGGTGACGATGGCCGGCGGTATCCTGGTTGTCACCGGCGCCACCACCATCGACAACGCCATCGCCCTGTCGTCCGACAGCAGCATCACCAACGCCAACGCCGTCACCCTGTCCGGCGCCATCACCGGCAGCGGCGGCCTGACCAAGCTCGACAGCGGCAAGCTGACCCTGAGCAATGCCGGCAACAGCTGGTCCGGCGGCATCACGCTGCGCGGCGAGGTGGAGCTGGGCACCACCGGCACCATCGGCAGCGGCACCATCACGCTGAACGGCGGCACGCTGACCACCACGGCGTCCAGCCAGACGCTGACCAACGCCATCGCCATCGGCAGCAACGACGGCACGGTGAAGACCGCCAACGCCCTGACCCTGTCCGGCATCGTCAGCGGCAGCGGTGCCCTGACCAAGAGCGGCGCCGGCACGGTGACCCTGTCGGGGACCAACACCTACACCGGCGCCACCACCGTCAGCGCCGGCACCCTGAGGGCATCGGGCGGCAGCGCCATCGGCGACAGCAATGCCGTCACAGTGTCCAGCGGCGCCACCCTGTCGCTCGGCGCTGCCGAGACCATCGGATCGCTGAGCGGCTCCGGCACTGTGACCTTGGGGGTCTATACCCTCACCACCGGCGGCGCCAACAGCAACACGACCTTCTCCGGCGTGCTGTCCGGCACCGGCGGCCTGACCAAGATCGGCACCGGCACCCTGACCCTGACGGGCGCCAACAGCTACACCGGTTCGACCACCGTTTCCGCCGGCACGCTGGCGGCGAGCGGCAGCGGCACCGTCGGCAACGACAGCGCGGTGACGGTGGCCTCCGGCGCGACGCTGAGTTCGACTGCGGCCAGCCTGTCGCTGGGGTCGCTGGCGGGTGACGGCAGCGTCTCGATCGGCGCCAACACGCTGGAGGCCGGCAGCAACAACAGCAGCACCAGCTTCTCCGGCACTTTCAGCGGCTCCGGCGACTTCTACAAGCGGGGCACCGGCACCCTGACCCTGTCGGGCACCAACAGCAGCAGCCTCACCGGCACCATGACGGTGCGGGACGGCGGCACGCTGAGCGTGGCCGGCGACGCCAACCTGGGCGCCGGCACGGTAACGCTGAACGGCGGCACGCTGACGGTGACCGGGGCGGGCACCATCGACAACGCCTTCGACACCGGGGTCAACGGCGCCACCATCGACACCGGCGTCGCCGTGACGCTGTCGGGCGCCATCGGCGGCAGCGACGGCCTGACCAAGACGGGCAACGGCACGCTGACCCTGTCGGGCACCAACACCTACACCGGGCAGACCACGGTTTCCGCCGGCACGATCAGCATCGCCGCCGACGGCAATCTGGGAACCGGCGCGGTCAACCTGGCGGCCGGAAGCAAGCTGCAGGTCACGGGCGCGACCACCATCGACAACGCCGTCGCCCTGACCGGCGACGCCACGGTCCAGACCGACGCGGCCGTCACGATCAGCGGCAACATCACCGGCAACACCCGCACGCTGACCAAGTCGGGCAGCGGGACGCTGACGCTGTCCGGGACCAACAACACCTCCGGCTCCGGGGTCAGCGGGATCACGGTGACCACGGGAACCCTGGCGGTGGGGGCGTCCGCCAGCCTGGGCCAGACGACGCTGACGCTGGACGGCGGCACGCTGGCCTCGACGGCGGCCTTCAACAGCGGAATCGCCGTCGCGCTCGGCAGCGGCGGCGGCACCGTCGACGTCTCGTCCGGCTCGGTCACGCTGACCGGCACCGTCTCCGGCAGCGGCGGGCTGAGCATCGCCAGCACCAACGCCGGCAATGTCCTGGGGCTTTCGGGGACCAACACCTACACGGGCGGCACGACGCTGGGCAGCGGCATCCTGCAGTTCGGCAGCGACACCGCGGTGGGAACCGGGACGCTGACGATCGACGGCGGCAAGGTGCGCGGATCGGGGTCCACCGCGCGGACGCTCGCCAACAACCTCGTGCTGGGCGGCACGATGACGATGTCCGGTTCGGCGGCGCTGACCTTCACCGGCACCGTGGATCTGGGCGGCACGACCCGGACGGTCAACAACACCATCACCGAGGCCCTGACCTTGAACGGCGCGGTGTCGAACGGCTCGCTGACGGTGGCGAGCACCAGCACCGGCGCGCTGGTGCTGGGCGGAACCAACAGCATGACCGGCATCACGGTGTCGTCCGGCACGCTGTCGGTCGCCGCCGCCGCCAGCCTGGGGTCCGGCACGACGACCCTGTCGGGCGGCACCCTGTCGATCACCGGCGCCACCACCATCGCCAACGCCATCGCAGTGTCGTCGGGGTCGACGATCAGCAACTCGGCGGCCGCGACGCTGTCGGGCGTGCTGTCGGGGTCGGGGGCGCTGACCAAGTCGGGCAGCGGCACCCTGACCCTGTCCGGGACCAACACCCACACGGGCGCCGTCACGGTGTCGGCGGGCACGCTGGCGGCGGCGGGCGGCAGCGCCATCGGCGACAGCAGCGCGGTGACGGTGGCGACCGGCGCCACCCTGTCGCTGGGCAGCGGCACCGAGACCATCGGATCGCTGAGCGGCTCCGGCAACGTGGTGCTGAGCTACCGCCTGACGGTTGGCGGCGCCAACAGCGACACGACCTTCTCCGGCGTGATCTCCTCCACCAACAGCAGCGGCCTGACCAAGATCGGCACCGGCACCCTGACCCTGTCGGGCGCCAACAGCTACACCGGTTCGACCACCGTTTCCGCCGGCACGCTGGCGGTGAGCGGCAGCGGCACCGTCGGCAGCGGCAGCGCGGTGACGGTGGCCACCGGCGCGACCCTGAGTTCGACTGCGGCCAGCCTGTCGCTGGGTTCTCTGGCGGGTGACGGCAGCGTCTCGATCGGCGCCAACACGCTGGAGGCCGGCAGCAACAACACCAGCACCAGTTTCTCCGGCACCTTCAGCGGCTCCGGCGACTTCTACAAGCGGGGCACCGGCACCCTGACCCTGTCGGGCACCAACAGCAGCAGCCTCACCGGCACCATGACGGTGCGGGACGGCGGCACGCTGAGCGTGGCCGGCGACGCCAACCTGGGCGCCGGCACGGTGACGCTGAACGGCGGCACGCTGACGGTGACCGGGGCGGGCACCATCGACAACGTCCTCGACACCGGGGTCAACGGCGCCACCATCGACACCGGCGTCGCCGTGACGCTGTCGGGTGCCATCGGCGGCAGCGACGGCCTGACCAAGACGGGCAGCGGCACGCTGACCCTGTCGGGCACCAGCACCTACACCGGACCGACCACCGTGTCGGTGGGCACCCTGCTGGTGACCGGGGCGCTCGGCGGCACCAGCGCCGTCTCGGTGGCGTCGGGGGCGACGCTGGGAGGCACCGGCTCGATCTTCGCCGCCAGCTCGTCCAACACGCTGATGGTCGCGTCCGGCGCCACCCTGGCGCCCGGCATCGCCGGGATCAGCAACGGCATCGGCAGCCTGACCGTCAACGGCAACCTGTCGCTGAGCGGCACCCTGGCGGTCGAGATCGCCGGCGCCACCACCGCCGGCACCGACTACGACCAGGTGATCGTCAGCGGCGGCGTCACGCTGTCCAGCGGCTCCAGCGCCGTCACCGTCATCCGGGTCAACGGTTTCACCGCCGTCAACGCCGCCACCTACAGGGTGATCGACCAGACCGGCGCCGGGGCGGTGTCCAGCACCCTGTCGGGGCTGGCGCAGGGCGCCACGCTGAGCAGCAACAACGACCTCTACACGGTCGATTACGTCGGCGGCACCGGCAACGACCTCGTCCTGACCTCGCTGGTCAACCCGACCGTCTCGTCGGTCAGCGCCAGCACCGCCGACGGCAGCTACAAGGCCGGCGACACCATCACGATCACCGTCACCTTCAACCGGGCGGTGACGGTGACCGGCACGCCGACGCTGGCGCTGGGCAACAACGGCCGGACCGCGACCTACGCCAGCGGGTCGGGCACCACCACGCTGAGCTTCACCTACACCGTGCAGGCCGGCGATACCTCCGCCGACCTCGACTACGCCTCCACCGCGGCTCTGGCCCTGGGCGGCGGCACCATCGTCGACAGCTCCACCAGCCTCGCCGCGATCCTGACGCTGGCGACGCCGGGGGCGGCCAACTCGCTGGGGGCCAACAAGGCGATCGTCATCGACACCACGGCGCCCAACGCGCCGAGCGCGGCCGACATGACCGCCGGCACCGACACCGGCACGTCCAACACCGACGACATCACCGGCAACGCCACCCCGACCTTCACCGGCACGGCGGAGCCGAACAGCACGGTCCGGCTGTACGACACCGATGGCACCACGCTGATCGGCACCGGCACGGCGGACGGCAGCGGCAACTGGTCGATCACGGTCTCCACCCTGACGCCGGGCAGCCACACCATCACCGCCAAGGCGACCGACGCCGCCGGCAACACCTCGACCGCCTCGACCGGCCTGCCGATCACCATCGACACCACGGCGCCGGCCGCGCCGGGCACGCCGGTCCTGGCGCCGGCCAGCGACACCGGTACGTCGAGCAGCGACGGCATCACCCGGACCGCCACCCCGACCGTCAGCGGCACGGCGGAGGCGGGATCCACGGTGACGCTGTACGACACCGATGGCACCACCGTGCTGGGCACGACGACCGCCGACGGCTCGGGCAGCTGGACCATCACCAGCTCCACCCTGGCGGAGGGCACGCACAGCCTCAGCGTCAAGGCGACCGACACCGCCGGCAACACCTCCACCGCCTCGTCCAGCCTGTCGGTGACGGTCGACACCACGGCGCCGACGGTGTCGTCGGTGACCGCCTCGACCGCCAACGGCACCTACAAGGCCGGCGACACCGTGTCGATCCAGGTCGTCTTCTCCGAAGCGGTGACGGTGACCGGCACGCCGACCCTGGCGCTGGGCACCGGCCGGACCGCGACCTACGCCAGCGGGTCGGGCGGCACGACGCTGACCTTCACCTACGTCGTGCAGGCCGGCGACACCGCGTCGGACCTCGACTACGCCTCCACCGCGGCACTGTCGGGCACCATCGCCGACATCGCCGGCAACAGCGCGACGCTGACCCTGCCGGCGACCGGCAGCGGGTCGTCGCTGGCCGGGACCAAGGACATCGCCATCGACACCACGGCCCCGACGGTCACCGCCGTCTCGGCGGTGAACGGCACCTACCGGGCCGGCGAGACCATCGACGTCACCGTCACCTTCTCCGAAGCGGTCGCCGTCACCGGCACGCCGGGCTTCGGCATCACGCTGGACAACGGCACGGTGGTGCAGGCGGCCTACCTGTCGGGCTCGGGCGGCACGGCACTGACCTTCCGCTACACCGTCGGCAGCAATCTGGTCGATACCGACGGCATCGGCATCGGCGGCTCGATCAGCGGCGGCAGCATCGCCGATCTGGTCGGCAACAGCGCCATCCGCACGCTGAACGGCATCGCCAGCATGGCGGGCGTGCGCATCGACAGCCTCCCGCCCACCGTCACCAACGTCACCTCCAGCACCGACAACGGCACCTACACCACCGGCCAGACCATCTCGATCCAGGTGACCTTCAGCGAGGCGGTGGCGGTCAGCGGCACGCCGACGCTGGCGCTGAACACCGGCCGCACCGCCGCCTACAGCAGCGGGGCCGGCACCAGCACGCTGACCTTCACCTACACGGTCCAGGCCGGCGACACCGCCGCCGACCTGGACGCCGTCGGCACCTCGGCCCTGGCGGGATCGATCACCGACAATGCCGGCAACGCCGGCATCCTGACCCTGACGATGCCGGGCGACGTGCGGTCGCTGGGGCTGAACAAGGACATCGCCATCGACACCACGGCGCCGGCGATCCGCAGCGTCGTCGTGCCCAACGACGGCGTGTACGGCCTCGGCAAGACGCTGAGCTTCTACATCCAGGCCAGCGAGGTGGTGATCGTCAACGGCACCCCGACGATCACGCTGGACATCGGCGGCCAGACCCGTCAGGCGGTCTACACCCCCACGGGCAGCAGCGGGACGATCCTGCGCTTCGACTATGTGGTGCAGGCGGGCGACAGCGACGGCGACGGCATCGCCGTCACCGGGCTGAACCTCAACGGCGGCGGCATTGCCGACAAGGCCGGCCTCCCGCTGCCCACGGCGCTGACCGGCCTGCCGGGCCTGCAGAACGTCCTGGTCGACACCGTGGCGCCGGATACCCCCTCGGCCCCGGTGCTGGCGCCCGGGCAGGACACCGGCACCTCCGCCACCGACGGGGTGACCAACCTCAACCGCCCGACCCTGGGCGGCACGGCGGAAGCCGGATCCACCGTCACCGTCCTGGTCGACGGCGTGGCGGTCGGCACCACCATCGCCGGCTCCGACGGCAGCTGGAGCTTCACGCCGGCCACCCCGCTGGCCGATGGCACCCATGCCGTCACCAGCCGGGCGACCGATAGCGCCGGCAACAGCAGCGGCACCTCGGCGGCGCTGACGCTGACCATCGACGCCACGGCGCCGGTGCTGTCGACCCCGGCGATCTCCGGCGTCGACAACACGGCCAACGCCATCTCCACCAGCCGTCCGACCCTGACCGGAAGCGCCGATCCGAACAGCACGGTCACCGTCATCGTCGACGGCGTCGCCGTCGGCACGGCCACGACCGGCAGCGACGGCCGCTGGAGCTTCGCCGTCACCGCCCCGCTGGCCGACGGCAGCCACAGCGTGGTCACCACCGCCACCGACCGCGCCGGCAACATCGGCCGCTCGGGCACGCTGAGCCTGACGGTCGACACCCAGGCCCCGACGGTGTCCGGCGGCACCAATCCGACGTTGAATGCCGGCGGCACGGCGACGCTGGGAACCGCGGTGTCGCTGTCGGATGCCAGCTCGCTGAACCGGGTGACGGTCACCCTGACCGACGCCCGCAGCGGCGACGAGCTGGTGATCGGCGCCCTGCCGGCCGGCATCACCGCGACCCGCGACGGCGCCGGCATCGTGCTGACCGGCGTGGCCTCGGCCGCCGACTATCAGGCGGCGGTACGGGCGATCGGGCTGCGGTCGAGCGCCAGCGACCCGAGCTTCGCCGGCACGGCGACCAGCCGGTCGATCAGCATCCAGGCCCGCGACCTCGTCGGCAACAGCTCCGCCGCGACCACGGTGACGGTCGCGGTGGCCCGCGTCACGACGACGACCACATCCCCCACCAACACGACCAACACCCCGGTGACCAGCACGCCGGTCACCGGCAGTGGCAACGGTCCGTCGCAGTCCAGCAGCTCCGTGCTCGGTTCCTCGTCGAACGGTCCATCCTCCAACGGCTCGTCGTCCGGCAGCGGGCTGGGCGGCACCGGCGGGTCCGGGCCGAGCCTGCCGGGCGGTGGCAGCAGCGGCAACGCCGGCATCCCCGGCAGCTCGTCCAGCACGGATGCCGGCCGGTCGGTGACGCTGGGCAGCGTCAGCGGCAGCTCCTCCAGCACGGACGCCGGCCGGTCGGTGACTTTGGGCAGCGTCAGCGGCAGCTCGTCCAGCACGGATGCCGGCCGGTCGGTGACGCTCAACAGCATCGGCGGCGGCTCCTCCGGCTCCGGCAGTTCCAGCAGCGGACTGGGGGGAAGCAGCCTCGGTGGCGGACTGGGTGGCGGTTTGGGCGGTGGCCTCGGTGGTCTCGGTGGCGGTTTTGGTGGCGGGCTGGGCAGCGGCATTGGCGGCGGCAACCTGGGCGGCACGGGCCTCGGCGGCACCGGCACTGGCATTGGCGGCACGCCCGGAGGGACCGGCACGGGGACCGGAAGCAACACGGGAACCGCCACCGGCACCACGACCGGCACGGGCGGCGCGACGCGCACCGGCACCACCGGCCAGGGCACTCCCGGCCAGACCGGCACGCAGGGCACCCGCCAGAACAACGGTCAGGGCCAGCTTCAGGGCCAAGGCCAGGACCGGGGGGCCGGCCTCGGCACCGGGCAGGGCCGCGGCCCGACGGCCGGACAGCCGGGGAGCCAGGGCCAACAGGGTCAGCAAGGCCAGGGCCAGCAAGGTCAGGGTCAGGGCCAGGGCCAGGGCGAGCAGCAGGGCCAGCCGCAAAACCAGGGCGCTCCCGAGGATGGCGGCGGCACCCCGGCGGACGGCAGCGGCCGGCCGGCGGAGCGCGGAGCGGACACCCGCGCCGAGATCATGCCGGCCTCCCCCGGCTTCGCCCGTCAGGTCGCCCGCGCCCATGGCGGCCCGGCCGGCGCCGCCGACCTGCTGGCCGCACTCGCCAGCCACGTCCTGCCCGACAGCTGGGCCGCCTGACGGCGGCCCGGCTCCCCACCCATCGTCCTCATCCAGGGCCCTTCCCGCCGTCCTTCTCATTCCCGCGTCGCTTTTTCCTTCTCCAATCCTTTTCCGCCGAACGGAATTGCTCCCACCATGAAGACTTCGACCGCTCACCTCCGCCGCCGCTTGCTTTCTTCGGTGGTTCCCGTCGCCGTCCTGACGGCATCCCTGCTGGCCGCGGGCTGCGCGGTCAAACCCGAGCCGCTGACGGCCGAGGAGAATCTGGCGCGCGTCCGCAAGGATCTGGGTGTCGTGCTGACCCCGCAGGAGCCGCTGACCAAGGCGGTCTCGATGGACGAGGCGATGGCGCGGGCCATCAAGTACAACCTCGACGAACGCGTGAAGCTGATGGAGGTGGCGGTCGCCACCGACCAGCTGGACCTGTCGCGCTATGACATGCTGCCGCGCGTGGTGGCGGCGGCCGGCTATGTCGGGCGCAACAACGACGCCGGGTCGGAGAGCCTGAACCTCGCCACCGGCCGGCGGACGGGCGAGAGCACCACCGCCACCGACAGGCACCGCCGCACCGGCGACCTCGCCTTCACCTGGAACGTGCTGGACTTCGGCGTCAGCTATCTGCGGGCGCGGCAGAACGCCAATCTGGTGCTGATCGCCGACGAGCGCCGCCGCCGCGTCGTCCAGGGCATCATGCAGGACGTGCGCACCGCCTATTGGCGCGCCGTCGCCGCCGAGCGGCTGCTGAAGCGGCTGGCGCCGCTGGAGAAGCGGGTCGAGGGTGCCCGCCGCGACGCCCGCACGCTGGAGGCGCTGCGCGTCCAGGCACCGTTGCAGGCTCTGAACTACACCCGCACCCTGGTCGAGACGCTGCGCCAGCTGCAGTCGCTGCGCCGCGAGCTGGTGGCGTCGAAGTCGCAGCTGGGCGCGCTGATGGGCCTGCCGCCGGGCGAGCCGTTCGAGATCGAGATGCCGGCGGCCAGCGTCATGCAGTCGCCGCCCAAGCTGGATGTCGGCGCCGAGGCTCTGGAGACCTACGCCCTGCTGAACCGGCCGGAGCTGCTGGAGGAAAGCTACAACCAGCGCATCTCCGCCGACGAGACCTGGCGGTCGCTGCTGAAGCTGCTGCCGGGCATCGACGTCAACGCCGCCCTGCGCTACGACAGCAACAGCTTCCTGCTGAACCAGCGCTGGGCCGATTACGGCGCGCGGATCAGCTGGAACCTGATCAATCTGGTCTCCGCTCCCGCCACCAAGTCCTATGCCGAGGCGCAGGAGGAGCTGGTCGCCTTCCGCCGTCAGGCGCTGAGCATGGCGGTGCTGAGCCAGGTGCATGTGGCGGTGCTGCAGTACCGCGAGCTGAAGCAGGAATTCGCCCTGACCGCCGAGCAGGCCGACCTCGACACCCGCATCCGCTCGCAATACACCAACGTCGGCGAGGCCGGGCAGGTGGGCGAGCTTGGCGTGATCCAGTCGGAGGTGACGGCGCTGCTGTCCGACCTGCGCCGCGATCTGGTGCTGGCCGACCTGCACAACGCCTATTCCCGCGTGATGGTGTCGGCCGGCGTCGACCCGCTGCCCGAGACGATGGCCGCCGACGATCTGCCGACCCTGACCCAGGCGGTGAGCCGGGGCCTGTCCTCCTGGCAGGAGCGCGCCAGCGGCATGCAGCGCGTCAAGGACCTGATGGCCGCGCCCAGGACCGCCGCCCAGGAAGTCCCGAAGGACACCCCGACGGACAGCAGGGCCGAAGCGGTGAAGCCGGAAGCCCCCAAGCCGGAAACGCCGAAGCCGGTTCCGGTCGCGGCCGCCCCGTCTGCCGTCTCCGCCAGCCCCTTCGTGCCGGCCTCCTCCGCCTCGCCGGTCCCCGCATCCTCCCCCGCTCCTGCCCCGGCGGCGGTTCCCGCTCCGGTTCCGGCCGCCGCTCAGATCCCTGCCCCGGCGGCACAAACCGCCGTCCCGGCCGCCGCCCCGGTTGCGACGGCCTCCTTCTCTCCCGTTATCCAGGCGGAACTCGGGGCTTACGCAAGCCACAGGCTTGCCGGGCAGGAATGGGGTATCATCGCCAAACGTCTGGGAACGGAGGGCAACGGGGTTGGCGCCCTGTACATCGCCAGCCGGCGCAGCCAGGACGGCAAGACCATCGTCCAGCTGCGTGCAGGCGGCTTCGCCGACCGCGCCGCGGCCGAGCGGTTCTGCCATCGTGTGAAGGATAGTCAGCGGGAATGCACTGTTCGTACCCTTTCGGCGCAAGAGCAGCAGTCCGACAGCGGGCCCGCCGACCGGCTCGCGTCGCTGTGATCCGTCCCGGCGCTCGGCCCGGCATTGCCGTCGGCGCCGCTCTCCTGATCGCGCTGCTGGGTGGGGGCCTCGCCTCCACCCCGGCGGTGGCCCAGGATGCTTCGCAGGGGCAGGTCCGTGCCCTGATCGAGGCCCGGCGGCACGCCGTCCTCTCCTCCGAGATCCCCGGCCGCATCGCCCGCATGAGCGTCGATGCCGGCCAGAGCTTCAAGGCCGGCGAGCTGCTGGTCGGCTTCGACTGCTCCAGTTATCAGGCGGAGCTGGACGGCGCCCGCGCCCAGCTGAACGCGGCAGAGGTGACGGCGCGGGTCAACCGGCGCCTCAACAGCCTGCGCTCCATCGGCGAGGCGGAGGTGCAACTGGCCGAGGCCAAGGCCCAGGTCGCCCGCGCCGACGTCCGCAAGGCCGAGGTGCAGGCCCGGCGCTGCGACATCAAGGCGCCCTTCGACGGCCGGGCGGTCGAACGCCGCATCCAGGAGCATGAGTCGGTCGCCGCCGGCGCGCCGCTGCTGGAGATCCTGTCCGACCGCGACCTGAAGGTGGAGCTGATCGTCCCCTCCTCCTGGCTGGTGTGGCTGAGGCCGGGGCAGCGCTTCGACCTGCGCGTCGACGAGACCGGCGCCACCCTGCCTGGCGAGGTCGTGCTGCCCGGTGCCAAGGTCGATCCGGCCAGCCAGTCGGTGAAGGTCACCGCCAAGCTGATCGGCGAGGGCGTTCCGTCCGGCATGATCGCCGGCATGAGCGGCACCGCCATCTTCCCGGAACCGGCGGTGTCTTCGCTGCCGGCTGGAAGTCAGGGAAGCCCCTCCAAGCCCGGAACCGCGAAGCCATGAGCGCCGCCATGGCCCAGACTTCACCTCAGCCCCCGCCCCAGCAGCCCGCCCTGCCGCAGGGGGCACCGCAAGGGGCGGTGCAGGGAAGTGCGCAACCCGTCAACAGCCTGCTGATGCTGCTGGAATTGCAGCGGCAGGCCTGGCGGCAGGCGACGGCGCCGGAGCTGCGCTATCACATCGTCAACCAGACCCGCCGGCTGATCGCCTATCGCCAGGCGGCCTTCCTGGCGGTGGACGAGCGCGGGCGGGCGACGCTGGAGGCGGTGTCCAACATCGCGGTGCTGGAGCCGAACGCCCCCTTCGCCCAATGGCTGGAGGAGGCGGTGCGCGCCGTCGCCACCGGGGATGACGCCAACAGCGTCCATGTCGTCGATCCCGCCACCCTGCCCGCCTCCGTGCGCAGCGCCTGGGGTGAATGGGGACCGGCGCAGGTGCTGTGGTGCCCGCTGCGCAAGCCGGAAACCCCGCAAGAAGCGCCGCGGGGGGCTCCCGAGGGAGCAGCGCCCGGCGCCGCGGCGGAAAGCCGGGCCAAGGCCGCGCCGCCGCTGGCCGGCCTGTGGCTCGGCCGTGACGAGCCCTGGACCGATGGCGAAATCCTGCTGCTGAGCCATCTGGCCGAAGGCTACGGCCATGCCTGGTGGGCGCTGTCGGGCAAGCGGGCGAAGCGGCATGGGCTGCGCCGGGCCCTGCTGCCGCTGCTGGTGCTGCTGGCCGTCGGCGGCGCGCTCGCCATCCCGGTGCCGATGTCGACCCTGGCCCCGGCCGAGATCCAGACCAGCAACCCGGTGATCGTCGCCGCCCCACTGGACGGCGTGATCGAGCGCTTCCATGTGCAGCCGAACCAGCCGGTGGCGGCCGGCCAGCCCTTGTTCAGCTTCGAGTCCACCGTCCTGCGCAGCCGCTTCGAGGTGGCGCGCAAGGGGCTGACCCAGGCGGAGGCCGAGCTGCTGACCGCCTCGCAGGCCGCCTTCGCCGACCCGCAGACCAAGGCGCGCGTCGCCCAGCTCCGCGCCCAGGTGGAATTGCGCCGCGCCGAGATGGCGCTCGCCCGCGACCTGCTGGAGCGGGTGACGGTGAAGGCCGAGCGTGCCGGCATCGCCGTCTTCACCGACGTCAACGACTGGCTGGGCAAGCCGGTTTCGGTGGGCGAACGCGTGCTGACCCTGGCCGACCCGCAGGCGCCGGAAATCGACATCATGGTGCCGGTCGGCGACGCCCTGGTGTTGGAACCGGGCTCCCCGGTGGAGCTGTTCCTGAACGTCGATCCGCTCCACCCCCTGCAGGCGCGGCTGACCCATGCCAGCTACGAAGCCGGCCTGTCGGCCGCCGGCGTGCTGTCCTACCGGGTCAAGGCGGCGCTGGACGCGGGAGAGGCCCCGCCCCGCATCGGCCTGCGCGGCACCGCCAAGATCCTGGGCGACCGCGTGCCGCTGGCGCTTTACCTGTTCCGCCGCCCGCTGGCCCTGCTGCGCCAGTCGCTGGGCATCTGAGGCGCCGCCCCCAGGCAGCCCCGAAGGCAAATCCGACGGCAACCCCGAGGACTCCCGTGTCCATCGCCCTCATTCCGACCGGCACTCCCGCCGCCTCCCCCGCCGCTTCCCCCACCGTCGACACCGCCCCGGCCGATCCGCTGGCATCCGTGCGGCTGCCGGGGCTGCGTGACGATCTGGCCCTGCTGCCGGCGCCGGCGGGACAGGACGGGGCGCCGGGCTGGACCGTCCACGACCCGGTGCGCAACCGCTATTTCCGCATCGGGCCGGAAGGCTTCGCGCTGATCGCCCACTGGCACCATGCCAACCCGCTTGCCATCGCCGCGGCGGTGGCGGAGCAGAGCCTGTTCGAGCCGACGGCCGAGGACGTCATCGGCTTCTACCAGTTCCTGGCGGCCAACAACCTGACCGTCGCCACCGACACCGCCTTTCTGGCCCGCCAGGCGGCGGCGCGGCACACCGGCTGGTTCTGGTGGCTGATCCACAACTACCTGTTCTTCCGCATCCCGCTGGTGCGGCCGGACCGCTTCCTATCGGCGACGGTGGGGCTGGTGGCGCCGCTCTACAGCCGGGCCTGGATGGTCGCGGTGCTGCTGACCGCGCTCCTGGCCGGGCTGCTGGTGGCGCGGCAGTGGGATGCCTTCCTGCACACCTTCCAGCATTTCTTCTCGCCCGAAGGGCTGGCGCTCTACGGCGTCACCCTGCTGGGGACCAAGATCTGCCACGAGCTTGGACATGCCTACACCGCCAAGCGCTTCGGCTGCCGGGTGCCGACCATGGGGGTGGCCTTCCTGGTGATGTGGCCGGTGCTCTACACCGACACCACCGACGCCTGGAGGCTGGTGTCGCGCCGGCAGCGGCTGGCGGTGGGGGCCGCCGGCATGGCCACCGAGCTGACGATCGCCGTCTTCGCCACACTGGCCTGGAGCTTCCTGCCCGACGGACCGCTGCGCAGCGCCGCCTATTTCCTGGCGACGGTCAGCTGGGTCACCACGCTGGCGATCAACCTCAGCCCTTTCATGCGCTTCGACGGCTATTACCTGCTGTCCGACGCGCTGGACGTGCCCAACCTGCAGGAGCGCGCCTTCGCCATGGCGCGCTGGAAGCTGCGGGAATGGCTGTTCGGCCTCGGCATGGCTCCGCCGGAGGAGATGCCGGCGGGGCGCCGCCGCATCCTGCTGGCCTATTCCTACGTCACCTGGGTCTACCGGCTGGTGCTGTTCCTCGGCATCGCTCTGCTGGTCTACCACGTCGCCATCAAGGTTCTGGGGATCCTGTTGTTCGCCATCGAGATCGGCTGGTTCGTCGCACGCCCCTTCCTGACCGAGGCCAAGGCCTGGTGGTCTCTGCGCGACCGTTTCCATGTGAACCTGCGCACCGGGCTGACGCTGGCCGGGCTGGCGGCGGCGGTCGGGCTGACCCTGCTGCCGGTGACCGCCACCGTGTCGGTGCCGGTGGTCTGGCGGGCGTCGGGGTTCGCCACCGTCTACGCCCCCTTCCCCGCCCGGCTGGAGGAGACGCTGGTCGCCAGCGGCCAGAGCGTGGTGGAGGGCGAACCGCTGTTCCGCCTGACCGCCCCCGACCTGGAAGGCAAGCTGCGGCAGGCCGAACTGCGCATCGACTGGATGCAGGAGCAGATCGCCCGCCTGACCGCCAGCCGCGAGCAGCTCGACCGCGTGCGGGCGATGGAAGAGGATCTGGCCGCCGCCCTGGCCGAGCGGCAGGGCATCCTCGACAGCCGCGACCGGCTGGTGGTGCGCTCCCCCCTGTCGGGCACCGTGCGCGACATGGAGGATGCGCTGATCCCCGGCCGCTGGATCGGCCCGAAGCTGCCGCTGGCGATGGTGGTGGCGCCGGGCAGCGGCGAACTGGTCGGCTATGTCGGCGAAGGCGATTTCGACCGGCTGAGTCCGGGGGCCGGAGCGCAGTTCCACCCCGACGATCCGCTGGCCCCCCGGCGCACGGCGAAGGTGCGGGCGGTCGACCCGGTCGCCGTGTCGGTTCTGGACGTGCCGGCGCTCGCCTCGGTCAATGGCGGCCCGGTGGCGGTCGAGGGACAGGCGGGGCCCCAGCCGGGCCAGCAGCCCCATGGCGGTTCCGCCCGCAGCGCGCTCGCCCCGGTGGAGGCGGTCTACCGCATCACCCTGGACGTAGAACCGGCGAACATCAGACCTGTGAATGGCGGGCCGGCGAACTCCGGGCCAGGTTCAGCCGGTTCTGGGCAGGAGGGGCCGGAGCGCGTCACCCGCGGCATCGTCCGCGTGGCGGGCGAGGCCCGCAGCATCGCCGAACGTTTCTGGCGCATGGCCGCGTCGGTGCTGATCCGCGAGACGGGGTTCTGACCGGGCCGGAGGACATCCGTCTCCTGGGAGCCTCCCGGATCACCCCAGCCCCGCCGCCAGCATCCCATCGCCGGCCACGGCGAATCCGGCCGTGGACGGGCGGACATAGCCGATCGGGTTGGGCCGCGGCTCGTTGCGGCCATACTGGATGAAATGGACCAGCGCCTGCTGCTGGTCGCTGCCGAAAGCGCGCTGGAGGTCGGGGTTGGCCATCAGATAGGCAAGCGCGTTGAATTGGGTCGGGCGCCCGGCCGCCTGTCCGGTCGACTGGTAATGGGCGGTGGCGGCCGCGGTGTCGGTGCCGAAGGTTGCTGCCAGATCCGGGTTGGCGGCCAGATAGCTCAGCGCGTCGAAGCCGGCGGCATCGCGCCGCGGCGTGTTGCCGTAGAGGACGACATAGAGCTTCACCTGCTGCTCGCTGCCCAGGAAGACGCTCAGCAGCTCCGGGTTGGCCAGCAGATAGTCGTGGGCGTTGAAGCTGGTGCTGCGGTTCTCCAGCCGGCCATAGCGGATGTAATGCTCCTCCGCCCGCACGGGATCGTTGCCGATGACGGCGGCGAGGTCGCGGTTGGCCGCCAGATAGGACAGCGCGTCGAAGCTGGTGCTGCGCCCCTCCCGCCGGCCGCTGGACAGGTAATGGCCGGCCGCCCGCGCGGTGTCGGTGCCGAAGGCGGCGGCGAGGTCGGGGTTGGCCGCCAGATAGGCCAGGCTGTCGAAGGTGATGCTGCGCCCCTCGGTCCGGCCGGCGGTCACGTAATGGCGGGCCGCCGCCGACGGGTCCAGCCCGAAGGCCGACGCCAGATCCGGGTTCGACACCAGATAGCCGTAGCCGTCGAACCGGGTGCTGCGCCCCTCCCGCTGGCCGCTGGACAGATAATGGCGGGTGGCGGCCGTGGTGTCGGTGCCGAAGACGGCGGCGAGGTCGGGGTTGGCGGCCAGATAGGCCAGCGGGTCGAAGCTGCCAGCCGCCCGCCCTTCCCGGCGGCCCAGGGTCAGGTAATGCCGGCTCGCCGCAGCGAGGTCGTAGCCGAAGGCCGCCACCAGATCGGGATTGGCGGCGAGGTAGGAGAGCGGGTCGAAGGACCGGGCCGCCCGCCCCTCCGCCCGGCCGGCGGACAGGTAATGTGCACGCGCCGCCGCGGCGTCGGTGCCGAAGACGGCGGCAAGGTCGGGGTTGGAGGCGAGATAGGCCAGCGGATCGAAGCCGGCCATGGTTTCGGCCAGCGTGGTTACCCGCAAGGTCACGGTCTGGCCGCTGACAGCCCCCTGGCTGTCGGTGACGGTGTAGGCGAAGGACCCCGGCGACGCCGGGGTGCCGGATGATGCCTGATAGGTCAGGCCGGCCAGATCGGCCACCCCCAGCGTCATCCCGGCCGTGACGGCGGTGCCGTTGGCGAGCCGGAGCGTGCCGGCGGACGGCAGGCGGACCAGCGTCACCGTCATGCTGTCGCCTTCGTCCGGGTCGCTCGGCCGGTCGATGCCGAGCGCGATGGCCGGCCCGGCCTCCAGGGCGGTCAGGGTCTTGTCGCCCTGGACGGCCGGCGGCCGGTTGGCCGGGCGCGAGGCTATGGTGAAGCCAATCCAGCGGCTCCACGCCACGCCGTTGTAGGCGCGCACCGACAGCTCGTCGATGCCGGGCAGGGTGGAAGCGGCGAAGGTGATGCCGGCGAAGGCCGCCGCGGTCAGCGGCACCACCGCGCCGGTCGCCTGGGCTGTCCCGCCGGCCATGATGGAGCCGGCGCCGTTGGTGTTGTCGACCAGCTCATACTGGGTGACGAGGCCGCCGGCCGGATCGGTCGCCGTGATCAGGCCGGCGATGGCGATGGAGGAGCCGATGGAAACCCGGCCGGCCCTGGCGGCGACCGCCGGAGGCAGCAGGCTGATGCGGGTGTCGGCGAACAGGGCGAATTCGACGTCGGTCAGCGTGTCGGTGCCCTCGCCGCCGCCGGAAATGGTGGCGCCGTCGGACGTGACGGTGACGGTGTAGGAGGACCGGCTGCCGTTGTAGACCGCGGTGTCGGTTCCGCCGCCGCCCTGCAGCGTGTCGTCGCCGGCCCCGCCGGTCAGCGTGTCGTCGCCCGCCCCGCCGGTCAGCAGGTTGTTGGCGCTGTTGCCGATCAGGATGTCGTTGCCGCTGCCGCCGATGGCGTTCTCGATGGTGACGCCGGTGGCGATCGACACATTGCCCACCGCCAGCCCGCCCGACCCGTTGGGGCCGATGGAACTGAAGGCTCCGGGGGTCAGGTCGATGCTGACGGCCGATGCCTGGCCGCCGGCATCGATGGTGTCGGTGCCGCCGGCATCCCAGATGGACTGGCTGACCGCGACCGTGTTGCTGGCGAAGGCATAGCGGTCGTCGCCGATGCGGGTGTTGGCGTTGGCGCCGTACAGGTACTGCGCCGCCGCGATGTCGTACAGCGCCGGCCCCGTCGCCAGCCCGTTCAGCCCCAGGCTGGGGTGCCTGTTGTAGGACATGAGGGTGTAGCGGTAATTGTCCTCGGCCGAGGACAGGTAGGGCGGTTCGCCCCCGCCGCCGGTGGCGTTGTAGTTGCCGGGATGCTTCAGCCCGATGGCATGCCCGATCTCGTGCAGGATGGTCAGGTAGCCGTAGGTTCCCGGCGTCGGGCTGGTGTTGGCGGCACTGCTGTTGGACAGGTAGATGTCGCCGCCGCCGTCATAGAGCGAGCCGCTCGGATAATAGGCGTAGGCGGCGCTGGAGCTTTGCCGGTTGGTGCCGAGGCGGATCGACCCGCCCTGCCCGCTGTTGGCGCTGTCGGAGGTCTCGACGAAGAAGATGTTGGCGACGGCGCTCCAGGCGGCCAATGCCTGACGCACGGCGTCGCGCTGCGTGGCGGACAGCGGCGCGAAACCGGTCCCGTCCGAGACGGTGGCGTAGGACGGCAGCTGCTCCATGAAGCTGTAGGTGACGGTTGCCCCGCTGCCGACGGCACCGCTGCCCCAGCGCGGCGTCCCCGTCGCCAGCAGGGCCGAGACGGTGGCGGAGGCGGCGCCCTGCGGAACCGAACCCTGCGGGTCCGGCGTTGCGGCAATCGGCGCGGCACTCCAGCCGGCGGCATTGCACAGCAGGCAGGAACAGGCAGGCACGGTGCCGGCCGGGGCGTCGGGCAGGTCGGAGATGGTGGTCGTCATGGACGGGAGCGGATCCGCGCCGCGGATCTGCGGCTCCGCCACTCTACAACCTTTCATTCCCCAATCGAAAGGGGAGGCAAACCCGGACCTTTTTTCTCACCGCCGGGCTTCGGGGGGGCAATCGGTGGATTATCCCTTCATCTTGAGATGGATCTTGGAGACCGGGAAATAGCGTCTGTGGACATAGATGGCCTGATTGGGCCTCAGGATGCCTTTCCACTCGCCGTAGATGTCGATGTCCTCATGTTCGATGCCATAGCGCTTGACCAGGACGGAATAGATGCTCTGGTCATGGCGATGGTTCTTATGGTCGCCGAAAATCGCACTTCTGATGCAGGCGTAGAGGAATCCCTCGTCCACATAGCGCTGGAACCGTCCGTTGGGCTTGTAGCCCTGGATTCCCGCGCATATCTGGTTGGCGTTCTTTTCCTCTTCGGACGCCCCCATGATCTTGAAGCAGAGATCATGCGTCCAGGTCTTGTTCTTGTGGGAATCGCCAACGACGAAGATGTGGTTCTTCTCGATCTTCTCGTAGATGTCCTTGATGTCCCGCACCAGCATCGCGCCGGAATCGAGATAGAAGATGTTGTCTCCGTAGGATGCCGCATCCTTGATGACGAAGGTCTTCCAGGCATACTGCTTGGGGGTGAGGAACTCGGGGTATATGTCGGACAACCAGGCCGGGAATTCCACGACCTGCACCTTGTGGCACCTGTTCAGCAAATCGACCTGTTCGCCTGAAAGACCGAGATTGTAGACGAGGATTCTGTCGATGGTGGAATCGCTCGTCGAATGAACAGTGCTGATCAGGAGAAGGCAGGATTCGTAGTAGGCGGAGTTGCAGCAGGTAACAAGGACATTCGACATCTTCAGCACTGCCCCGACACAGGAATTCTTCCGGAAAATTCGGCCGACATTATCAGAAATCTTGCGGCATCAGCAACCCGGCGGGTTGCCTTTCCTTTCGATGAGCTCCTCGAACACCGCTTCGATCCGGTCGACCGACCGGGCGACGGTGAAGTCGCGGGCGCGGTCGCGGCCGGACAGGGCCATGCGCAGCCAGGCATCGCGGTCCTTGACCAGGCTGCGCAGGCGGTCGGCAAGCGCCTCATGGTCCTCCGCCTTGAACAGCAGGCCGTCCACGCCGTCGCGCAGCACCTCGCCACTGCCGCCGGTGCCGGTGCCGACGACAGTCAGGCCGGCGGCCATCGCCTCCACCTGCGAGATGCCGAAGGGCTCCTGGAAGACGCTTGGGAAGACCAGCACGTTGCAGCGGGCGAACAGGTCGGACAGGCCGCGGCGGTCGAGGAAGCCGGTGAAGCGCACCTTGCCGGCCATGCCGTGGCGCTCGATGAAGTCACGGCAGCGGGCCGCCAGATCGGCGTCCGGCGCCTCCCCGGCGAAGGTGCAGTCGAAGTCGATGCCCTCGCGGTGCAGGATCGCAAGCGCGTTGATCAGCGTCTGCGGTCCCTTGTAGTTGACGAACAGGCTGGCGAAGGCGATGCGCAGCCGGTCGGTCGAGGGCATCGCCGCGCGGTGGAAGTAATCGACGCGGGCGCCGGGATGGATCACCGTGGCGGACAGGCCGTAGCCGCCGGCGGCAAGCCGGTCCGCCACCCAGCCGCTGGCCGGTCCGGCGCGGTAGAGGGGGGAGCGGGGAGCCGCCTCCGGCGCGTAGCCGGGATGCTGGTTGCCCAGGCAGTGCAGCACCGGGATGCCCATCTGCCGGGTCAGCGGGTCGAGAAACTCGGTTCCCACCAGATCGAGGTTGCCGACCAGACAGGCGTCGGCGCGGAAGTCGCGGGCGGTCTCCAGCACGCGGCGGATGTTGGCGCGGACCAGCGCGCTGCACTGGGCCGGATCGTCGTTGATGAGGGCGCGGCCGTCCTTCCAGGTGCCATAGAGGGTCAGCGAACGGTCGACATGCGCCTCGATATCCTCGGTTCCGGCCATGCCGGGCCGGGCGAGTTCGGGCACGTCGGCGGTCAGCACCGTCACCGCATGGCCGCGGCGGATCAGTTCGGCCGAGAACTCCCACAGCTTGCGGCCATAGCCGCCGAACTCCTGCGGCGGGAACAGGTTGGTGACCACCAGGATGCGGCGCGGCCGGCCGGTCGACGGGGCGGTCGCCTGCCGGAACAGGCCGAGGTAGCGCTCCAGCCCCGGATGGCCGCCGGTGGCGGCGGCGACGGCGGTGGCGTCCAAATCCGGAACCGGATCCGCGGTTCCGGCAAGACGGGCGGCGCGCCGGGCCTCGCAGAGATAGACGAATGCCTCCAGCGCGCGCCCCGCCGCCGCACACAGGCGGGCCAGCCCGGCAAGCGCATCCGGCTGCTGGCGGTCCAGCCCGATGGCGCCCAGCAGAAACCGTTCCGCCAGGGTGTTCTCGCCGAAACGGGCGGCCAGACGGGCGGCGCCGACCATCTGGTCGGCGGTCCGCAACATCGGCTCCAGCGCCGCGAGGCGCGCGCGCCGCAGATCCGGCGCCAGTCCCGCCGCCAGATCCGGATCGGACAGCGAGCGCCCGGCATAGCGCAGGGCGTCGGCGCACTGGAACAGGATGCCGCCGGGTTCGGTGGGCACGAAGCCCCAACCGGCCAGATGGGCGGATGCCGCGGCATGGTCGCGCGCCGAGGCAGTAGGACAGAGGACGAAGGCGCCGGACAGCCGGGCCATCCGGCGGTCGGCTTCGGCCCTGTCGGAACCGGCACCCGGCCAGGGCAGCAGCGTCACCGCATCGTCCCGCACCCGGTCGGGGGATGGCGGCAGCGGCAGGGCAACCGGGTCGGCCTCGGCGTCCGGTGCGGCGCCCGGTGCGGCGAAGGCCACCCGCGGCAGATCGCGGGCCATGAGGCGCAGATCGGCGGCGAAGCCGTCCTCCGCGGCGGCATGGACGGTCAGCCGCGACGCGGTCAGCTGCAGCCGCTGCAATGCCTCGTAGGCGGCGAGGCGGCAGCGGAAGCCGGCGCTCCGGGCCGGCAGGACCGACAGCCCGCGCCGCTCCCCGCGCACCTCCAGCGCCGGATCGACGCGGTCGTCCAACACCGCGGCGTAGAACTGGGCGCATTTGACCCGTGGGCTGTGGAATTCCAGCAGATGCGCCTGTCCGGCCCGGCGGATCGCCATCGCCTGATCCGGGTGGTCGAGGTAATGGCGGGCCATCTCCACCAGTTCGCCGGGCGACCGGTAGGTCGCGAGATGGCGGCCGGGGGTGAAGCAGCGCTCCAGGCCGGCGTCGGCCGACAGCGCATCGGTCAGCAGGAAGCCGCCGGCGCCCAGCGCCTCGAAGACGCGCAGGTTGAGGTCGCCGTTCAGCGAGACGTTCAGCGTGATCTGCGATCCGGCATAGATGTCGGCCGCCATTTCCGGCGGCGCCCGCATCGCGGTCAGCGGCAGCCCGGCTTCCGCCAGCCGGTCCAGCACATGACGCCGCCAGGGATGGAAGGCGCCGACCTGGCCGACGAAGGTGAGGGGACGGTCGGGGACTGCGGGAATGTCGCGCCGGCGCAGCGCATAATCCACCGCCGGGATCCAATAGACGCGGTCGAACCCCGCCTCCAGGAAGGCATGGCCATGCTGGCGGGTGTGGTCGAGAACCACCGCGTCGAAGCTCTCCATCGCGCCATAGGCCAGCAGCGTGCGCAGCGGGCCGGCGAAATGATGGGTGTCGCCGACCAGCAGAACCTTGGTGCCCGGCAGCCGGTCCAGGCCGCGGGGAAGGTTGCGCCGGGTGGCGTCGGCCTTCACCACGATCAGCTCCGGACGCTGGTGCGCCGGCAGCCGGGCGACGACGGCCGCCAGATCGTATTCACCGGGCGGGGTGTTCAGCGAGGCGAAACCGTCGCCGGTTTCCACCGTCGGGCAGTCGGGCCCGCAGAACACCTCGCGCTCCGAGAACAGCGGCCGGCGGTAATAGTCGGGCGTGGCAAGGCAGCAGAACAGCGTGCGGGGAGCGTCGGCTGCCGGCTGCGGGAGGATGGAGGCGGCTTGCGTGTGCGGCGGCATGCGGAGGTCTCGGACGCGGGTTGGGAAACGGCGGACCCCATGCCCGCCGCGCCATGGGCCGGAATCAGGAGGCCGGCGGTTCCCCCCAGCCAGGGACGGTGTCCGCGCCGACCAGCGGACGGCGGAAGCCGCCGCCGGCGATCTCCGCCCGGATCCGGTCGGGGGTCATCGACACCACCCGCTCATACTCGGCGGTGTTGTGGGCGTACCAGGGGTTTTCCGTCACCGAATTGGCCGACCGCGCATGGCTGAGATGGAGCAGCGGCCCCAGCGTGCGCTCCACCCGCTCGCCCAGCAGTTCCAGGCGGCGGTAGATCTCGAAATCCTCCCAGCCCCAGGAGACGAATTTCTCGTTGAAGCCGCCGAGCCGGTCGAATACCCGGCGGGCGAAGAAGACCGAGCCGCCGTAGGAGTTCTTGTAGAGCATCTCGTTGCGCGGATCGAACAGGTCGATCTGGTTCACCGCCAGCGTCCGCTCCACGCCGGGCACGAAGTCGGGGGCGACGTCGAAGAACAGGCCGTTGAACGGGCAGGCGAGCGCCGCACCGTCATGGACGGCCTGCCGGGCCAGCACATACTGGGTCGGCTCCACCAGCACGTCGGTGTCCTGCACGACCAGGACCGGCGTGGCCGCGGCCGCCGCCATGACGTTGATCTGCTTGGCCTTGTGCGTGTAGGGGCTGTCGTTGCCGGTCAGGTGGACATAGCCGTAGTCGGCGGACCCCAGCCCCAGTTCGGCCATGATGCCGGGCACGTCCTGGCGCTCCGGATTGTCCTCGCAGATCAGGATGTTGGTGTCCAGATACCGCCGCAGATAGGTGACCAGGATGCGCAGGTTGCGCCTGCGGTCCGGGGATTCGATCCGGCAGGGCACCAGGAAGGTGACGTCGCGCAAATCCAGCCGTCCGCCGCGGCGCAGCGGCTCGCGCAGGGCCTGGTGGCGGGAGGCGAGCGACAGGGCATGGTCGAGCTGGGCGGCCAGCCCCTCATCGTTCGGCAGCAGCGCCGCCGCGGTCTCGTAACAGTCGACCGCGGTCCCCCAGCGGCCGGTCCACTGCATCATCTCGCCCAGCCGGATATGGGCCTGCGGACGGTCGGGCCATTTGGCCAGGACCTTGCGGTAGGTGGCCGCCGCCGCCCCCAGCCTGCCCTGCATCTGCTGGGCGTAGCCCAGGTTCGACATCGCCTCCGGCTGGTCGGGCACCGCCGCGAGGATGCTCTCGTAGACGGTCTCGGCCTCGGCCAGCCGTCCGGCATGATGGTGCTCGACGGCGATGCGGAAGGCTTCTTCGAGGGTCGGCATGAAAGCTCCGTCGGGGCAATCCATCTGCCGGGCCGTTCGGGCGCGGTCAGGACGGCCGCTTACTTACCGCAGCCACAATCGCGATGCACGGCCGAAGACAGGCTGGCGGACCGCTGTCCCCCGCTCCTCACAGGCCGTATGCCCGCAGGATTTCGTCCCGCTTCGCGCTGTAGGGGCTGTTGCCGTGCTTTCCGGCGAGCGCGCCGGTCAGGACGAGCGGAAGCACGTCGGGGGCACGCGGCGGCAGGACGCTGTCCGGCCAGGCGGCGTGCGTCATCTCGCTCCCCAGCAGCTGCGCCGCGCGTTCGACGCAGGCGAACAGGGCGACCTGGTCGATCATCCAGATGTAGCAGCGGGCGAAGTTGGTCTGCAGGAAGTCCGCGATCATCAGCAGCGTCAGATAGCCGCTGCGGCTGTGGCGGAAATAGACGAAGGAGGCGTTGTAGCGGCTGCACAGCGGCTCGCCGCGATAGTCGGTGTGGGCGACGTCGGCGGCCCCGGCGAGCCTGACGATGTCCTCCGGCTTCTCGCGGAACAGCACGTCGGCATCGCAGACGATCACGTCGGCCTTGTGCAGCAGCATCGCCTCCGCGGCGATGAGGAAGCGGGAGGACGCGTAGTAGGGCTTGTCGATGGCCTCCCCCCGCAGCGCCCAGCGCTCGTGCGAGAAGGTGACCGGCATGGCGCCGATGATGCCCCGCAGCCGCTCGATCAGCTGGGCGACCTCCGCATCGCCGTTGACGATGTGGTAGTGCACGGCCACCGCCGACCCGAGCGCGTGGAGGTTCAGGATCTGCGCTGCGGCGTAGCGCTTGAAATAGGCGCCGTCCACCGACACCAGCACCACATGCCGGCCGGCCGGGGTGAAGGGCGGCGCCGCATCCGCCTTGGCCACAGCCTGGGCCGCCCGGCGGAAGGACAGGGACGACAGGTCGATGACGCAGAGCCCGTCGCTTGCGTATTTTCCCTGCCGGAACAGGGCTTCGCCGAGCCAGAGATGGAAGATGGCGTTCGGGCAGCCGGCCGCGGCGCGGCCATGGGCCTCCGCCAGATCGGGGCGGCCGGCCTCGTTGAACAGGAAGGACAGGTTGGCATGGATCTGCGGCCGCAGGGGGGATGGCGCCGCCCGTTCCAGCGCCCGGCCGAGCAGGTCGATGCCCTGCCGGGGGATGGCCGGGTCGCGTTCGAGGACCCCCATGCCGGCATAGGCCAGCCGGTGCGCCAGGGCGAGATACAGGGCCTCGTCATCGGGCCGGCAGCCGATCAGCGCGTCGGCAAGCCGCTCCTTCTCCGCCCCGTCGCCGATCCGGGAAATCAGCAGCGCCATGATGTCGTAGAGGCGCTGACGGTCGCCGGCGGCCTCGATGGCGCAAAGCTCGCGGTCGAGGGCGGCATGGTCGATTGCGCAGGCCGCGGCGATGCCGCCGATCACCTGCCGGAACTTCTGCTGATCCATGCACAAACCCGCCTGCGTTAAGGTGCGTGTCGAAGCCTGGAGTCTGTCTGATGCTTATTGAAGCGCCAGACAGACTCCAGGCTTTTGGTTTTCCGTGTGAGTCACGCTTCAAGCGATTCCGCTTGAACCGATCACACTCTAAGGCCGAAGAGGGCTCTTTGCCCTGCTCCCACCGACGATGCAAGAGCCCCTCGCTCCGGTGCCGGCACCAATGCCGAAGGCCGGCGCCGGATGTCGGGGCCGCCGGTCACAGGGCGTCCAGCCCGCGCAGAAGGTCGATCAGCCGGTGGGCGGCGGAACGCCAGCTGAAATGCTCCAGCAGATGCTCGCGGGCGGAAAGCCGGGTGCCGTCGGGATCGGCGATGACCGCGCGCAGCAGCCGGGCGGCGGCGTCCTCGTCGGGGGTCCACCAGTCCCGGCCGCGGTAGCCGTCCAGGGCGGGGGTGACGCGGCTGGGAATCATGTGGGCGACCCGGCTGTCCAGGTAGGCGCGATAGGCGCTGTGGTCCGGAGCCAGCAGGGTCAGCCCCATGGCGCCGGCCTGCGCCATCGGCAGGTCCCAGCCCTCGCCATGCGACATGCTCCAGTAATGGGTGGCGGTGGCGTGGAGCGACATCATCTCCGCATCCGACAACATGCCCTCGATCAGGAACAGAGGGGCTGCCTGCTCCAGTGTCCGGCCGGTCTCCGCCGTCAGCCGGACCAGAAGATCGCGGATGCTGTCGGACGCCCCTCCCCCCTTGCCGGCCTTCAGCAGCAGGGCGGCGCCATCCTCCGCCCGCGTCGTGCGCAGCCACACCCGCAGCAGCCCCTCCAGGTTCTTGCGGCTGTTGAGGTCGGAGATGTTGAGGATGCGCACCGGATAGTCGGCCAGCCGGCGCCCGTTCAAACCCCGGAGGGTGGCGGGCGCCACCCGGCCGGGTTCCAGCGGTTCCACCCCCTCCGGGCAGACGTGGACGCGGCCGGCCGGGTGGCCGGCATTGAGCCATGCCTGGCGGGAGGAGTCGGTGGCGACGACGACATGGTCGTGGCGCCGGCTGTGCGTCGCCCACAGGGGCGGAATGTCGAGCGCCTCGAACACGGTGTAATTGATCGTCTTCAGGTTTGGCACCGCCTCGACCACCAGCGGCGTGGTGAAGCTCAGCACCGCCTTGGCCCGCACCGGCCGGTCGAGCGTGTGAAGAAGCGGATCGATCTGGTCGTCGGGCAGATTGTCGACATCGCCATGGTTCAGGTCGACCAGCCGGACCCGCACTCCGGCATCGACCAGATGGCGGACGAACTGGCGGACCTTGTGGGCATAACCGCTGCTGTCGCGGAAGGCACCGCGCACCACCAGCCCCGGCGGCAGCGACGGGTCGGCGGCATCGCGGGCGATCCCGCGGGCGGTGGCGACGCGCTCCAGCGCCCGGCGCAGCCGGGATGCGAAGGCGCCACCCGCCTCCAGGACGGCGGCGCGGCGCAAAATCCGTTCGGCCTCGTCCAGCCGCCCACGGGCGAGCGCTTCGCTTCCCAAAGCGATCGACGTCACGCCGCAGTTGGGGTCCAACTCCAGCTTGCGGCGGAAATGCGCGATGGCCTCGTCGAGCCGCCCCGAATCCTGCAAGGCGCGCGCCTGGTTGAAGAGGGCGGGGGCAAGGGTGGGGGCCAGCAGGAGCGACCGCGCCATCAGTGCAATCCCCTCCGCCTCGCAGCCGGAACGGCGCATTTGCAGCCCCAGCAGATGCAGGGAATGCGGCTCGGCCGGCTCCACCGCCAGGACGTCTCGGTAGAGCGCCGCCGCGCGCTCCGGCTGGCCGCCGTTGTGGAGGGCGACGGCCTCGGTCAGGATATCGTGGATGGAAGGCATGGCCTGTCTGGAAAAACCGGGATCACGGCGCCGGTGCCGTCACCGGCATCGGTCGGGGAGGCTGGCGGGGGAGCTGGTGGGAGGCCGTGGAGGCCGGCGTTCAATCGAGGGACGGCTCCGGCGTCTTGCCTGACTCGCGCACCGGGCCTGACTCGCGCACCGGGCTGCGCATCGGGTTCTTGGGATCGAACAGGCCGAGGCGTTGCAGGGTCTGTGCGAAGCCTTCGGTCAGCATGGTGATGCGGTCGCTGATCTCCGCGATCTCGCGGGCGGAGATGACGGGAGCGTCGGTGGAGATGCGGCCGTGGGCGCGGTAGTTCAGGCGGATGGCGACATCGTCGGTCTCACCCTGGATCCAGGAGCCGTGCAGGATCTTGTTGCGCTCCCGCCCCAGCTCCAGCGCCTCGTCGCAGCGGGCGATCAGGGCCTTGGCCTCGTCCGCGGGCAGGCGCAGGCCGGCGATGGACTTCAGCGCGTCGAAGCGCGCCTTGACCTGCATGTTGGAGGCAATTGGCAGGAAATCGGTGTGATCGGTGCCGAGAAGGCGCGAGATGCACAGCGAAACCATGTCTTCCAACTGCGCCCAGGACACGGCGATCATGCCGATCGCACAGTACATCTTCACGCTGAGGGGGCCCAGCCGGACCGTCCGCGTCGTCATAGGCCACCCTTGGCATCCTCGCCCCGCCGCCGGGGCACGGGACCGAAAATAGGCTTTCCCGGCGGTATGGGAAAGCCGTCATTGCGCGGCTTGCAGTTGACAGGCCCCCGCGATCCATAGGATGCACTGGCCGCTGCACATGGGGCACGCGCGCAGGGTCCGCCCCGTCCCGTCACCGCCGACGCGCATCATCGGTCACGCAAAGGTATTCCGCCCATGGATTCCCAGGCCACCTCCGCCCCCTCGCTGCACGGCTGCCTCACCGCCGCCATCGATGTCCTGCGGCGCACCATGGACAGCCTGGATCCGGCGCGGGTCGAGGCGGCGGTCGATGCGGTCGCCACCGCGCTGGGCGCCAACCGGGCGCTGCTGGTCTGCGGCAACGGCGGCTCGGCGTCGGATGCCCAGCACATCACCGGCGAACTGGTCGGCCGCTTCCTGAAGGAGCGCCGCGGGCTGAAGGCGATCTGCCTCAGCTCCAACGCGGCCGTCCTGACCGCCTGGAGCAACGACTATTCCTACGACAGCGTCTTCGCCCGCCAGACCGAGGCCTATGGCGAACCGGGCGGCGTCCTGCTGGGCATCTCCACCAGCGGCAACTCGCGCAACGTGATCGCCGCCTTCGAGGTGGCGAAGCGGCTGGGCATGACCACCATCGCCATGACCGGCGAGGGCGGCGGCAAGATGGCTGCCTTGAGCGACATCCTGCTGGACGTGCCGTCGCGCTCCACCCCGCTGATCCAGCAGGTCCACATCTGCCTGTACCATTACCTGTGCGAACAGGTCGAAGCCCGGCTCGCCTGAGCGCGTTCATGACCGCCCCCGTTCAGGAAACACTCAAGCGGCAGGCGCTGGAGGCTTTCAACGCCGGGCGCCTGGAGGAAGCGGCGGCGCATTGCCGCGCTCTGCTGGCGCAGGACGGCACGGCCGCCGACGTCTGGAACAACCTGGGCGTCATCCTGTCCGACCTGAACCAGCCCGACGGGGCGGCGGCGGCGCTGCGCAAGTCCCTGGTCCTGCGGCCGGAGTACGACAAGCCCTGGGTCGGGCTGGGCAGCAGCGCCTACGGTGCCAACCGGCTGGACGAGGCGGTCCGGCGCTGGACCCGGGCGATTGCCGCCAATCCGCGGCAGGACACCGGCGTCTGGTTCAATCTGGGCGTCACCCACCAGATGCGCGGCAATGCCGATGCGGCGGCCCTGTGCTTCGACCAGGCCGAACGGCTGTCTCCCGCCGACCCGCTGATCGCCAGCCAGCGGCTGCTGTGCCTGAACTACCTGGATCTGTCCGGCGAGCGCCTGTTGGCCGAACACCGGCGCTTCGACGAGCGGTTCGGCCGGCAGGACGGCCGGCTGCCGGCGGCGGCCCCGCACGCCAACCGGCCCGATCCGGAGAAGCGGCTGCGCATCGGCTATCTGTCGGTCGAGTTCCGCGAGCATCTGGGAGCCTATTTCCTGACGCCCCTGTTCGAGGCGGCCGACCGCGGCCGCTTCGAGATCGTCTGCTATTCGATCCTGCCGGACACCCATGCCGACGCCCACACCGCCCGCTTCAAGGCGCAGGCCGACGGCTGGCGCACCGTGGGCCATCTGGACGACGAGGCGCTGGCGGCGCAGATCCGTGCCGACGGCATCGACATCCTGGTCGACCTCGCCGGCCATTCGGGGCTGAACCGGCTGCCGATGCTGGCCCGGCGCCCGGCGCCGGTGCAGGTGACCTGGCTGGGCTATCCCAACGGCACCGGCATGGATTCGGTCGACTACCGCATCGTCGATCCGATCAGCGACCCGGTCGGCCCGACCGACACCCATGCGGCGGAAATGCTGGTCCGGCTGCCCGCCCCCTTCCTGTGCTTCCGCCCGCCGGCCTCCGCCCCGCCGGTGGTTCCGCTGCCGGCAGGCGCCAGCGGAACCGTCACGTTCGGGTCCTTCAACAAGCTGTCGAAGATCACCGACGGCACCGTCGCGCTGTGGGCCGAGGTTCTGCGGCGGGTGCCGGACTCCCGCCTGCTGCTGAAGGACCGGCCGCTGTCCGACCCCGGCACCGCGGCGGCAATGCGCGCGCGCTTCGCCGCTGCCGGCATCGACCCGGCCCGGCTCGACCTTGTCGGCTTCATCAAGGATGCCGCCGGCCATCTGGCCGCCTACAACCGCATCGACATCGCGCTGGACCCGCATCCCTACAACGGCACCATCACCACCTGCGACACGCTGTGGATGGGGGCGCCGCTGGTAACGCTGGCGGGCAGCCGGCATGCTGCCCGCGTCGGCGCCAGCCTGATGGCCGCCGTCGGCCTGCCCGAACTGGTCGCCGGCACCCCCGAGCAATACGCGGCCATCGCCGCCGGTCTGGCCGGCGACCTGACCCGGCTGATGCGGCTGCGCATGGGCATGCGCGAGCGGCTGCGGGCATCGGCGCTGTGCGACGAGGGGCGCTTCATGCGCAATCTGGAAACCGCCTACCGGCTGATATGGCAGCGCTGGTGCGATCGGCGCCGGTCGGACAGTCGGTCCACAGGCGGCTGATCCACAGGCTGCCGATTTACAGGCGGCTGGCCGCCGATGCGGAAACGGTCGCCCAGGGCGTGCAGCCTCGGCTTGTCGGCGAAGATCTCCACGAAGCGGTCGCAGAGGAGGCCCAGCGCCGGAAGGGAGGCTTCGTTCCACGGCAAGGGGCGGCACGGTAGCCGTCCGCGGCGGCGGGAGGAACCGGCCTGTCCGCACCTGCCCTGCCCCCTGCCCTGCCTGGGCCGCCCTGCCTGCCCCTTGCTTGACAAGCCCGCCCTCCGGCTTCTACCGATAGCGCCGTCTTGCCCTTCCACCACACCGGACCGCCGCGATGAGCGAAGCGCCGTCTTCTTCCCCCGCCCCCGACACCGCGTCCGCGGTGCACAGCGGGTCGGCCGACCGCTTCGGCTATGAGTGGGGCCGCTATGCCGAGCTGAAAGGTATCTACGAAGAGCAGTTCCGCCGCTGGACACCTTTCCTCAAGCCGGAGGACTGGCGCGGCCTGACCTTCGTCGACGTCGGCTGCGGCATGGGGCGCAACAGCCATTGGCCGATGAGCTACGGTGCCGCCGGCGGGCTGGCCATCGACATCGACGAGCGCAGCCTTGCCTCGGCCCGCACCACGCTGGCGCCGCATCCGGCGATGGAGGTGCGGCGCCAGAGCGCCTATGAGCTGAACGAGGTTGAGCGCTTCGACCTCGCCTTCTCCATCGGGGTCATCCACCATCTGGCCCATCCGGAAACGGCGCTCGCCAACATGGCGCGTGCGGTGAAACCCGGCGGACGGGTGATGGTCTGGGTCTATGGCCGCGAGAACAACGGCTGGATCGTCCACTTCGCCGACCCGCTGCGCAAGGCGCTGTTCAGCCGCCTGCCGATCGGGCTGGTGCATGCGCTGTCCCTGCCGCCGACCGCCCTGCTGTGGCTGGCCTTGCGGCTGGGGCTGGACCGGCTGGAGTATTTCCGCCTGATCCGCCGCTTCGACTTCGCGCATCTGCGCTCCATCGTCTTCGACCAGATGCTGCCGAAGATCGCCAACTACTGGCGCCGTGACGAGGTTGAGGCGCTGATGAAGGGCGCCGGGCTGGAGGACGTGCAGCTCGCCTGGGTCAACGAGATCTCCTGGGCGGCCATCGGCCGGAGGCCGCGGGGATAAGGTTCCGGAGGCCGCAGGAATAGGTTCCGGAGGCCACAGGGGTAAGATCAAAGAAATGAAGAAGTCAGCCCTTTATTGCTGACGGCCGGGGTCTTGGGTTAAGAAGCCCCGGTTCCGCCGCCGCCGGTCATTTGCGCGGCCAAGCGTTGTGGGGGTTGCCATTTCCGAGTTCTCGCCGGCCTTCGTCCAGGCCTACAACACCGGTGCGGCGCTGTTCCAGGCCGGCCGCTTCGACGAGGCGGCCACCGTCTACCGCCGCCTGATCGACGAAAACCCGGACATCGCGGCACCGCGTGGCGCCACCCTGCATGGGGCCCTCGGCCTGTGCCTGCGTGCCTCCGGCCGGCCGGCCGAGGCGATGGAACCGCTGCGCCAGGCGCTGCGGCTGAAGCCCGACCATCTGGACGCGCTGAACGCGCTGGGCAGCATCCTGCTCGACCAGCGCCACATCGAGCATGCGCTGATCGCCTTCCGCGAACTGGCGAGGCTGAAGCCCGACTATCCGGGGGCGCTGCTGACGCTGGGCAACCTGTTCATGTTCAGCGGCGACGGCGAGCGGGCGCGCGCCGTCTACCGGCTGGCGCTGGCCGTCGAGCCGGACGTGGCCGTCAACCACAACAACCTGGGCGCCGTCAGCCTCAGCCTCGGCCATCTGGCGGACGCGGCGCTGGCCTACCGCCGGGCGCTCGCCATCGACGTCGGCAGGCCGGAATACCGCAAGAACCTCGGTACCTGCCTGCTGATGGCCGGCGACTACGCCAACGGCACCGTCGCCTATGAGGGCCGGCTGGAGCAGGGGGTCTGGCGCAAGCGCAACATGCCGGGCGTCCTGTGGCAGGGCCAGCCGCTGGCGGGCAAGACCCTGCTGGTCCATTTCGAGCAGGGGCTGGGCGATTCCTTCCAGTACATCCGCTATGCCGGCGTGCTGAAGCGGATGGGCGCACGGGTGCTCTACGAATGCCAGCCGGCGCTGAAGCGCGTGCTGTCGACCGCCCCCGACCTGGACGGGCTGTTCGCCTTCGGCGAACCGCTGCCGGCCTACGATTACCACATCTCGCTGATGAGCCTGATGAACCGGCTCGGCACCACGCCGGACAGCGTCCCCGGCGGCGTGCCCTATCTGCGGGCCGAGCCGCAGTTGCAGGCCGGTTGGGCGGACCGGCTGGACCGGCTGGAGGGCGGCAATCGCCCGGCCTTGCGCATCGGCATCAACTGGCACGGCAACGAGACCGGCAAGTCGATCCCGCTGGAGTGCTTCGAGGCGATGGGGAAACTCGCCGGCGTCCGGCTCTACAGCCTGCAGAAGGTGTCGGGCCTCGACCATCTGGAGCGGCTGCGCGACCGGGTGTCGGTGACCGAGCTGGGGGCGGATTTCGACGCCGGACCGGACGCCTTCCTCGACACCGCCGCGGCGATGGCCAACATGGACCTGATCGTCACCTGCGACACCTCGGTCTGCCATCTGGCCGGCGCCATGGGGCGGCCGACCTGGGTGGTGCTGAAATGGTTCGCCGACTGGCGCTGGATGCGCGACCGCCTCGACAGCCCCTGGTATCCGACCATGCGCCTGTTCCGGCAGGCGAGGTCCAACGACTGGGCCGAGGTGATGGCCAGGGTGACGGCGGCCGTGGCGGCCGAGGCCGGAAACCGGACCGGCGTTCTTGCCGGGGAGGCGGGACGATGACGCTGAACGAAGCGCTCCGGCTGGCGCTGGACCATTTCCGGACCGGCCGTGCGGCCGAGGCGGAGCAGGTGTGCCGGGCGATCCTGAACGCCGTTCCCGGCCAGGGCGAGGTCACCCAGCTGCTGGGCACGGTGGTGATGATGCAGAACCGCCCGCAGGAGGCGGAGACCATCCTGCGCCAGTCGATCGCGATCCGTCCCGATCTGTCCGACAGCCACAGCAATCTCGGCACCGTGCTGCAGTCGCTGGGCCGCATGGGCGAGTCCCTGGCCGCCCACGACCGCTGCGTCCAGCTGACCCCCGGCACGCCGGAGGGCTACGTCAACCGCGGATCGACCCGGCTGGCGCTCGGCGACCGCAACGGGGCGGCGACCGATTTCGCCCGCGCGCTCCGGCTGCGGCCGATCGACGCGCTCGCCGCCGCCAATCTCGGCGTGGCGCTGCGCGAGGGGCAGCGGATGGCCGAGGCGATCCGCGCCCTGACGCGGGCGCTGGTCATCGAGCCCGGCAATGGCGAGGCGATGCTCGGCTATGCCCACGCCCTGCGCGAACTGAGCCGCCTGGGCGAGGCGGAGACCGCCTATGCCCGCGCGGTGACGCTGACGCCGGCCAAGACCGAAGCCCTGTGCTACCACCTCTACCTCAAGCAGACGCTGTGCGCCTGGGGCGATTACGACCGGCTGTGCGCCCGGGTGACGGAGACCATCGACCACGATGCCGGCGTCGTCATCCCGCTGGCCACCCTGTCGATCGACACCACGCCGGCCCAGCAGGACCGGTCCGCCCGGCTGTTCTACGACCGGCTGGTCAAGCGCCCCTCGGCCCCGCCGATGCCGGCGCGGCCGGAAAGCCGGCCCGACAGCCGCTTGCGGATCGCCTATGTCTCGGCCGATTTCCACGAGCACGCCACCGCCTATCTGGCGGCCGAGCTGTTCGAGCTGCACGACCGCGAGCGCTTCGAGGTACTGGCCTATTCCTACGGTCCCGACGATGGCAGCGCCATGCGCCAGCGGCTGGTGAAGTCCTTCGACCGCTTCCGCGACATCCGCAGCGTGCCGCTGGATGCCGTCGCCCGCTGCATGGCCGACGATGGCGTCGACATCATGATCGACCTGAAGGGCTACACGAAGCAGACCCGGCTCGACCTGCTGTCGCGCCGGCTGGCGCCGGTCGAGGTCAGTTACCTGGGCTATCCCGGCACCATCGGCTGCCCGTACATGGATTATGTGATCGGCGACCGCTTCGTCACCCCGCCCGAGCACCAGCCCTTCTATGCCGAGCGGCTGGCGATCCTGCCCGATGCCTATCAGATCAACGACCGCCGCCGGCCGCTGCCCGAGCAGGTGCCGTCGCGCGGCCAGTGCGGCCTGCCGGAGGACGGCGTCGTCTTCGCCGCCTTCAACACCGCCTACAAGATCAGCCCGACCATGTTCGCCCTGTGGATGCGCATTCTGAAACGCGTGCCCGGATCGGTGCTGTGGCTGTTCGAAGCCAATCCGCAGGCCGCAGCCAATCTGAAAGCCACGGCCGAGGCCCAGGGCGTCGCCGGCGACCGGCTGGTCTTCGCCCCGCCCCGTCCGCTGGCCGACCACATCGCCCGCTACCGTGTCGCCGATCTGGCGCTCGACACCCTGCCCTACACCGGCCACACCACCACCAGCGACGCGCTGTGGGCCGGCTGCCCGGTGGTGACCTGCCTGGGCGGGAGCTTCGCGTCCAGGGTGGCGGCGAGCCTGCTGAACGCGGCCGGCCTGCCCGACACCATCACCCGCTCGCTGGCCGGGTACGAGGAGCTGGCGGTGGCGCTCGCCGGCGATCCCGAACGGCGCGCAAGTTTCCGCAAGCGGCTGGAGGGTGGGCGGATGACGGTGCCGCTGTTCGACAGCCACCGCTTCACCCGCAACCTGGAGCGCGCCTATCAGGTCATGTGGGCGTTGCACAAGGCCGGCAAGCCGCCGCAGGGCTTCATCCTGCCGGCCGGCTGAGCCTCACAGGGAAAAGCGCACTGCATCTCCCGGTATGCCGAAATGAACGCTCCCGTATTTCATAATTGCAATAAGGAGTGAAAGGGCTAACCCAATTGTGGGTACTTTTGATACCATACCTTTTGGCAGGTATTGCTTTATTGGTATGGCGGACCAGATGGCGGTCATTGCTTCGAGTCCTAAGTTTCTCTGGATCGTTGACAACTCTCCGGTTCCGTCTGGGGTGATCGTCTGTTCGTCCGCTTCGTCTGTCCATCCTCTTGAAGGGGACAGGACAGCCGTGTCGGAGGACGCACAATGAATGCGATCAGCCCGATCAAGCCCGAAATCGGCACAAGCGCCACCTACCGGGGCGGGTTGGAATTCGTCACCACCAACAAAATCTACGGCTGGCTGCACAACCAGAGCAATCCTGCGGAGGAATGTCTGGTCGACCTCTATGTCGACGGACGCTTCCTCGGAACCCATGCCTGCAACGAGCATCACAAGGCGCTGACCGATCTGCCGGGCCGCAACGGCTTTCTTGCGTTCAACATTCCCCTGCCCATTGGACTTCTCTCGGTCGATCGCTGCTGCGTGGATGTCAAAATCCACGGCACAAGGATATCCATTCCAGGGGCCCCCATCGTCACCAGCCTCCACCGCGCGGTGATCGACACCGCGCTTTCCGGCATAACGCTGGAGCGTCAGGCCCTGTGCGTGAGTGCGCTCGGCGAAACGGTGAACCAGACCAAGCGCGGCCGGGAGCGCATGGGGGATGCGCGGCTTCTCTGCCTCGCCGACGGCTTCGAAGAGGCAGAGCTGACGGTCGGCAGCTTCCTGGCGCATCAACTCCATCGATTGCAGGAGGCGCAGAATTTTCATTTGCGCAGCGCCGTCGACCTGACCCGCTTCCTGGTGCGCTGCGCAGACCGTTTCAATCTTGCCGACCATGCCTGGTGCCCGCTGCCGGCCGATGTGACGGCTTATCTCGCCTCGGGCGAAGAAGATGCCGCAGGCCAGTTCCGCTCCCGCCTGCTGTCAGCCTATCAGACGGGAGCCGGTGAGACGGCCGGCAGCGGAGCGGACGCGCTGTGCCAATTGACCCACTGGATGTTCGGCAAGGCCCGCCTGCCCAAGGAGGCATTGGCAACCCGCCATGTGGAGGCGTTGAACGCTGCGGCGGGGATCGATACCCACGGGCTGATCTCGTGTTTTTATGCCGGAATGCATGCCCGGGACAGCGCCCTTGCCACCGCCTTCAACGCCTCTGACGAGAAAGCGCTGTTCCCCCTGCTGCTGGCGATTTCGCTGTGGCTGATCCGTTGGAACCTCGACGACCTGTTCCTGACCCCGCAGGTGCGGGCCCTGCTCGATGCCCCGGTTCATCATCAAGGCAAGGTTCTGAATGGGCTGGCCTATTTCTACACCCGCCTTGGCGTGCCGGACGCGCAGGCATTGAGCCTCTCGACGCTTTGCCAGCGCCAACGCGCCCCCCTGGTGCGCCACCTGCCGCGGACGGCCCAGGCCAAGGGCGTCAACCTGTTCGGCTATTTCGACGGCAGCACCGGGATCAGCCGCAACGCCCTGTTCTCCCGCGACATCCTGCAGGATGCCGGCTTCGGCGTGACGATGCCGATGATGGCGATGCCCGGCCGCCATGCCGGCGAGGAACTCTATCCGGTCAATCTGATCCACTTCGGTCTGCTGGGCGCACCGAGCGACATGATCAACCATGGGCTGGAGCGCTTCACCGGGGCTTACAACATCGGCTTCTTCCTGTGGGAAACCAGCGCTCTGCCCCGCTCGGCCCATCTGGCGCTCGAGATGATGGACGAGCTGTGGACGATGTCGAGCTTCTGCGCCGACGCCCTGGCTCAGCATTTCACCGGTCCCATCCATGTCGTGCCCAACTGCATCGACGAGCGCGTGCTGAACGCCGGCACCAAAGAGCGGCCGAAGGCCGAGCCCTTCACCTTCTATTTCTGCTTCGATGCCCGCAGCTGGTATACGCGCAAGAACCCGCTCGCGGTGGTCCGCGCCTTCCGGAAAGCCTTTCCTGCCGAAAGCAGGGTACGGCTCGTTCTGCGCATCCGCCATCGCCAGAGCAGCCGGAGCGTCGCCGACCTCGCCCATAAGCTGGAGCTCGACCGTTTGGTCGGCAGCGATACCCGCATCGTCGTGCGCGATCGCGAGCTGTCCTACGCCGACTCGCTGGCCGAGATGCGCTCTTGCGATGCCTATGTCTCGCTGCACCGGGCGGAGGGCTTCGGCTACACCATGGTGGAGGCGATGATGATGGGCAAGCCGGTGATCGCGTCCCGCTATTCTGCCAACCTCGACTATATGACGGAGGAGACCGCCTTCCTGGTCGGTGGCCGGGAACGCTATCTGGAGAGCGACGAGTATCTCGGCGTCACCCCCGGCGCCCGCTGGTACGAGCCCGATGTCGGTGCGGCCGCCGAGGCGATGCGGCGGGTGTGGGAGGACCGGGGCGAGACCGCAAGGCGGGCAGAGTCTGGCACCGCCCTGGTTCGCGGCCGCTTTGCCCGTCCGGTGCTGCAGGAACTTTATGCCACCCGGCTTCATGCCGTGTTGGAAAGCGCCGCCCCCGCCATGGTGGAGGCCTGAGCGGCCGATGGGCGCATGCGACAGCATGCCGCGCGCCAGTCCACCCGTTTCACCGCACCATCCAATTTGAAATAAAGATCTTCAGGATTTTACCAGTACGCCTCTTTGTACTGCCTTCAATTCGCAGCGCTTCTTTGATCATTCGCCAAACTCAAGACGACGTAGACTTTAACCTAAGATTGAATTTTCCGCATTATAAACGCGTGTATTGTTACATAACTTCTGCAACTGCATAACAAAGTTGATTTTGTTTGCGTGCTTTGGGTATAGACCGATTAGGGGTTTCCCGAACATTCCGATTAGCGATTCAGCCTAGGGTGAAGGGCTCGCAACAAAATCAGCAGAGCGGCATCCATCCCTCGGAAATAGGCATTGGAGGCCAGGATCTGCATCCTATGGTATGTCTCCGCTGAGATGGTGCAGGCCGGCGGGGGTGGGGAAGGCGAAAATGGATGGCGGTCTGAGCTTGGGTGGGGACACGGCGGTGCCGGCGCAAGGCCGGAATGCCCTGGTGCACACCAACCTTGAGGACGCGTTCAACGGCTATCGCCTCTTCCTTGGCCGCCACCCGGCCAGCGTCGAGGAGATCACGGCCGCCACCAACTGCACGCTCGGCGAATTCCTCGGCCATTACCTGATGCGAGGCGAGTTCCTGACCGGTGTCGTCGCCAGCCTCACCGGCACGGCCGTGCTGCCGCACATCGCACTGGCTCCGGCTCCGGACGAGGGCTTGAGGCACTGGGCGTTGGAGCGCCTGCCCTTGTCGGCTGCCGCGCGCGACCGTCTTGCCTCCAGCCGCTCCTGGCGCTTCTGGCTGCTGACCATCCTGTGCAATGAGGATTTCCGCGCTGGATTGCCCGCCGCAGTGGCGGAGTGGCTGGCGGCATCCGGCCTGCAGGGCAGATTGGCGGCGCTTGAACTCGCCCCCACCCGCCGCCTGATCGGCGAAGCCTCGCACAACGGGGCCGGCACCGTCATGGGCTGGTGCGCCAATGCCAGCGACCTGTCCGAGCGCGTGGTGCTCGAACTGCATCTGGGCGACCGCTTTATCGGGGCTGTGCGCTGCGAGCGCTTCGTTCCCGGCTTGGCCGAGCGCATCGGCAGCTGCGGCGACCATGGCTTCGCTTTCGACATCCCCGCCGCCCATGCCGATCTGGTTGCCCGCGGAGCGATGCTGCGCATCCGTGACGCCCAATCCAAGGCGCCCTTCGGTGCGGACATCTACCTCAAGACCAACCTGCCGGCCGCCCTCGATGATCTCGGCCGCATGCTCGACGCCATCCAATCGATGAAGGCGATGCTCGCCAGCATCGAGCAGCAGTTCCCGCACACACTCCAGCAGATCAGCCCCCCGCTCTCGGCCTATGGCAGCCTGAAAGCCCAAGGGCTGCTCGCCTGCCACCGCCCGCTGGACGGACAGGCCGCCGCGGCGGTGGCCGGCCTCGCCGTCAATGTGATCCTGCTGGAATCCGCCCTCGAGCCGGCTTCCCTGCGCCGCCTGCTCGCCTCCCTGGACGGCCAGACGCAGGAGCGCTGGACGTTGACCGTTCTGACCAATGCCGAGACGCTCGGCACCGAGGTCGGCGCGCTGATCCGGCCGCTGACCGCCGCGGGCCGGGCGGTGGTGGCAACACCGGCAGCCCTGCCGCGCCTGCTGGCCACCCACGCTCCCGTCGGCGCCGCCGGCGCCCATCTGGTGGTCGGCCAAGCCGGAAGCCTGCGGCCGGACGCGCTGGCGGCCTTCCTGGCAGCCCTGGCGCCGGCGTCAAGCACTCCGGCCTCTGTCGCCTACAGCGACCATGACACTCTGTTCGGTGCCCACAACGGCAAGCCGGCGCAACTTCGTCCAATTCTCAAGCCGGACTTCGACCCGGTGATGCTGCTGGCTTACGACTATGCCGGACCGATGGTTCTGGTGACGCCGGAGGTCCTGCTGAAGGCGTGCGTCCTCGCCGACGGGATGCCACCGTCGAGCCTGCATGATCTGATGCTGCGCGTGAGCGACTGTGTGCCGGTGAGCGCCATCCGTCACATCCCATCAGTGCTCTACAGCCTGGAGCAGCCCATCGGCCTGCGCAGCCCCGATAATCTGCCGCGGCTGCTGGTGGGCGAGCCCGAGGCGGTGACGGGCTGGGCCGAGCGCCGGGGGATGGTGGCCGAGGTGCGGCAGACGCTGGTGGCCAGCGAAGACGAGGACGGTATCCAGACGCTGGTCGAACCGTGTGAGTTCGAATGTCGTCCGGCGAGCTTTCCGGCGGTCAGCGTCATCGTGCCGACCCGCAATTCGCCGGTCCTGCTGCGCAACTGCCTGGATTCGCTCCTGCGCACCCGTCAGGCCTATCCGGGGCCACTGCAGATCCTGGTGATCGACCATCAGAACGAGGACCCCGACAGCGTCGCCCTGATCGCCGCCATGCAGGCACAGCGCGGCGTCGACATGATGCCGTACAAGGGGCCCTTCAACTGGGCGATGATGAACAACTTGGCCGCTGAGCAAGCCAGCGGCGACGTTCTGGTCTTCCTCAACGACGACACCCTGGCCGCCGATCCCGGCTGGCTCACCCGTGCAGTGGCAACGCTTGGCCTGCCCAATGTCGGCGTGGTGGGCGCGCGCCTGCTCTATGGCGACGGCAGCATCCAGCATGCCGGCGTGGTCACCAGCTTCGAGCATGGGGCGGTGCACGAAGGGATCGGCATGCCCGGACATGAGGGCGGCTATCTGGGCCGCACTCACGTGCTGCGCTCTGCCGCTGCCGTGACCGGGGCCTGCCTGATCACGCCCCGAGTGGTTTTCGAAGCGGTCGGCGGCTTCGATGCCAGCTGGCCCGTCAACTGGAACGACATCACCTACTGCCTGGCGGCGCGCAAGGCCGGCTGGCGGGTGGTCTACGATCCGAAGACTTGCCTGTACCACCATGAATCCAAAACGCGCGGCTATGCGCTTGGACAGGCGGCACATGACGTTCACCAGACTGATCTGCGAAGACTGCGATCCGAGTGGGGGGAATACGTTACGGACCCGTTCCTCAACCAAGCCTTCAACCGGCTAACGCTATCTTCCCTCAGGCTGAGGCTATGAGGTGCAGAAGCAACTCCTGGCCATCGCGATCCGTCGTGATCTGCAGATACCTGACGGTTTCGTGCGCCGGTCGAACGGGCACGGTGTGTCAGAGCTTTCAAAAAGCGAACCGGGGCCAGCCCTGTCGATCGACGGCCCCTGGACAATGATTTCGAGGATCTGACCTATTATGAAGGCAGTCATCTTAGCGGGCGGTCTTGGAACTCGGATTTCGGAAGAGACGACGTCCCGGCCCAAGCCCATGATCGAAATCGGCGGCCGGCCGATTCTCTGGCATATCATGAAAATCTACTCCGCCAATGGCATCAATGATTTCATTGTTTGCCTGGGGTACAAAGGGTATTTCATTAAAGAATACTTTGCGAATTACTTCCTGCACATGTCGGACGTCACCTTCGACATGCGTAACAACGGGATGGAAATCCACCAGAACAACGCCGAACCGTGGCGCGTCACCCTGATCGATACGGGCGAAGACACGATGATCGGCGGACGCATCAAGCGTATCCTGCCCTATGTCCGGGACGATGAGGCGTTCTGCGTCACCTACGGCGACGGTGTCGGCAACGTCGACATCCGCCAGGTCATCGACCTCCACAAGCGCGAAGGCCGCTTGGCGACCGTCACGGCGATGCAGCCTCCAGGACGCTTCGGTTCGATCCGCTACGACGGAGCGCGGGTGGTGGCTTTCGAGGAAAAGCCACTCGGCGATGGCGGCTGGATCAATGGCGGCTTCTTCGTGCTCTCCCCGAATGTCGGAAGCTACATCGAAGGCGACTCCAGCGTGTGGGAACGCGAGCCGCTGGAGAGGCTGGCGCAGGACAATCAGCTGAGCGTCCATTTCCACCGCGGCTTCTGGCAGCCGATGGATACGCTGCGCGACAAGCGATACCTCGAAGAGCTCTGGGATACCGGCAAGGCCCCCTGGAAGGTCTGGTAACCGGCCCGACTGAAATTCCTGACGGAAGAAAAGCACATGAAGATCCTCGTCACTGGCAACATGGGCTATGTCGGTCCGGTGCTCGTTCGACATCTCCGCGCCCGACACCCCGACGCCAACATCATCGGCTTCGACAGCGGCTTCTTCGGGCATTGCCTGACCGGTTCGGAGCTGCTGCCGGAGGCACGGCTCGATGCCCAGTATTTCGGCGATGTCCGCACTCTTCCGAAGGAGCTTCTGCAGGGCGTCGATGCCGTCGTCCAGCTGGCCGCAGTGTCGAACGACCCGATGGGCAACCGCTTCGAGGCCATCACCGACGACATCAACCACCGTGCCGCGGTACGCGTGGCCGAACTTGCCCGTGACTGCGGCGTGAAGCGCTACGTCTTCGCGTCGAGCTGCAGCATGTATGGCGCCGCCGAGGGAGGGCCGCGCAAGGAGGCCGACGCCCTCAATCCGCTGACCGCCTATGCCCGCTCCAAAGTGGCGACCGAACGGGGGCTGCAGGCGATGGACCGTGGCGACATGGTGGTGACGGCATTGCGCTTCGCCACCGCCTGCGGCATGTCGGACCGCCTGCGTCTCGACCTGGTTCTCAACGACTTCGTCGCCTGTGCGTTGGCGACCGGCGAAATCACGGTGCTGAGCGACGGTTCCCCCTGGCGTCCGCTGATCCATGTCGTGGACATGGCGCGCGCCATCGATTGGGCTCTGCATCGCACCGCCGATCAGGGCGGCGGCCTGCTTGCCGTCAACACCGGCAGCGACCAGTGGAATTATCAGGTGCGCGACCTCGCCAACGCGGTCGCCGAAGCCATTCCGGGGACCCGGGTCAGCATCAACACCGACGCTCCGCCGGACAAGCGGTCCTATCAGGTCGATTTTTCGCTGTTCCGTCAGCTGGCCGCCGACCATCAGCCGCAGGTCACGCTCGCCAAGGCCATCGCCGGGCTGCGCGACGGGCTGGAAGGCATGAACTTCCGCGACGCGGCATTCCGCAATTCGCAGTTCATGCGCCTCAAGGTGCTGGAGCGCCACATGGCGGAAGGCCGCCTGGGCGATGACTTGAACTGGATCGCCAGCTGACCGGACGAGGGTGTTTTCCGATGAAGTTCCACACCACGCCGGTCGCCGGTGTCCGACTGATCGAACTTGAGAAGCGCGGCGACGACCGCGGCTTCTTCGCCCGCTTCTTTTGCGAGCGGGAGTTCGCGGAGGCCGGCCTGCCGTCGCGCTTCCTGCAGATCAACAATTCGCTGAGCGTTTCGGCCGGCACCCTGCGCGGCCTGCATTACCAGCTTCCGCCGGATGCGGAGTCCAAGCTGGTGCGCTGCCTGAAGGGGGGGCTGTACGACGTGGTCCTGGACCTGCGTCCGGATTCGCCGACCTTCGGCAAATGGTTCGGCGCGGAGCTGAACGAAGACAACCGCCTGATGATGTTCGTGCCGAAAGGCTGCGCGCACGGCTTCATCACGCTGCAGGACAATACCGAAGCGCTCTACCTTGTGGACGCCTATTACGGGCCGGACAGCGAGCGCGGCGTGCGGTACGACGACCCCTCCTTCGCCGTCGAATGGCCGATCGTCCCCAGCGAGGTTTCCGAAAAGGACAGGAACTGGCCTGATTTCGATCCGGCCTGGCATGGTGTCGACACGATGCGGGGGCTGCTGTGAGGATCCTGCTGACGGGAGTCAGTTCCTTCACCGGCTATTGGTTTGCCCGGACGCTGGCCTCCGCCGGCCACCACGTGGTGGCGCCGCTTCGCGGCACACCGGAAGGCTATGACGGGATCCGTGCCGAACGCGTGGACGGGCTGCGGGACGAGGTCGAACTGGTTCCGGACGCCGCCTTCGGCACGGAGCGTTTCCTCGATCTGCTCGGCGACGGCCAATGGGATCTGCTGTGCCACCACGGGGCCAATGTCACCAACTACCGGAGCATGGACTTCGACGTGGCGGCGGCGCTTGCCGACAACACGCGCAATCTGCCGGCCGTCCTCCGCCGTTTCACGGAGCATGGCGGCCGGAGCGTCGTGCTGACCGGCAGCGTGTTCGAGCAGGGAGAAGGCGCGGGCACCCAGCCCCTGCGGGCCTTCTCCCCCTATGGGCTTTCCAAGGGGCTGACGGGCCAGATGTTCGAGTATTGGGCGGGCGTGCTCGGCGTCGGGCTGGGCAAGTTCGTCATCCCCAATCCGTTCGGCCCCTTCGAGGAGCCGCGCTTCTGCGCCCACCTGATCCGGTGCTGGGTCGCGGGGAAGACCGCGTCCGTGCTCACGCCCCGCTACGTGCGTGACAACATCCATGTGGATCTGCTGGCCCGGAGCTATGCCGCCTTCGCCGCCGATGTTGCCGCCGGCCATGGTGCCGCACGGCACAATCCAAGTGGCTATGTGGAGACGCAAGGCGCCTTTGCCTTGCGCTTCGCGAGGGAGATCGGGTCGCGGCTTGGCATCGACACCCCGGTCGAGCTTGCCGAGCAGGCCGATTTCAGCGAGCCGATGGTCCGGATCAATACCGAATTGCCCGACATCGGCAAACTCGGCTGGAGCGAGAGCAAATCCTGGGACAATCTAGCACAATATTATCAAAGCAAGACTAGATCCATCTAAGCATAAGCATAGCACCCTTAGGGAAGTTCAAATGAAAACCAAGGCGGTCGCCTCGCAATCTTTAAACATCAAAGGTTGCTTCAATGGATTCGAGGGTGTTTATGCAGTAGGATGGGCATTCGGCAGCACATCGCAGCCGGTCGACATCGCGATAAGCGTGGACGGAACGATCGTTGCCCAGGGCACCGCCGACCGCCCCGGGCCGCAACTGGAAGAGGGCCATACGCATGTCCGCTTCCAAATTCCGCTTCCCGCCCGTTTTTTCAGTGGCCAGGAGCATGAGGTCAGCGCCTTTGCCGTGATGGGCGGGAACCGGTATGCCCCCCTGCATGGAAGCCTGCAGAAACTGGGGCCTGGTCAGATAGACGGCTGCTTCGACCTGATCTCCGAGGGAGCCGCCAAGGGATGGTGCTGTTCCCGGTCCCTGACGGCAAAGCCTCAGACCGTGGAGCTGTACGTGGACGGCGTGCTGCACGGGCAAGCGACGGCGAACCAGCCGCGCGCCGACATCGCCCTGCTCGGCATCCACATCGGCCGTTCCGCCTTTTCCATTCCACTTCCCAGGATATGCAGCGATGGCCTGCCACATACGGTCGAGGTGCGCTGCCAAGGGCTGGCGCTCGGCGGGTCTCCCAAGGTTTATCAGGCGGATTACGAAGGATTCGTCGAGGTCCTGACCACCGACCGGATCTCCGGCTGGGTGATCGAAAAGACAGCGCCGAACACTCCCGTCAAGCTCGACGTCAAGCTCGGAGGCCAGACCTTCATGGTCGAGGCCAATCGGGAACGCGGCGACCTTGCCTCACGCTTTGAGACGGTCTTCCATGGCTTTCTTCTGAACCTCCCGAAGTCTCTTCGGGAGCAGGATGCGCTGAGCGTGACCATCAAGGTGCATGGAACCGACATGCACCTCACGGAACAGCCGCTGCTGCTTTACACGGAGCGTGGCTATAGCAGCCTCAAGGCCCGCATGGCGTGCGCTGTCCTGGATGCACTGCAGACCACGACCGTGGGCGTCAAGGTCAACATGTCCGAGCTGTTCTCCATGGTGGGCCGGGCCTCGTCGCTGGTCGAGGGGCAGGATATATTCCGCCTCCAACCCGGATGCGCACTGCGCCTGGCACCCCGGAAAAACTACAAGCCGGAACTGCTCATGGCCGTGGTGGTCGATGGCGGCACGGCGGACCGCCTGAACCCGGACACGCTCGTCACGGCGCTGAAGGAGGTGGGCAGCCTCCAGAACGCTCCGCAGGTGGTCATGACCGGGATGCATGGCCTGGCAACGGACGATCTGCGCGCCTCCTTGGAAGCGGCCGGATTGGCCTGCCTGACGGAAGGGGACTTCATCCGGCGGCATCTGGCCGGTCCTGCCGAGTCCCCGGTCAACCTTCTGATCGTCCAGGCGGATTGCGTCCCTCTGCCCACCATCGTTCTGGCGTGGCAACGGCAGCTCGCGACCAACCCCCTGCTGGCATCGCTGTCGATGATGGGGTGGGCGGATGCGCAGGCCATCCTGCCGCAGCGAACCGATGCATCGGGATCGGAGCCTGCCGGATCCGGGAAGACGGTCCTGGACTCCGAACGGCCGAGAATCGCTTTCCTCAAGCGTCCCCGCCTGGAGGCGGTGTGTTTGAAGGGCGGCAGCGCCGCCTTGGACCTGCCGCCGGAGACCACGCTGGCGGATGCCCTGGTCCGCTGGGCGGACGCGCAGTCCGCCAAGGGGTCCCTGCACGGCTTGTCCGATCTGGCTTGCCTGCCTGTCGCCAGCATGTTGCAGCCCGCGGATTTCCTGTCCTCCGAGGATCATGCCGCGTATCTCGCCATGACCGACAGAATCGCGGAGCGGCAGATGTGCGCCGACCAGCGCCCCACCATCCTGCACATCCTGCACGGGCTGGGCGGCGGCATCGTGACCCACTGCGAGGATGTCGCCGCCATAACGGCGGAAGCCGGGGTGCGCTCGCTGTTCGTCCGCTGCGACAACAGGCAGTCGGTGCTGCTGATGGACCCTGTCGGCAACATCGCCCGCCGCATCGACGTGGCCGATGGCATCGATGGGCTGGTCGAGGCCGCCAGGGCGCTGAACGTACGCTCGGTCCATCTCCACCACATCCTCGGACATTCCGACGAGCTTTGGACGCTCAACGAGCGCCTGGGCGTTCCTCTCGACATCACGGTTCATGATTATTACTGGATCTGCCCGCGCGTCACGCTGATGGACGAGACCGAGCGCTATTGCGGCGAGCCGGCGCTGAGCGCCTGCGAGAAATGCGTTTCCTTCGCCGGCGTCTATCCGGGCGAGGATGAACGCTACAAGGAGTTGGGCGGAACGGTATCGGCCTGGCGCCGGCACCACGCCCTGCGGCTGGAGTCCGCAAGGTCGGTCTTCGTGCCGGCGGCGGACGTGCTGGCCCGGATGAAGCGGTACTACCCGTCGGCGAACCTCCAGATCCTGGGGCATGCAGAGCCGGTTCCCTCCACCGTCCATACCCGCAGGATCGCCAATGCGGACCGGATCGGCGTGGCGGTGATCGGCGGCATCGGGGTCCACAAGGGCTTCGAAGAGCTGATCCGGCTGGCGCGGTGGGCCGACAAGCGGAACATGCCCCTGCAGTTCCATGTGATCGGATCGGTCCCGGATCCCAGACGGTTCAACGGCCTGGGCAATGTGGCCTTCCACGGGAGCTATGCCCGAGACCGGCTGCCCGGCATCCTGGCCGCGGCCGACTGCCAGATTGCCCTGTTCCTCAGCATCTGGCCGGAAACCTATTGCTACACGCTGTCCGAGGCCCTGGCGGCAGGGCTCACTCCGGTGGGCTACGACATGGGGGCGATCGGCGACCGCATCCGTGCCATGGAGGGCGGCATCGCCGTTCCATACCCGTCCTCGCCCGAGCATCTGGGGGATGCCCTGCTGGAGGCCTACCGCCAGCGGTCCTCGTTGAGCAAGGCGGTTCCGGTGCACATCGGCGTCTCGCGCGATGAGTATCGGGACGACTATCTCCGCCGTATCGGCGTTTCCGGCAGCCTTTGAGTCAGGACCGAAGCCAGATGAAATTCTATGTCGAGAACATCCGGTACGACGGGCTGCTGCACCTGCAGGGCTGGCTTTTCGATGCGGACAAGGTCATCACGCGGCTCGAAGTGCGTGCGACGACCGCATCCGGAACCGATGTGCGCGTGGCCAACTGGGGCTTCGTCCGGAACGACGTCTATGAAGCGCATCGCTCCGACGCCTCGCTGAAGTCCTGCTTCCGCGTGTATGGACTGATGGTGGAGCCGCAGGCGCAGATCGACCTGTGCCTGCATTACGAGGACGGCTCCGCCGTGGAAGTGCCGCTGGCGCTGTTCTATGTCAGCGAGGACGAGGGCGGCCGGCGACAGCCGCGCATCCAGCCGCTGTCGCCGTTTGTTTCCCCGCACATCGACCTTGTCGCCTCCGGCACCACCCGGCGCGATCTGGCGGTGGAGATCGAGCGCCTCCAGGCGCGCCCCCCGGCACAATCCTCCCAACGCCGGCCGCAGGCGGAACAGGAACCGGTCAACGTCCTGGTGTCCGTCTACAAGGGGCTGCACTTCCTCGATCCCTTCTTCGAATCCGTGTTCGCCGCCCCCGGCCATCCGATGGAGGTGACGGTCGTCGACAACGGCAACGCCGATCCCGAGGTCGTGGCCTTCCTGGAGAAGGCGCACCAGCGCTACAAGCCGCGGATGCGCCTGATCCGCGTCGAGGAGAACGAAGGCTACATCCGCGGGATCTGCGCCGCGTACGAAGCCGCCCCGCGCGGCCGCCATGTCGTCGTCCTCAACACCGACCTGGTGCTGCCGCCGGGTTGGCTCAAGCGCCTGATCCAGCCGATTCTGGACAACGACGACATCGCGACGGTGACCCCCTTCACCAACGCCGGCACAGTGTGCAGCTTCCCGATCGTCGGCGAGGACAATCTGCGGTTCCGCGACCAGCCGGTGGAAGTGGTCGACCGGGCATTCCAGGGCATCGCCTGGCCCGACGGCGGCGTCACCCTGCCGTCGGGCGTCGGGTTCTGCATGGCGCACAACAAGGCCGTCCTCGAGCGCATCGGCTATTACGACGCGGACACCTACGGCTTCGGCTATGGCGAGGAGAATGACTGGTGCCTGAAGGCGCATCGCCTGGGCTACCGCAACATCCTGCTGCCGAACATGTATGTCTGGCACAAGCATGGCGGCGTCTATATGGCGGAGGAGAAGCGCCAGCTCATCGCCCGCAACCTGAAGACCATCCATTCGCGCTTCCCCGAATATCACGGGATGGTGATGTCGTATTTCGCCGCCGACCCCATGGCGGGATTGCGCACGCTGGTCGCCGCCCGGCTCGTCACCGGGGAACTGAAGGCACCGGGCCGGGCCATCGTCGCAAACACCGGCCATGCGCCGGCTGCGGCACTCCGCCGGAAGGTCGAGACATGCGAACAGGGCGGCGTCTGCGTCTGGATCGGCGCGGCCAGCGGTGCCAATGTCCAGGTCTCGGTATTCATCCAAGAAATCGCCACCACCTTCCACGCCTCGTCCCCGGCGGCTTTAATCAAGCTGCTGCACCTCCTCAACGTCACAGACGTGACTTTGTATGATCTGCCGGAAAACGTTGTTATCGCCGCCGCAATAAAGCTTCTGACGGAACAAAAAAAACAATTAAAGATCACACTTCACATTGTTCTGAGCGACTATGCCCTACTTTGTCCAGGCCGAACTCTACGCAACTATCGTGGTGAACCTTGCGGCCTACCAGCAGCCGAAATTTGCAACGCCTGCCTGCGTATGCTGGACAACGGCAGAGAAACAACCACCGATGTCACCTCCATCGAGGAGTGGCGTAGCCGATGGACAGTATATGTCGCTGCCTCCGATACGATTGCCCGGGTGGTGGGATTGGCACCGGAGTTGATCGAGACTGGACTTCAGCAATATTTCATTAAGAAAGCATCTTTGCCGAGCAAATAACAGAGATAGTTAACACAGTGGCGCTATATGAATTTTCCGAGAGGTTAATTTTATTTTAACCGTTTCGGAGTATTCTTGCGCACATGTGTGTTTGCCAAAAATTTTCAGAGCAGGGAGCATGTAATGGCTGCGCGTTCTAGATACGAGGCTGATAAGATAGCAGCCATAAAGTCTTTTGCGAATTTCTGCCGCGGAACCGAGCTGCCAAGATTTCCGCTTGAGCTATTTTTCGAAGTCAGCAACGTTTGCAACTTAAAATGCGCTATGTGTGCCGAATTTTCGGCTATCAATCCTTATCGTCTGCAAATTATTAAAGGAAAAGATCGCGGTCTTATTAAGCCTGACGAATTTGACAATAATTTCCTTTCTCTACTGAAGAGCGCGCTGTTTGTCCATTGCTCAGGCTTTGGAGAATCGACCATCCATCCTCAGTTCCGTGAGATCATCAAGCTGGTTTCCAGCTACGACGTGATGATCCACTTCATCACTAATGGACAAGAATTGAATAGCGACCTTGCCGAGTTCTTGGTCGAGCAGGGCGTTCATAAGATCATGGTCAGCTGCAGTGGCACGACCAAGGAAGACTACGAAAAGGTTTATATCGGCGGCAATTACGACACCCTGGTAGATGGCTTGAAGCGCCTAAAAGAAGCTAAGCAAGCCAAAGGCACGCGATATCCACTTGTCGAGATCAACTCGCTTGGCTTCCACCATCATGTCGCTAATTTCGATAAGTTCGTCGATCTGATGGCAGACTGCGGTGCAGATATCATTCACCTGAAGAAATTGCAGCCATACGACCGCATCCCGGAGCTTTACGAGCATGTTTCATACATGCGGCCTTGGGTTGAGGGCGTTGTGATTCAGCGTGCTCTTGAGATCGGCGCGCGCCGTGGTGTAGTCGTCGGCGTGAATCAGTATCTCCACAATGCCGTTGAGACCGAGGAAGAGTATCAGGAGCTTATCAAGCATCTTGAAACCGAAGTCGATGGCAAACTCTCCTTCGCAAAGTTTGGTGAGAACACAATCGATACCTTCGCGCAAATCTCCCGCGCGCCCAAGGCCGAAGGAAGCGCCGCCAAAAAGCTGCGGCCGATTATCCACGCCGAAGATTCCCTCGATCAGGCGAGCCAGATGCTCAACATCGCCGAATTGAAAGAGGCCGGCACCGGCAACGACAAATTCTATTGCATGGAGCCGTTCAAGACCGCCTATGTGAGCAACAACGGCGGCCTAAGACCCTGCTGCTTCTCGGGGTCCGACCATCCGTTCCTGGGCTCGGTCAAAATCGAGGATGGCATTCAGTCCTGGCGTGGCGCCGGATTTCAGGCTCTTCAGAAAGGCGTGCTCGAAGGGAAGTATCCCACGAACATGTGCACGCGTTGTCTGAAAGACAAGATCGGCCCAACCGATCATTTTGCCTTCAACATCGTTCAAGATTACTTGGATTGGTATGTTGACCGTTTCCGGTCGGATCTCTCCGGTACTCTCGAAGAAGAAGCGCCGGATGTAATCCGACTGATGCAGCAAAGCCCCAGCAAATCCATCATCAAGCGTTTCAAGGGAGAGGAAGCGCCCCCGCGCGTGGCGCAAGACGCAAAAATGCAGCTGGAGATTATCTTGGCTGCTGGCACTCAGATCCCCATCGTGGAGGCCAACGTAAAAGGACTTTTGGAAGGTTGGTTCGAGCGTGTGTCAGGCAGCAAGGTCGAAGGATGGGTCTGGTCCCCGGCTTTCCCGGACGTGCGGATTCCGATCCGAGTCTGGCACGATGGAGTCCTGATAGCCGAAGGTATTGCCAACCGCAGCCGAGGTGATCTGGAGCGTGCTGGCAAGGGCGACGGATGCCACGGCTTCATTATCAATCTGCCCTGGCGGGAGGGTGGATGGCGAAAGGAACAAGTTTCCATCACCATCGGCAATGAACCAAACTGTATGACCCTGCGAGGTTAAGCCGAAATGGAAACTAGTGGGAACAAACATACTGCCAAGAATTCAGCTTTTGCCGTAGATAGTTTTCTGCAAGAATACTACAAGAAGGCGAAGTCAAAACTAAGCAATGAGGTTGAGGCCGTCGCCGCTATCAAAGAAATAGGCCGATTTTACAGAAAAGATACTGGATTTTCTCACCTACTCGAAGCACCAAGCACTGATATCCGCCCCTACTTCCGTATCGACGCAGACCATACGGCATTCCTCGCCTATGTCTTCAAGGTCCTTGCCAAAGGGATCGAGCCGACACTGCCGGCTCCAGACGTGCTACTAGACGAGCCCACCACCATGCTGCTGAAGTCCATGGTGGAGATGGATCCCTCCTGGCGACACGGGCTTCTTCTCCTAGCCCGCTCGCTCCTTTCTGCTGGCCGCTTCAATGAGGCAGTTCTCGCTGCAAGAAAGGCTCACCAGTTGTCTCCAAACTGCCATTTCGGCGAAGCCGTTCTGGGAGACACATTGCGCGCCTATCGCACAGTGGGCGGGGACGTGGAGGCCTTGAACCCAAGTGTGGTGGAACGCACGTTACTGCGAGACTTTCATGGACGGTATTGCGAGCGTCCCTTCAGAAATTTTGAAGTAGACGAAAAGGGAGACGCTCACATCTGCTGTGGCGGGCTGGTCGGTGGCGCAGCCATCGGCAATGTTCACCATCAAAGCTACGAGGAGATCTGGAACTCCTCCACAGCCGAAGCATTCCGCCGATCATGCACCGATGGGTCGTTCACATATTGCAGTCGAAGCTGCGGCATGATGATGGGCGATGCACTGCCGGATGCGGCGGATCTTCCTACATTCTACCAACATCCGATGCAAATTGGCCCGGAATTTATCAATCTGAAGCATGACATCACCTGTAACCTTTGGTGTTCATCCTGCCGGGATCATGTGATTGCCATCGACGAATCCGAGCGCCAGAAGCTGGATGTCGTGCTTGATCGGGTGATCTTTCCTTTACTTAAGAATGCAAAAGAACTCAGAATCGCCGGTGGCGAGCTGTTCGCAAGTAAACATTACAGGCAAATTGTCAAACAACTGACCCGCGAAACATATCCGTCTCTGAAGTTCAGACTGATCACCAACGGCACGCTCCTGACGGAACGGGAGTGGGATCGTTTTCCTGATTTAGCTGATATGATCGATTGTCTGGAAGTATCCGTTGACGCGGCTACCGAGGAGACTTATCGCTTGGTAAGGCGCGGTGGTAATTGGAAGACACTACAAAGTAATTTGGAGGGAATTTCGAAAAGGCACAAGGCGGGTCTGTTCCCGGAATTTCGGTTGAACTTTGTCGTTCAGCAGGCGAACTACCGTGAAATGCCTGCATTCGTCAAGATGGCTCGACAACTGGGCGCCTCTGTTCGTTTCGATCCCGTCCATAATCAAATGGGCGCCTTTGTTGAAGGTCAGTACGAACTGGCAAATATTTATCGGACTGGACATCCAGATTTCGAAGATTTTCTCAGGATACTTGAAGATAATGAATTAAGCGGCGATGACGTTATGTTGATTCGCCCAGAGCAAAAGATGATTGTTACTGAAAGAAGCAAGGAAAATGAGTCTAATGAAATTTACAAAGACCAAATCAAATCTCTTCAGATAATTTTTGCCGCAGGCCATAAAATACCGCTGGTGGACACCAGCGTGAATGGGCTGCTGGAAGGCTGGTTCGAGCGTTCATCAGGCAATAAGGTCGAAGGATGGGTCTGGTCTCCAGCTTTTCCAGACCTACGGCTTCCGATTCGGGTGTGGCACAATGGAGTGCCGATTGCCGAAGACATTGCTAACCGCAGCCGGGGTGATCTGGAACGCGCCGGCAAGGGCGATGGATGCCATGGCTTCATCATTAATCTGCCCCCACAAAATCCCGAATTGAGGAAGCAGGACCTCACAATCACGATTGGAAATGACATCAACCGACTGGCGCTTAGGAAATAATATATTGGCGGCACATGGTCTATTTCTGGCGCTCCATGAGCTATTGAACACCCCTCTAAATCATCCAGCCAGAAAGGTCCATTCATCGAGATAATCACTTGGATATATGAGTAAATTCTCAAATTTTAATTATTGAGCGCATGATAAATATTATACGTTTTCTCTGGCGAGTGATGCTTGCCCAGCCTGCCAGAAGGCAGGCTGGGCAAATGCTTTAGCGAACCAGCCATTCACCGACGAGTGGGGTGAGCGTCCGCAGTTTGATCCACCGTTCCCCTGTCGGCTGCCCATGGCGAATGCGCAGTTTGCCCATCAGGCCGATGGTCGCCCATTCGCGGCGCCCGGCCCGAGGAACATATGGGCGGTTCGGATCGAAAGCCGGATCGAGGATGGGCCGATGCTGGATTTCCCGGTGAACATCGGCGGGAACGACGACGCCCTCGGGAACCGTATCGGCAGGGAAACTGCGCTGGTGACGCACCGGTTCCCCACCCAGCTCTGACGGTTCCTCGTCCTCCCAACTGACGACCTCGTACTCCTCGGTGATAAGGCCGCCATACTCGTCGCGCAGATACTTGCCGGACCAGTAATTCCAGGCGGCGTCGCCGATCACGGTGGGGGTGGCGCTGACCACGCCGATGATCCGCTCGGGCGCGTCGGCCTCGGTCGCCGGACGGATCCGCTCACCCTCCAGAACCACGGTAAGCCCGCGCCGGTCCTCACCGTCCGGATTGCCGTCCGCCCATTCGAAAAACTCGGCGTAATCGGCGCCTCCGCCCGTCCAGGCGCCGTCGGCATAGGCATTGCCATCGCCCAGAAGCTTGAACTTGGTATCGGGGGACGATGCGACACCGGATCGCGCCTGCAGGAAAACGAACCCGCTGGCAGCGGGACGATCCGCATCCAGCAGAAGCGTTTGGCTGGCATAGCTGGCGTGGGTGGCGTAGCCGCGGAGGGCAGGCGATGCGGAATCGCTGGTCACCGCCCACAAAGCCGGCCCGCTGCCGTTCACATGCAGCCGGGCGCTGGGGAAAACCGCACCGATCCCGACCTTACCGTCAGGCTGGCCGCGCATGAACTCAGCATTGGCAGCATAAAAGGCAAGCGTATGGCCGCTGAGATTCCCGAAGATGGTCGCCCCGCTGCCAGACACTGTATACCACCGGGCATCGATGATGCTGCCATCGTAGAGACGGATCTGCGGGGCAGCTTGACGAATCTCCAGGGGAACCGAGGGGCTGCACCCGATCCCCACACGACCGCTGCTGTCCACCCGCACCCGCTCGCTGCCGCCGGTGGAGAGCGCCAGGGTGTTGGCGGCCGGGGAGAAGACGCCGGTGTCCGCGTCGTTGGCAAAGTTGACCGACGGCGCCGCCGCCGTTCCAGCCGCCACCTGCATGCTGGAAAGCGGCTGAGGAACGAGCATCGAGTGGTGATAGGAGCCGGTCATCAGCGCCCTCCGAAAAACGAAAGGGAGACAAGGCAAGCGGCCGGGGCGACCAGCCCCAGGATGCTGCCGGCCTTGACCCGACGGGCCTGCGGCGCCAGTTCGGGAGCGCTGCCGTCCAGGATGCTGCCGGTCGGGAGGGTGGCGGGAGCGCCATACTGTACCCAGAACGGGCCGCTGGCATTGAACACCACGCCGGTCGCGTCCGCCGGAACGGTGACCGTTTCGCCCACCCCCGCCGTCAACGCCACGGCATAGCGGCAGTTGGATGGCTGGACGATCGCGGTCCTCTCCCCCATATCGTCCTTATAGGTTCTAAATCCTTGCATCGCCTTCTCCCGGATTGCCGTTGCGCAGGGACGAAAAAGCCCGCCGCGGCGATGCCGGGCGGGCTGTTCGATGACACATGTGTCCCTTGACTGCGGAAAGCCTATCCGAGGCTGCGCATCACGCTCAAGAAAATATTCTTAAAAACTGGGGCTGCCGGACTGGCCGGCTTCCGCAAGCGGGAAACGGCGGCTGACGGTGTCGGCGTACAGCGACAGATAATCGGCCGCCATGTCTTCGCTGGGACGGATCGGGATCCACGGGATGCGCCCGCTGACGGCCCGATATTCCTTCTGGTTGGCCGACAGGCGGAGGATCAGGTCGCGGATGGCGGCGGCATCGTGGGGGTCGACCGTCCAGCCGCCGCCATGCTCCTCGATCCGCGCACCGATGGCGCCCAGCCGCGACCCGATGACGGGAATGCCGGCCGCCCAGGCCTCGCTCAGGGTGTGGCAATAGGTCTCTGCCCAGGTCGACAGCAGCAGGACGAAATCGGGGCCGATCTCCCCGATCTTGGACAGCACCTCGTCCTGTTGGTAGGAACCGTGATGGATCCCGACCGGCACGGCGGCGATGCCGCCGGGAACCTCGCCCAGCCAGTGAAGCTCGATGCGCGCGCCATCCGGAGCCTGCTGGTCCAGTTCGGCCAAGGCCCGCACCGTGCGCAGGCCTTTGGCCGTGTTGTAGTTGCCGAGGGCCAGTACCTTCACCGGCCGGTCGGGCGAAGGCGCGGCCAGGGTGCCGTAGCGTTCGGGGAAGGTCCGTCCATGTTCGATGATGCGGAATTCGCGCTGCCGCAACTCCGGATAAACGCCGGTCAGCACGTCATAAGCGGACGGCGTCGTGGTGACGAACACATCGACGAACCGGAACATGGACGCGACGAAGCGTTGCCAAGCCGGCGTCCAGCCGTCGCGCAGCGTCAGGCTGTGCTCGGGGATGAAGTAGGACCGGCAGTCGCCGCTCCCCTTGTCGCAGTGGCCGGCGCAGAACCGCCCTTCCCCGTCCAGCAGCGTCACCGTCGGACAGGCGAGATAGAAGTCGTGGAACGAGAGGATGACGGGAACGCCCAGAGCCTGCGCCACCCTGGTCACCGACAGCCCGAGCTGGATCACCTGACGGCAATGGACGAGCGCGATGTCGAAATCCCGCAGGATCTTGAACAGGACTGTATCGATGTCGCCACGCTTCAAATCCCACGGGGTCAGCGTCGCGTTGACCTTCCAGGTGGCGACCGGTTCGACATCGCCCGCATCGTTCATGACCGCGAGGCTGATGCGGTCCCCGTCGCCCCAGACGAACCAGGGCTCATAGGCATCGCGGATCCACCGCGCCAGCGACAGGGAAATCAACGGCGTTCCCGAATTGTCGGGGGGGCTGAGCACGTACAGCAGGCGGGGACGGATCGCCGCATCGCATTGCTTCGTCGCCTGCGCCACCGCATGGGCGATCTGGCTGCCGGCATCCGATCCGGCCAGGCGCTTGACCAGCAGGTGATGGGCCGGCTCCTCCGCCCCACCCACCATGGCCGGCGTGCCGGCCACATGGACGAGCACATCGTCGGCCAGCACGCTGCTCCATTGCAGCCCGGTCAGGCGGGCGAAGAAGCTCCTCGCGGCCTGTTCGGCGTCGGGCTCATCGGCCGCACCGGACGGGTCAGCCTCGTCGATCAGGGCCCGGCGGAGAAACACGCAGTCCAGGGGAAAGCCGTGGCCCGCCGGCAAGAGCCGCTCGCTGGAGCGGGCAAGTTGACGCGCCAATGCGTCGTCGATGACAGCGTCGTCCAGGCCAAGCCAAGCCAGCCGGTTGGACAGCGGGGCCACGATGCCGATGTCGGCGGCATGGGCAGCGGCGCGCACCAGCCCCTCCAGCCAATGGGGCGTGACCCGGACCCTGCTGCTGAGAAGAACCACGTCGCCCGGCGTATCCGCCATGGCTTGCCTGACGCTGACCGCAAAACCGACGGGGCGGAGGTTGCGCCGAACCTCGACCATGCCGGATCGCGCCTGAAGGAAGCCGATCAGATCGGCGATCCGCGCATTGGACGTGCCATCGTCGACGATGACGACCTTGCAGGGATAGGATGTGTGGGCAACCAGCGCATCCAGGCAGGTTTGGGCCAGTTCCGCCTGCTCATCGAGATGGACGATCACCGTGACCGGCTGCTGCCGGGATAAAAGGGTGAGCGTGCTGGCCGTCTGTGGAATGGACGCAGCCTCGCTCCCCCGCGCAAGGTCCTGGCCCCCGTCTCCTGCCGCCGGCAAGGTCCGGTGCAACAGCCACTGCTCAAGAAGCCGGTTGGCTTTTGGAACCTGAATCCGGATCGGCTCGCCGAGAAGGGGGCCTCGATGGACCTCGCCGTCCAGCGGAACGCTCCAAGTCAGCATGATGTCATGGTATTGCCCATCGAGCAGATGGGTGGGCAACGTGAAGGAATAGGCGACGCTCCCATCGGACTTGCCGGCATCCTGCAGGTCCGCCCGGTAGTCAGACGCAACGGTGCTGCCGATCCGTTCGCCATCGACGATGACATCGATGGTCGGCTTGACCGATGGATGGTCGACACACCAGGCCCAGCCGTTGAGCGTGCGCTCCCGAACCCCTTCGAAATAGCTTTCCATGAGCACAGACGGATGGGAGGGCGGAGGGGCATCCGCCGGATCCGGCAGCGTGGCAGGACAGGCCAGTTCCACGCTGTCGATTACGCCTGAATAAGTTTCTCCGTCAAAAAGCAGTTCCCATCGCAGCTCGAGCTTATGGTTGCGGCCATCGAAAATCTCCGCCGGCAGGGAGAACTGGTACCCGGCCCGCCCATCCGACTTTTGATCGCCAAGAAGATCTTCACGGAAAATATCAGCGACGCTTCTATGTAGGAAAATTCCATCTATATTAATATAGATTGAAGGCTTTATATCGGGACGGCCAACACACCATATCCATCCACGGAAATTCTGGCCGGACAATCCTTCAACATACCCCTCTAATACAAAGGGCAGCCCCTCAACCATCGCTCCAATCCGTTCTTTTAGCTAACGTTGAATACGCAATGGTGCGGATTATCGCATGCGACCATGCAGATTACAAATTTTGTCCGAGCGTATGGTAGTGACAATGATGTTTGGCCAGGCGCGCCGCCCCTGAATGCATGGTTACCGTCCCATGACGTGAGCACTGACGCTTCTCCCAGCTTACGCCATGGGAAATTGTGCCGCGCGCCCCTTCCTCCGACCGGGCTACGTCCAGCGTGTCACTGTCGGCAGCCATCTTCTGCCATATCCTTGAACCGGTAAACAAATGGACGGTGCTCATGCTGCAAAGTCGCCGCTACACGCTCGGGTATGACAATGGAGCATGGTGGATGACGTCCGAGTTCAACGACCATCCACTGAAATCGTTCGAGAGCCGCGAAGCAGCGGAACACTATTATCTGCAGCATCTCCGTCGGAATGGGGGGTGGCTGATCTGCTTGCCGGCAGCGGGCACGCGCCACGCCTTCCTTGACGATCGCCGGGACGGGGGTGTCGAAAGGGGACTTGGCAGTCACTTGCGGCCCCTCTCCTGATCCCCCGGTTCAGGCCTCAGACTGGCTTCGCCACCGTTTTTCGAGGCGTCCAACTGGCATGCCCCAACGATAAATGGGTGGACAAACGACAGTAATGACGGCCGCCCTGAACTCTGACCGACTCCGCTTTGCTCATCCCTGGTCCGAAGCGGAGGAAGGCTGCGGCCAGTTGAAATCGACATGCGTCTGCAGCCCCCGGGTCAGGTTGAGGCTGTAGAAGGGATCGGCGAAGGTTTCCGTCCCCCATTTCGAGCGAAGATGGGCCACCTCGCGCTGCTCATGCGCCAGGGCCTCAGGCGAGCGGCCGGTCTGTCGGGTTGCCGACTCGCGATGGTAAAGCAGCGCATGCGGCGTCCATAGGATGCGCCGGCCACGCGCCTGCAGTTTCAGGCACAGGTCGACATCATTGAAGGCGACGGAGAAGCATTCGGCATCCATGCCGCCAATCGCCAGATAATCATCCCGCCGGCACACCAGACAGGCCGCGGTCACCGCCGAGACAGTCTGGACCAGCATCGCCGAGTGGAAATACCCCTCTTCATCCCCGGAAAAGGCCCGCTGAGCGGCATCGGCTGCCCCATGCTGACCAACGAGAACCCCACCATGCTGGATCATGCCGTCCGGGTAGAGCAGCTTGGCGCCGACCGCCCCAACCTCCGGGCGAACGGCATGCCCCATCATCTCCTCCAGCCACTCCGGCGCGATCACCTCGACGTCGTTGTTGAGCAGCGCCACATAGGGGCTGGAGATTTCCTCGATCACTGCGTTGTGCATGGCTGCATAATTGAAAGGCTGCGGCCAGCGTCGGACCCAAACGCCCGGCCGCCGGGCCAAGCTCTCCAGATAGGACAGCGTCTCCGGTTCCCTGCTGTCATTGTCGATAATGACGATGTCGTAGCGCGGGTAGGTCGTCTTGGACAGCACACTCTCCAGACAGGCCTTGAGCAGGTCGACCCGATCGCGTGTCGGGACGATGAGGGTCACCGGGGGAGGGGAAGCTGGCAGCCGCCACCGCACCCGCACCCGCTCGGGTCCGTCCAGCTCGGCATCGGCCGGGGCGCCGATCCGATCCAGATGAGCCTGGACCCGGGTTGCCCGCTCCGGCACCGCCCTTGACAGGTGCTCCACAGACCCAGGCCCGCGGTGATAGAGCACGAAGGGCAATTGCCGGACCCGCTCAGGCGCCGCCGAGAGCAGCGCGGTATCGACCACGGCTTGCGCCCAGGCCCGGGCATCGACTGGCCTTTCCGCCTCGGTCACCAGGGCAATCGCCCGGCGCAGGCAGTCGCGGGCAATCGCACAGGCAAAGCCGACATAAGGAAAAGCCTGATAGCGGTCGGGATCCCAGCCGGGCTTGAAATGCGGCTGGACCCGCCCGCCGTCGGCGCCTTGGCTGTCCTCGTCGCTGTAGACCAAGCCGATGCCGTCTTCGGCCAAGGCGGCCTGGACCAGGGGCAGGAAGGCCGGGTGCAATCGGGCGCCAGGCTCGAGCAGAACCACCGCGTCGGCCGGGATGCCGGCCATCGACGCCGCAAACTCCTTCACCTCCGCCCCTGGTCCAGGCAGAGGAACAACCTCCACCGTCGGCCTTCCCAGATGCCCACCGCCTCGGCCACCGGATTGCGCACCCACGGAGGCAAGCGCAGTTTCGATTGCCTCCTCATGATGCTCGAGCCACGCCGAGTACGTCGCCGGATCGGCGATGAGCCGCAGCGGCTCGACGGCCAGAGCGTTCAATCCCTCTTCCAGGGCAATACCCCGCTCCACCGCCAGCTGGTCGAGCCGGCGCCGCCGCGCGGTCAGCACCCCCCTTGGAAACCGCACCTCCAACGGACTGCCGATAAGCTGCCGGTCCGTGTTGGCAAAGCGGATGACGACCCGATGCGGGCGGTCGTCGAACACGGAAGCCGGCAGGGGAAACCGGAAACCATGGCGGCCGTCGCTTGCCAGGAACCCAGCCAGGTCGGACCGTGGCTGGTCGCATGGCACCATGGCCACGTGACGGCCATCGATCTCAATATCGAGAAGACAGGAGCGGTCGGGCGCAAGCTCGTTGAACGCCCAGCCGCGCAGCGCCGCATGCTCAAGGCTCTCGATTTGGCCATGCAGCTGCTGCGGGAAGAAAATCTCTTCGCCATCGTGGGCGAGCGCCGTTCCGTCCTTTCTGACCAGGATCCGGATCAGGTGGGGACGGCCATCCAGCAGTTCCCCTGGCAGCTTGACGGCAAAGCCGTGCCGGCCATCCTCCGCGACCGCTAACCCGGAATGGAGCAGGTCGGCCTTGAACTCGCCCAGCATGCCCTTCTCAAAGGCAAGGGCAAGGCGCACAGGCTCGTTCGGTGCCTCGAGGTCGACAGCCCAGCCCCTGGCAACCCAGCCGATCCCGGGAAGCCGCTCAACCGCCTCGACTTTGCCCTGGACTGCCACGGCGGCCTCTGTTCGGACTCAGCCCGTCACCATCAGCTTCGGGTTTTTCTTCCAATTTTCCATGATGACCTGCGCCTTTTGGCGGTCCTCGCTGGTCAGCTGGTTGCCCAACTCATGAGCCTTGGCTTCCAGCCCGTCGCGCTCCGAGCCGGGTTGGGTAGCCGCGGCGGCCATGATGGTCCAGACATAGGCCTGGACAGGGTTGTAAGCCTTGCTGCCCTGATCGGCATAGAGAGCGCCGAGGTTGCTCATGGCGCCGGTGTGGCCCTGCGCTGCGGCCTTGCGCAGCCAGTCCACCCCTTCGCCCAGCTCGGGTCGCCCGCCCCAGCCATGGATCAGCATCAGCCCCAGATTGACCTGGGCGCCGACATTGCCCTGGTTGGCCGCCTTGCGGTACCAGAGAGCCGCCTCGGCATAATCGGGCTGGCCGGCCAGTCCGTTGGAATGGATCAGGCCCAGGTTGAACTGGGCGTTGACGTTGCCCTTCTCGGCCGACAGGCGGCACCATTTCAGGGTTTCGCGGTAATCCTTGGGCACGCCCTGGCCACGGGCATAGAGCAGGCCCAGATTGACCTGCGCCACCGGATGGCCCTGCTCGGCCGCCTGACGATAGAACTCCGCCGCGCGGGCCGGATCGGCCTCCACCCCGGTGCCGTGCTCGTAGATGATGGCGAGCGCCAGCTGCGCGTTGGCAAAGCCCTGGTCGGCTGCACGCCCGTACCAGGCGATGGCCTGACCGATGTCGCGCTCCACCCCCTGGCCATTGGCGTAGAAGGAGGCAAGCGCATGCTGGGCCACCGCATAGCCGCTTTCGGCCGAGCGCCGGTACCAGTCGGCGGCGGCGCCAAGATCCTGCGGCACTCCCTGCCCGAAGGCATGCAGCAGGCCCATGTGGTGCTGCGCCTCGGCATGGCCGGCCTCGGCCGCCAGCCTATACCAGTGCAGGGCCTGGGCGATGTCCGGCGTGATGCCCAGCCCGTTGGGATAAAGCAGCGCGAGGTTGGCCTCGGCCGTCGGCGGGCTGGCCTTGGACACCGTCTTGTACCAGCGCACCGGCAGGGCACTGTCCTGCGCCGCCCCTTCGCCGTTGGCGTAGCACAGGGCGAGGGAGAACTGAGCCTCCCGATGTCCCTGCTCGGCCGCCTTGCGAAACCAATGGGCGGCATCGCCGAAGTCGCGCACCAGCCCCTGGCCGCGGGTATAGAGCTGGCCCAGGCGGAATTGCGCCTCGGCATCGCCATGCTCGGCCAGCGGCAGCCAGTTGGCCACGGCGCCGGCATAGTCCTCCGCCTCGAAGGCAGCGAGACCGCGCTGGAAATCCGGCTTTTTGAACACGGTGGAGGTGGTGCGTTTCCGCTTGCCGAACACGATCAAGGCTCCCGCAGGCTTTCGTCGAACCCGCGCAGGATAGGGCGCAGGAAATAGGTGATGATGCGGCGTTCGCCGACCTTGATGTCGGCCACCAACGGCATGCCGGGGATCAGGCGGAAGTTGGAGGGGACATTGTCCAGCGTGGTGGTCAGCAGCCTGATGCGCGCCCGGTAGAAGAGCATCCCGCCAGCATTGTCCTTGTTGGAGAAGGAATCCTCGCTGATCGTCGCCACCTCGCCCTCCAGCGAGCCGTGCTGCATGTAGGGATAGGCATCCAGCTTGACGCGCACCTTGTCGCCGATCTGGACGAAGGCGAGGTCGCGGGCATCGATGTTGGCTTCGACCTCCAGCGGAGCTCCGACCGGCACCAGGGTGAAGAGCGGTTCGGCTTCCTTGGCGATGGAACCGGGGGTGGCCTTGGGTGAGACCTCCAGCACGATGGCGTCGACCGGCGCGTCCAGTTGGACCAGCGCCTGACGCTTGCGCGCCTTGGTCAGCTGCTCGCGCAGCGCCTCGCGCTCGTTGCTCTGGGTGGCCAGCTCCTCGATGATCTTGCCGTTCCACTGCTGGATGAAAACGTCGCGCTCTGCCAGCTGGGCCTGCAGGTCGTGGCGGTTGCCCTGCAGCTCGTTCTGGTTCAGCACCAGATTGCGCTCGATGTCGATGCGGTCGCTGACCGCCTGCAGCAGGTTCAGCTTGCTGCCGACCTGGGTGGCCAGCAGCGAGGAGCGCATGTTCTCGATCTCGCGCACCACCTTCAGCCGCTCGTTCAGGTGCAGGCGGTCCATCTCGTACTTGGAGACGTTGGACTGCAGGCGGGCGAGCTTCTCCTCGTAATTCTGCATCTGCGACTGGTACTGCGCCTGGCGCTCACGCCACAGCGCCTGCTGCAGCGTGCCGTAGCCATAGCGATCCGTGACCGGCACGAGGGGCTTGCCGTCATGCTCGGCCTCCAGCCGGGCGATCTGCGCATCGGCATTGGCGAGGCGGGATTCCAGCTGCAGGACGTCGGCCTGGGTGAAGGTCGGGTCCAGCGTCGCCAGCACCTGCCCCTGATGCACGACGTCGCCGGCACGGACGAGGACCTGCTTGATCGCCGCCATCTCCAGCGGCTGGACCATCACGTTGGGCTCGGTCGAGATGATCTTGCCCTGGGAGGCGACGATCTTGTCCAGGTAGGACATCGACGCCCAGGTGATCACCCCGATGACAAACAACCCGAGCAGATGCAGCGTGACACGCGCCAGGAACGGATCGGGGGCGTTCTGAATCGCCTCCGTGTCCTTCTGGAAAGCGCCGACGGCCGCCTTCCCGCGTGCCTTGGCCCGCTTGTCGAGCGGAGAGGCCGGTGCGCGGGACGCCACGTCGTTGGCGGGAACGCGGGCCGTCTCAATTTTCGCAAGCTTTTGTGCGGTCAAGGGGACGCGCTCCTAGATGTGCCGGTTCTGCTGGTGCCAGAGATGCTGGTAGATGTCGCAGCGCACCAGCAGTTCGTCATGCTTGCCGCTGTCCACCACCTTGCCGCGGTCCATCACCAGGATGGTGTCGGACGGCACCAGCGACGACAGGCGGTGAGAAATGATGATCATGGTGCGGCCGCGGGCGATGTTCATCAGGTTGGCCTGGACGATCGCCTCGCTCTCGGCGTCCAGCGCCGAGGTCGCCTCGTCCATGATCAGGATCTTCGGGTTGGTCAGGAGCGCGCGGGCGATGGCCAGACGCTGGCGCTGACCACCGGACAGGTTGGACGAGCCTTCCTCCAGCATGGTGTCGAGGCCCTTGGGCAGCCGCTCCACGAACTCGTCGGCGCCGGCCAGATGGATCACCCTCAGGATCTCATCGGTCGTCGCACCCGGCTTGGCGGCGGAGACGTTCTCGCGGATGGTGCCGGTGAACAGGAAATTGTCCTGCAACACGACGCCGATCGAGGCGCGCAGGTGATCCAGGTCGTATTCGCGCAGATCCCGGCCATCGATGCGGATCAGGCCTTCCTGCGCCCGGTGCAGGCCCTGCAACAGCCTGGTCACGGTGGTCTTGCCCGAACCGGAGCGGCCCATGACGCCAAGGATGGTGCCTTCGGACGCGGTGAAGGACACCCCGTCGAGCGCCGGCGGCGAGGAGGGCGCATAGCGGAAGCGCACCTCCTGGAACTCCACCGTGCCGCGCAGCGGCGTGCGCAGGCCGCGGCCGGTGCGCCCCTCTTCCGGCGCGTGGTTCATGATCGTGCCCAGCATCTGGACCGAGATCGACACCTCCTGGAACTGCTGCACCAGCTGGGCCATCTGCAGAAGCGGCTGGGTGACGCGGCCGGCCAGGATGTAGAAGGCGATCAAGGCTCCCATCATCATGTCGCCGTTCAGCGCCAGATAGGTGCCCAGGCCCAGCAGGCAGGCCATCATCAGCTGGTTCAGCGGCTGAGCGATCGTCTGGCCGATGATCATGATGCGGCCGACGTCGAAACGCTGTTCGGCGGCACGGGCGACGCGGTGGTCCCATTCCAGCTTCTGACGGCCATCGAGCGCCAGCGACTTCACCGTGCGCATGCCGTGGATGTTCTCGATCAGGAAGGATTGCTGGCGGACCTCGGCCTGATAGAGGTCCTTCATCCGGCCTTTGATCAGCGGGATCATGATGCCGATGTTGATCGCCATCAAAATCGAGAATGCCAGGACCAGGAAGGTCAGCGGCACGCTGTACATGAACATGATCGGCAGGAAGACGACCAGCGAGACCGTGTCCAGCAGCGTCATGAAGAGCTGGCCGGTGAGAAAATTGCGGATGCGCTCGGCCTGCTGGGCGTTCTTGACGATCTCGCCCGACGATACCCGCTCGAAGTAATGCATCGGCAGGCCGACGAGCTTGTTGAAGACCTGAACGTTCATCTTCGCGTCGATCTTCTTCGTCGCGTAGAGCATCAGGTACTGGCGCAGGTACGAGAAGGCCGCCTCGAACAGGATGACGCCGATCATGCCGATCATCAGCACGCCGAGCGTGCCCATGCTGCGGTGGACCAGCACGCGGTCGACCACCAGCTGGAAGAAGATCGGCACGGCGAGCGCGAACAGGCTCATCAGGATCGCCGCGATGCCGATGTCGCGGAAGATGCGCTTGTGGCGGAGGATCTCCACCAGGAACCATTTCAGGCCGAAAGGCTGCTCGGCGTCGGTCAGGCCATAGTCGCGCTTCAGCAGCACCACCTCGCCGGCCCAGGCCTGGCTGAGGCGGATTCGGTCGACCGGCAGGATCAGCTCCTGCCCGGCCAGCGGATCCTGCAAAATGGCGACGTCGGTGTCGCCCTGCTTGCCGAAGCCGACCACCACCATCGAGTTGCCGTTGCGCAGACGCAGAATGGCGGGGAAGGCATCCTGGAGCTTGCCCAGATCGTCCCAGTCCAGCGTCGTCGCCTCGGCCTTCAGGCCGATCGACTTGGCGACACGCAGCAGGCGCGCGGTGTCCAGCTCCTCGTTTCCGATGACGTTGCTGTGCTGAAGCCGCTCGGCCGAAACGTCGAGGCCACGCTGGCGCGCGACGACAGCCAGGGAATGCAGCCCGGTGTGGGCGCAGGGGACTTCCGCAGCTAAGGTCATGGGAACCGCCGTGAAAAATGTGGAATGCGTCGCGAAGGCAAGGTCTTCATACCGTTCGGTCACCCGGTTTCGATCGACCATGCGCTCCTTGGGGCCCAGGGCGCGACGAAGCGCGTAGAGTCCGCCACTTGCGAACGATGCATAGCCACGCGATTCCGTTGAGATAGCAGAATTGGCCCAACAGCGGCAAGCCATCTGTCCCAGGGCCCATCCGCCATCCATCATATGTCTCCACCCCATGTGGCCGTTGCGGCACATCCATCCGGAGACGAGATGCCGCTTGCGGCAGCGCATGGTCATTGCTATCGACCGGCAGGACGGCTTTTCTGCCGACGAAGACTTAACGCCAAGCGGTCAGCCCGATGAAAAAGCCTTCACACAAGCAGGCCAGGGCCAAGCGCCCGGCCATTCCGGCCCCCTCTCCGCAGAGCACGGCTCCGGCGGCTTCGGCAGGGGACGCCGGCTTCGGCCGGGCGCTGAGCCTGCACCGGGAAGGCCGGACGGCCGAGGCGGAGGCCGGATACCGCACCGTGCTGGCTGCCGATGCGGGCCACACCAACGCCAACAACAACCTCGCCATCATCCTGCGCGCCCGCGGCGACTGGGAGGAGGCGCTGGGCTGCTACCGCCGGGCGCTTGCCCGCAACGCGGCCGATCCCTTCGTCCACAGCAACCATGGCTGCCTGCTGCAGGACATGGGCCGAAGCGCCGAGGCGGAGGAGGCGCTGCGCACCGCCATCCGGTTGAAGCCCGAGTATGCCGAGGCCCACTTCAACCTCGCCAACATCCTGCGCAACCGCGGCGACCGCGAGGCGGCCAAGGCCGCCTATGGCGAGGCGCTGCGCCTGAAGCCGGACATGGCGGCGGCGCTGTGCAACCTGGGCGACCTGCACAAGGGGGCGGTCGAGCTGGCGCGTGCCGTGGAGTGCTTCGTCGCAGCGCTGAAGGCCGATCCGAAATCGGCCGAGGCCTGGAACAATCTGGGCGAGACGCTGAAGGAGATGGGCCGCATCGAGGAGGCCATCGGCGTCTTCCAGAAGGGTCTGGAGGCGCACCCCAGCCACGCCCTGATGCACTCCAACCTGCTGCTCGCCCTGCACTACACCCCGGCCGTTCCGCCCGAGACCATCTTCAGGGCCCATATGGCATGGGCACAGCGCCATGCCGACCCGCTGCTGCCCGCCGGCAGCCGCCATGCCAACCCGCGCGATCCCGATCGCCGGCTGCGCATCGGCTACGTCTCGCCCGACTTCTGCGCCCATTCGGTCGCCTTCTTCGCGGAGCCGCTGATCCGCGAGCATGACCGCGGGCACTTCGAGGTCTTCTGCTACCCCGCGTCCGCACGCTCCGACGTGGTCACCGAACGGCTGAAGGGGCTGTCCGACGGCTGGCGGTCGCTGGTGGGGGTGGACGATGCCCGCGCCGCGGCGCTGATCGAGCAGGACGGCATCGACATCCTGGTCGACCTGACCGGCCACACCGCCAACAACCGGCTGACCCTGTTCGCCCGCAAGCCGGCGCCGGTGCAGGCGACGTGGCTGGGCTATCCCGACACCACCGGCATGCGCGCCATCGACTGGCGCTTCAGCGACGCCATCGCCGAGCCGCCGGGCGAGGCCGACCGGCTGAGCGCGGAACGCATCGTCAGGCTGCCGCAGGGTTTCCACAGCTACCGCCCGCCGTTGGACGTCGCCCCGCCGGCCGAACCGCCGTTCCACGCCAACGGCCACGTCACCTTCGGCTCCTTCAACAACACCTCCAAGGTGACGGGGGAGGTGGTGCGTGTCTGGTCGGAGATCCTGAAGCGGGTGCCGGGCTCGCGCCTGATCGTCAAGAGCGCCCAGATGGGCGACGAGGAGACGCGCCGGCGCTATCTGAACACCTTCGTCCAGTGCGGGATCGACGCCGGCCGGATCGAGCTTCTGGCCCGCATCGACGCGGCCAACGGGCACCTGCGCGCCTACGACCGCATCGACATCGGGCTCGACCCCTTCCCCTACAACGGCACCACCACCACCTGCGAGGCCTTGTGGATGGGTGTGCCGGTGGTGACGCTGACGGGCGCCAACCATGTCGCCCGCGTCGGCGCCAGCCTGCTGACCCATTGCGGCCTGACGGAGCTGGTGGCCTCCGACATGGAGGGCTACATCGCCACCGCAGTGGCGCTCGCCGGCGACCCGGGCCGGCTGGACCGGTTGCGCCGGACGATGCGCAGCCGGCTGAACGCCGCCCCGCTGACCGACTACAAGGGCTTCGCCCGCGGGGTCGAGGCGGCCTACCGCGCCATGTGGCGCGACTGGGTGGCCCGCAGCGCCGCCTGAGGGAACGCCGCCCGAGGGTATGAAGGAGGGGACGGCGCGGCTCCGTCGGCGCCGCGCCCGCTCCCGGCAGGCTTCACCGCCCGGGGGTCATATCCCCCGCAGGCCGCCGCGGTCGACAGTCTCCAGGAACCAGCGGTAGGTGGTGGCGAAGCCGTCGCGCAAGGACGTGGGCGCGGTCCAGCCCATCCCGCTCATCCGGCTGACGTCCATCAGCTTGCGCGGGCTGCCGTCCGGCTTGGAAGTGTCGTAGCGGAACTCGCCCTCATAGCCGACGACGTCGCGGATCAGCTCGGCCAGCTCGCGGATCGATACCTCGCTTCCGGTGCCGACATTGACGTGCGGCTCGCCCGAATAATGCCGGGCCAGGAAGACCAAGCCATCGGCCAGATCGTCGGCAAACAGGAATTCGCGCCTGGGCGCCCCGGTGCCCCACAGCTCGACGAAGGGCAGCCCCTCCACCTTGGCCCGGTGGATCTTGGCCAGCAATGCTGCGGCGACATGCCCCCCCTGCAGGTCGAAATTGTCGTTCAGGCCGTAGAGGTTGGTCGGCATCGCCGAGATGAAGTCGCAGCCATACTGGCGCCGGTAGGCCTGACACATCTTGATGCCGGCGATCTTGGCGATGGCATACCACTCGTTGGTCGGCTCCAGCGGGCCGGTCAGCAGGGCGTCCTCGCGCATCGGCTGCTCGGCCAGCCGCGGGTAGATGCAGGAGGAACCCAGGAAGACCAGCTTCTTCACGGCCGTCCGGTAGGCGCCGTGGATGATGTTGGTCTCGATCGCCAGATTGTCGTAGAGGAACTCGGCCGGCCGGGTGGAGTTGGCGAGGATGCCGCCGACGGTGGCGGCGGCGACGAAGACCACGTCCGGCTTCGCTTCGGCCATCCAGTCCTCGACTTGCTCCTGGCGGCGCAGGTCGACGCGGTCGCGCCCGACGGTGAGCAGGTCGCAGGGTTCGCGCTCCAGCCGGCGGACGACGGCGGCGCCCGCCATGCCGCGATGCCCGGCCACCCAGACCCGTTTGCCCTCCAGGGAGAAAAGCGATTCCGTCCGCACCTTGAGCACCATCCCGCTATGGAAAGCCGCCGCTGTCGTAGCATCGGGCAGGCAGGGAATCCAGTCCGCTCCGCTCGGCTTGACAAGCGCCGCCCCGGCGCGGGATCTTCCCGCCGCCCGGCGCCCACCCGGCGCCCGCCTGGGCTGGCGGACCTGCACCCAGAATTGGGGTTTCCATCATGATTCCGAACTTGGCTTTCACCTGGCAGCTCACGGAGGTCCACGGTTGGGGACTGGTGGGTGTCCACACCGCCCTCTACCTCGCCGACGCCGGGCGGCCGCCGCTGCTGCTGGAAAAGCCGCTGATGGGCACCCTGCGCCCGGAAAACCGCGAAAAGCTGCAGCCGCTGGAAGCCCCCTACCAGCAGATCGCCGCCATGGCCGACAACGCCAAGGGCCACATGCTGCTGCTGAAGGAGTTCGACGTCCTGCACGCGCTGGGCAACGGCTTCACCGCAGGCGGTCCGTCGACGCGCTTCCGCGGCCGGCGCAACATCGGCGTCATCGCCTATGAGGAGACCCGCTTCACGCCCGAGGTGATGGCCCGCGCCCGCCAGTACGACCGCATCGTCGTGCATTCCACCTACAACAAGCAGCTTCTGGAGATCTGGGGCTTCGACAATGTCGGCCTCGCCTTTCAGGGCATCGACCCGACCGAGATGGTGGAGGCTCACCCAAGCGGCCGCTTCGGCGACCGCTTCGTCGTCTTTTCCGGCGGCAAGCTGGAGTTCCGCAAGGGCCAGGACATCGTGCTGGCCGCCTTCCGCGCCTTCCGTCAGCGCCATCCCGACGCGCTGCTGGTCACCGCCTGGCAGAACGCCTGGCCGGAGGTCGGCATGACGATGGCGGAATCGCCGCTGGCGCCGAAGCCGCCGCGGGTCCTGCCCAACAACATGATCGACGTGAAGAGCTGGGCGATGGAGAACGGCGCCGACGAGGAGGGCTTCGTCGATCTGGGCTTCCTCGGCCGCCACCAGATCGCCGGGATCCTCGCCGACTGCCACGCCGCCGTCTTCCCCAACCGCTGCGAGGGGGCGACCAACCTCGTCGCCATGGAGGCGATGGCCTGCGGCGTTCCGGTGGTTCTGTCCAACAACACCGGCCACCGCGACCTGCTGAAGAGCCCGACCCAGGGCGACGACCTGTGCCTGACGCTGGACCGTCAGGTTCCGGTCGCCGACCGCGACGGCAGCCGTTTCGGCTGGGGCGAATCCTCGGTCGATGAGCTAGTGGAGGCGCTGGAGCGGCTCTACGCCGACCGTGCCGCAGCCAAGGCGCGCGCCGCGCGCGCCAAGGCCTTCATCCGCACCGAGCGCAGCTGGCGCGCCTTCGCCGAGGCGTTCGTCGACGCCACGCAGTGAAGCCGGGGCTTTCGCCAGCCTTTTCGAGGGAGGAGGTCCGGTCATGCCCGCCACCCTGGTCCTGTTGGCCCAACCGGGGGATGCGCGCCATCTTGCCGCCATCCTCGCCGGAGCCAACCACGACCTGACCGTCGTGACGGTCGCCGACCGCCCCCAGCTGGAAGCCGCGATGGCAGATCGTGGGCAAATCGACCGCCTCGTCGCCTTCCGGACCAACTGCGTGGTGCCGGCGGAACTGCTGCGGCGGGTTTCGGGCCCCTCCTACAATTTCCACCCGGCCCCGCCCGCCTATCCCGGCCGCTACCCCTTCGCCTTCGCACTCTATGACGGGGTGGCGCAGTATGGGGTCACCGCCCACGAAATGGTGGAACGGGTGGATGCCGGCCCGATCGTCGGCGCGCTCAACTTCGCCCTGCCCGCCGATCCCGACCCGGTCTGGCTGATCGACCAGGCCCATACCGCGCTGGTCCATCTGTTCGTGATACTGGCACCCCAGCTGGCGGCGACCGACCGGCCTCTGCCCCGCACCGAGCTTGCCTGGGACCACAGCCGCCGCTGCACGGCCAAGGCGCTGGACGACCTCCGCACCCTGCCCTCCGACATCGGTGCGGAAGAGATGGAACGCCGCATCCGGGCCTTGCGCAGCGTCGAGCAGGAGGGGCTCCGCCCCCGCATCGCCCTGCATGGCCGCCGCTTCGTGCTGGAGGATTAGAGTTTGTCTGATGCTTATTGAAGCACCAGACAAACTCTAAGCTTTTGGTTTTCCGTGTGATTCACGCTTCAAGCGATTCCGCTTGAACCGATCGCACTCTACACCCCGTCGAGGGCGTCGAGCAGACGGCGGGCGGCGGCGTCCCAGGTGAAATTGTCCATCAGATGACGGGCGGCGTCGCGGCGCCCCCCCTCGGGGTCGCGGATGACGCGGGACAGGATGTCGGCCGCGGCATCCTCGTCCGGATGCCACCAGTCCAGCCCATGGAAGGGCTGATAATAGGCGCTGCTGTACGGCATCAGCGCTGGCCCGGTGGTGCAGGGGATCAGGTGGGCGACCCGGTCGTTCAGATAGGCGGTGTAGGCGCTGTGCCGGGGCGCAATCAGCCCGGCCCCCAGGCAGCCGGCGCGGGTGATCGGCAGGTCCCAGCCCTCGCCATGCGACAGGCTGAGATAGTGGGTGGCCACGGCATAGAGGCCGGCAATTCCCGCATCGTCGTAGCGGTCGGTCAGCAGGGCGACGGGAGCCGCCTCATCCAGCCGCCGGCCGGTGGCACGCATGCCCTCCTCGACCAGACGGCGCATCTCGCCCATGAGGGACGACCCGCCCTTTCCCACCTTCAGGATCAGGATCGCATCGTCGTCGGCACGGGTGCCGCGCAGCCAGACCCGCAGCAGCCCGGCGAGATTCTTGCGCGCGACGAAGTCGGAGATGTTGAGAACCCGTACCCGGTAATCCATCACGCTGCGTCCGCCCGGACCGACGATGGGCAGCGGCTGCGCCGCCGCATCGGCCGGATGGGGGGCGATGCCGGGCGGGCAGACGCGGATGCGGTCTTCGGGATGGCCGGCGGCGATCCAGGCCAGGCGCGAGGAGTCGGTCGGCACGACGACCATCTCGTGGGCCCGGTTGCAGACGGCCCAGGAGTCCGGGATGCGCGGCCCCTCGAACATGGTGTAGTTGACCGTCGGCAGGCCGGGGACCGGCTCCACCAATGGCGGGGTCAGCACGCTGAGCGCCAGCCGCGCCCGCACCGGATCGCCGAGGCGCCGGGCGGCCGCCTGCAGGATCGGGTCGGTGAAGGCCGGGCGCCAGCTTTCCTCCCCCATCAGCCCGGCCAGCCGCAGGGTCGTCCCGCATTCCATCAGGCTGCGCACGAAATGCTGGGCGAAGTCGCCATAGCCGGACAGCACGGAGAAGGGGGCGCGGACCAGCAGCCCCTCCGGCGTGTGGGGCCGCTGGGCGTCGGCGGCGATTTGGCGGTAGAGTCGGGCGCGCGACAGTATGGGATCGCCCTGGGCGGTCGGCGGTTTGCCACCCGATGGGGGGGTGTCGCCGGACGGGGCGCCTCCCGCAGCCAGCAGGGTTTCTTCCGCCAGATCCGGACGGCCGAGCGACAGCCAGGCCGCGGCCAGATGGGTGCGGGCATCGGTATGGCCGGGATGCCGGGCCAGGACGGGGGTCAGCACCTCCACCGCCCCGGCATGGTCGCAATGCGACAGCAGGGCCACCGCCAGCAGGACCTGCCGGTCGGGATCGGTGGGGCACAGCCGGGCGGCATGGGTCATGTGGCGCGTGGCCGCCACGTAATCGCCGGCCCCGTGCAGCAGGTTGCCGAGACGGCCGTGCGCATCGGGATCGCCGGGCGTCAGCAGGCAGGCGACGCGCAGATGGCCAAGGGCCTCCCGCTTGGCTCCGCGCGCCAGCATCGCCGTCGCCAGATTGATGCGCCCCTGCGCGAACAGCGGATGGCCGGCAATCAGCCGATGCAGCATCCGCTCCGCCTCGTCCAGCCGGTCCGACTGGTAGAGGATGACGCCCGCCAGGCTCAAGGCGTCACGGTCGACGGGATCCTCGCGCAGCACCTGCTCGACCAGGGACAGCGCCTCGTCCCGGCGCCCGGCCTTATAGAGTTCGATGGCGCGATCGGTGACATGTCCCATGGCGTGGCCTTGACCGGGGAAGAACAGGGGAAAGCAGACGCTTGGGCGCAGAACTCGGGTGAGGAACCTGGGCGAGGAAAACGGCACCCCGCCCGATCCCCGGCCCTTCCGGCGGCATAGCACAGGCCAATTTGGCCGGTCAAATGAACCCGGCGGCCCCATCCCCGGAGGGTGGACCGTCAGCGGCCTTTCTGGAAGGAGACCTCGGGATGAATGGTCACCTGACGCCACGCGGTCCCCGAGGCATCGGCGCAGATTTCGGCCAGACGGTTGAACATGTTGTGGCCGTTCAGGACGGCGGCACGCTGCCGGGCCAGCAGGGCGGACACGTCGGTGTCCCTGTGCCGTTCCATGAAATCCATGATCCGCCGGTATGTCGCTTCCGGATCGCGGATGTCGATCTCGCAGAAGGTCGAGGGGTCGAACGCCTCCCTGACCTTGGTGAAGCCATGATAGATCGGGATCGACCAGCCGAGATAGGCGTCGGAAAGCTTCTCCGTCCAGTAATGGCTGCTCTGGTAATTCTCGATGCACAGATGGAATTTGTACGGAGCGATCGCCGCCCATTTGTTGGCGACCTCGCAATATCCCCGGCCGTACAGGTGAAACTTGTCACCCATGAGGGCCTTCAGCCGCCGCAGGAACTCCCCGCGGACGACATGCCCCTCGGTGAGCACCTTGTCGGACACGATGGCGGAGACGGCGAAGGCCTTGTCCAGACCCGTCACGCCGGACAGCAGATCGTAGCCGATGGGTCCGGAGCCGGGCCACGCTTCCACACCGGACAGCCCGATGTGCCAGGGCAGCGGAACCTGCGAGAGCAGGACGCGGGGATGCTCCAGATCCTCGTGGGAGGTGACGACCAGATCGAACTGGTCCAGGTATCCGCGGCTGTAGCGGGACAGGGACGGCGGCTCCCCGGTCGCCAGGACGAGGTTCCCCTGCCGGCAGGTGACCGTCCTGGGCACGTCCAGATCCTCGTAGACCACAACCCAGTCCGACTGCCCGCCCTGCTGGTTGGCGACGAACTGGTGGTTTCCCCAGCGCCCGGTGCCGCCGGGGGTTTGCCGCAGCCAGGGCTGGTCCCACCATTTGTACAGCAGGTTGACGCCGATCGGAGCGGACGGCGCCCCCTTCGGCTCCGCCCGGACGCGCAGGGGGGCGCTCAGGATGCGCTGACGGCTGTCGATGTCGGCCAGTTCGGCCAGGGCCTCCTCGTCGCCGGGCAGAAGACGGGAAATCTCGCCATAGCAGTCCTTCGCCTCGTCCAGCCGGTTCAGGCGCTTGGACAGCGCCCCGACGAAACGCAGCAGCACGGGCTGGCCGGGAAGCAGGGCCATCGCCCGGCGCGCAAGGCGAAGCGCCTGCCCGTCCCGCCTGACGCCCTCCAGCCCCTGGGCCAGGACGAACCACTGGTTGGCATCGGCCGGATCGACGGACAGGCGGTGGACGCATTGCCGCAGCAGGGTCTCGAACTGGCCCGGGGCGGTGAACTGAAGGCGCTGACGCATCGATCGGCTGACCATTCGAAGGTTGTCTCCCCCGCCCGTCACGGCGGAGGATGAGGCTGAGAGGCGGCCAATCTCGGACAGTCCGTCCGCCTTTTCAACATGAAGCGCTTATCGTCCGGCACCCGCCGTCCGGCGGATGCAGACGCTATGAAACCGGCGGGCAGGCGGCCTATAACTCCGGTATCGCCCACCGGCCCCGCCCCATCGGCCCCGTGCAGCCTGTCGCCCTTCCGAAAAAGGCTTTTCGACCCATGAAGCTCCTCCTCATCGACTCCCGCCTGACGAAGGCGAGCGATGCCTACAGCGAAACGGAAGGAATGGGTGGGATCGCCTCGTCGCTGATCTACCTGTCCGACTGCCTCGCCGCCGAGGGGCATGAGGTCGTGCTTGCCATTGGCGGCGGCCAGGATGCGCGCCGCAGCGGGGTCAGGATCGTCGACTGCACCAAGATCACCGCCGGGGACCTGACCGGGACCGACGCGGTCATCGTCAGCAACAACGCCGACAACGTGACGGCGGTGAAGCGCTTTCTCCCCTCCGTGCCCGTCTTCCTGTGGGTCCACATCCAGCACGACGTGTGGTTCCACGACCTGAAATGCCTGGCCCACTATCTGGACACCGACCACGCGCGCTCGGCCGACGGCATCGTGTTCGTCAGCGAATGGCAGAAGCGGGTCTTCCTGGAGAAGTTCAAGGACACCATTCCGGCGGAGCGGTGCCATGTGATCCGCAACGCCTGCAACCCCTTCGTCCTGCGGCGGCGTGACGACGAGGCGGGGCTGTTCGCGGCCAAGCGGGCGGCGCTGGAGGTGGCCTATGTCTCGGCGCCGACGCGCGGTCTGGAAACCCTGCTGAAGCTGTGGCCGGCGGTGCGGGCGGAATGCCCGGCCGCAACGCTGGCCGTCTATTCCGGGCAGTCGATCTACGGCGTCGCGCAGGCCGACGACCCGATCCACCGCCTGCTCAGCGGCATGACGATGGAAGGCGTCGACTATCGCGGCCCGCTTTCCCATGCCCGCCTGACCGAGCGGCTGCTGGACACCGCCGTCGTCGCCTACCCCACCGCCTTCGAGGAGACCTCCGGCATCGCCCCCATCGAGGCGCTCGCCGCCGGCTGCAGCCTCGTCTGCACGGACCGCGGCGCGCTGCCGGAAAGCGCGGCCGGTTTCGCCACCATGGTCCCCTATGCAGAGGGCGGGGAAGACTTCGAAAAGGCCTTCACCGACGCCCTGGCCGCCAAGATCGGGCAGTGGGGCGATGGCGACGGAACGGACCTCCAGGCGTCGCTCCGGCACCAGCGGCAGGCAATCGGCGCCAATTACCGCTGGGAGAACCGGGCCCTGGAATGGAAGTCGCTGATCGCCCTGTACCGGACGGGGTTCTGACCGGGCCGCGTTCGGGTCGACGGAACGGGGGACCTTGGTCAGTCCCGAAGGGCATCGGGTTCGTGGCTTAAGGCAAGGCGAAATGCCTCCACATCGCCGCTGAATATATGGCGGGCGAATCTGCGGATTTTGTCGCTGGGCCAGGACCACCAGCGTATCGACAGGAGGAAGTCGGCATCGGCGTCCGGCAACCGTTTGCGGACGACCCTTGCCGGGTTCCCGACCGCCACGCCGTAAGGCGGGACGTTCCGGGACACGACGGCGCGCGCACCGATGATGGCTCCATCGCCCACCGTGACGCCAGAGAGTATGGATGCTCCTTCTCCGATCCATACGTCGTTGCCGATGACGACGGGACCTTTGCTCGACGTGCTGTTCGGGCCGGCAAGTTCGGGCATCCACTCCGCCAGCATTTCTGCCGGATAGGTCGAGACACCATCCATGGCATGCATGCCGCCAAAATAAATACGCACGCCATCTGCGATCGAGCAAAATCTCCCGATCTCGATCTTTCCCGGCTCTCCATACGTAACGAGTTCAAGGGGATCGGAAAAGTACGTGAACGACCCAACAGAAACCATGCAATGGCTCCCATTCACGTTGAAACCGTAGCCGCTATCCTGATCTGTACATTTATGGTTAAACTTCATGTACATGATTTGAATATCCGAGAATTTCAGAAGAAGTGAAGGTTTCGGATCAGTCACAAGGCAAACGGCATCATGGGCAGATGCCTGCGTGGTTCTTACCTCTTGCGCGCCACGAATATGATCGGCGTTTCCCAATGCAGGCGCCGGGCGAGCCAGATCGCCGGCTCCAGCAGGCCAGAGCGGTGGACGAAGGTGACGATGCGCTTGGCGACCGACAGCGCCGCCCAGTCGCCGAAGCCCAGCGTGCGCAGGCGCTGCTCGAAGACGCTCCAGCCCCAGTCCAGCACCTCCAGCCTGCCGGGATGGCGGCCGAGCCAGCGGTCGAACCACGGACGGTCGATCAGGTTGAGGGTATCGACATAGGATGGGTCGCGGCCGAAGAGCCGGACATAGAGCTTCGCCAGCCCGGCCGGCATCCGCGGCAGCCACAGGATGCCGTAATGCCCCTCCCACCAGGAGCCGTAATTCGGCACGACGATCAGCAGCAGCCCGCCCGGCTTCAGCACGCGCAGCGCCTCGTCGAGCACCGCCGCCGGATCGCCGACATGCTCCAGCACGTTGGAGGAATAGACGATGTCGAAGCTGGCGTCCGGAAAGGGGATCGCCTCGCCGGTGGCGTCGCGCACCGCGTCGGCCGGCAGGCCGTAATGGTCGATCAGCCGGCGGCAGACGTCGAGCGTGGAGCTGTATTCGCCCATGCTGGGCTCGATGCCGTGGATGTCCAGCCCGTGCGCCGTGCGCCCGCGCACCACGGTCATGCCGCAGCCGGACCCGACCTCCAGGATGCGGGCCTTGTCGGCATCGACGCCGGCGGCCGCGGCCGTGCGCCGCAGTTCCGCCACCTGTTCGTCGGCACGCCTCTCCGACAGCATGTCGCGCACGACGTCCTTCACCGGCACGCGGGTGACGCCGCCGATGAAACCGCTGTCGATGTAGCCGCGGGACAGCAGCCGGCCCAGTTCCTCCCAGTCGGGGGGAGCCGTCCGGTCCTGCCGACCCGCCGCCGTCTCAGCCATTCTTCGTCGCCCGGATCACGAAGATCGTGGCGCTCTTCATCCGGCCCAGACGGTCCTGGATGCATTCGGCCTTGAAACCGTTGCGCTCGAACAGCGCCACGATCTCCTCGATCGAATAGAAGGTCTTGTAAGGCGGATAGTACCAGTCCTCGACCTGGGCCTGGATCGACACGTTGTCGGCGCGGCGGTTGATCTCCTGCCCCTTCAGCGCGCAGGCGACCTTGGTCAGGCCGGTGAAGAAGCCGCCGACCAGCTTGCGCCGGGCCGGCGTGTCCATGTAGGCGCGGCAGAAATGGCGCACGCCCTCATGCACCGGCGACAGCCAGGTCTTCAGGTAGAGGCCGAGATAGACGGTGCCGCCCGGCTTGGTGACGGCCATCAGGTTGCGCATGACCTTCATCGGGTCGGGCGCCATCATCGCCACGCCCCAGCACCAGACCAGATCGAACGGACCGAGGTCGGTGTCAAGTTCCTGAAGGTCCTGGTGGTGGAAGTCGATGTTGTCGCGGCCGAAGCGCTGGGCCTGCTGGCGGGCGGTGGCGAGGCTGTCCGACGAGACGTCGACCGACACCACCTGCTCCGCCATTTCCGACAGGATGACCGAGCAGATGCCGTGACCGCAGCCGGCATCCAGCGCCCGGCCGATCTGCCGCTCGGTCAGCGTCTCCAGCATGTACTTCTTGGTCTCGTCGTAGATGGGCACGAAACGGGGCCAGAAGTCGTCGTAGAATTCCTTGGTCGCGAGATCCATGGGGCTGCCCTCCCGCCCTTGTGAGGGCGTCGCGTTGATCGTGATGGTGGTGGTCTTAAGGGGTGCCGGACGAACTCGTCCAGGGGGAATAGGGCCTGATCCGCTGCGCCGCCGCATCCGGTTCGACGAACAGGCGGGCGTTGCGGTTCAGCAGGGCCGCCAGCTGGCTGTAGCCGCTCTGGGCGCTGACGCCCAGCACGTCGGCGTTCATCAGCACGTGGAAATCCTGCAGGAACTCCAGCCCCTTCCACGGCTCCACCGCCCCGTCCTTCGCCAGATCGTCGAGCGAAACCGGCGCGAACTCCGCGAAGTCGCCGATGGTCGCCGGGTCGTCGGTGGCGATGTACAGCACCGGCCGGTCCAAAGTCGGCCACAGCGCCTTCAGCCAGTCGACGTACCAGGAGGTCTCGGTGATGGTGTAGCGGAACCAGACGAAGTCGCCGCGGCGGATGTGCAGGGCCACCACCGTGTTGCCGCGCGCCTTCAACGCCTGCATCACCGGATCGACATAAGGCAGCCAGTCGGGCCGCGGCCGCAGCCAGGACTGCACCCGCTCGCGCCACTCATCGCGGTAGTCGAACAGGAACAGCGGCGAGAGGATGTCGACGCCGGGGCGCGGGTCGCAGCACCGCCCGGTCACCAGATCGTTCAGGATGCGCCGGCCGAAATGCATCGGCTTCAGCCCGCCGCCGGGCCTGGGATCGTCGAGGTCGAAGTAATGGCCGCCGACCCAGTCCGGCGTCTCCAGCCGGTAGCCGAATTTCTCGGCGTAGAGCCGCAGCAGCACATATTCCAGGACGTTGTGGGCGAAACGGCCATGGGTCGCCAGCGTGGACGAACAGATGCGCGGCAGGGACGGGTCGGGGTTGGCCGGACGCTCCAGCCGACGGCCCTGCCGGGCCAGGGACTGCTGCAGCCCGGCGATCGACTTGACGGTGAAGAAGCGGCTGCCATGGCCATGAACCCCGGCCAGCACCTCCACCGCACGGTCGGTCTCGCCGGCAGCCAGCCAGTTCTCGGCGACCGCGGTCAGGCATTCGATGCGGAACATGGCGGGATCGGCGGCATGCGGATAGCGGTAGTCGGCGAAGAAGCGCCGGGCTTCCTCATGCCGCCCCTGGCGCGCCAGCAGGGCCGACAGCATGTCGATGGCGCCGGGCACGTCGCTGCCCGGCTGGGTCAGCGCCAGCCGCAGCACCTGCTCCGCCTCGGCCAGCCGGTCAAGGCCGGTCAGCACGTCCGCCAGCCGGGTCAGCGCCATATTGAGGCCGGCACGTGCCGCACCGGCATAGCTGTCGACCGCCGCATCGGCCAGTCCGGCGGCATGCTGGGCATTGCCCTGGTTGTAGAGCACGCTGCCATGCCCCGGCTGAATCAGCAGCGCGCGGCGGAAACAGGTCAGCGCCTCGTTGAGACCACCGACCTCGACCAGCAGGTTGCCCAGGTTCATGTGGGCGCCGGCAAATCCCGGATGCAGGACGAGCGCGTTTCGCTGGCTTGCCTGCGCCTCCTCCACCGCCCCGTCCTGCCGCAGCGCGATGCCGAGGTCGTGATAACTTTCGGAACGGTAGGGGTTCAGCCGCAATGCGCGGCGATAGGCCACAGCGGCCGTCGCCCAGTCACGCGGCCCGCCGCGCCCGCCCAGCAGCGAGGCAAGCGCCTGATGCGCCCCTTCCAGCGACGGATCCAACTGGATCGCCCGGCGATACGCCGCAGCGGCGGCATCGATCTGGCCAAGTTCGGACAGGGTGCTGCCAAGGTTGCAGGCGGCGTCCGCCATCTCCGGCGCGATGCCGAGAGCGGCGCGAATCAACTCCAGCGCCTTGTCCCGGCGGTTCTGGCGCCGCTCGATCAGCCCCAGCAGATGCAGGGCATGGGCATTGCGTGGATCGACCTCCAGAATGCGCAGATAGACCGCGCGCGCCTCGTCCAGGCGGTCGGCACGCTGAAGTCCCACGGCGATCTGCAATGCTTCGGCGACGGTAGCCATGACAACCCGTTCTGTGCGGCCTCCGGCCCCGGCTCCACGGCTGTACCCGACCGGGGCCGCCGGGGATGGCCGGCCCGTTCGGCGCGCACCCTATCGTTCCGCGGTAGGCGCTTCAACTCCGTTCGTGCCGCCCCCGGCTTCTCCACCGCCCTGCCGGAAAGCCGATAATGCGGCACAATGCCCGTGCCTTATCTGGGATCGGGCGCAACGCCCCTTGCCTTGCCAGGATCCTTTGAGGATAGTGCCCGATCATTAACGCCGTACAGATCAAGGGTCGGTCCTTTGCGCAAAGTTGCCCTCATCACCGGCGCCACCGGCCAGGATGGCGCGTATCTTGCCGAGCTTCTGCTGGGGAAGGGCTATATCGTCCACGGCATCAAGCGCCGGTCGTCGTCCTTCAACACGGGGCGGGTGGAGCATCTCTACCGGGATCCGCATGAGGAGGACGTCAGCTTCTTCATGCATTACGGCGACCTGACGGACAGCACCAACCTGATCCGCCTGGTCCAGCAGGTGCAGCCGACCGAGATTTACAATCTGGCGGCCCAGAGCCACGTGCATGTGAGCTTCGAGACGCCGGAATATACCGCCAACGCCGACGGCATCGGCACGCTGCGTCTTCTGGAGGCGATCCGCATCCTGGGCCTGGAGAAGACCGCGCGCTTCTACCAGGCTTCCACCTCGGAGCTGTACGGCAAGGTGCAGGAGACGCCGCAGCGGGAGACCACGCCCTTCTACCCGCGTAGCCCCTATGCCGCGGCCAAGCTGTACGCCTACTGGATCACGGTGAACTACCGCGAGGCCTATGGGATGCACGCCAGCAACGGCATCCTGTTCAACCATGAAGGCCCGACCCGCGGCGAGACCTTTGTCACCCGCAAGATCACCCGCGCGGTGGCCAGCATCGAGCAGGGCCGCCAGGACTGCCTGTATCTCGGCAACCTGGACGCCAAGCGCGACTGGGGCCATGCACGCGACTATGTCGAGGGCATGTGGCGCATCCTGCAGCAGGACGAGGCCGACGACTACGTGCTGGCCACCGGCGAGACCCACAGCGTGCGCGAGTTCGTCGAGCTGGCCTTCGGCCACATCGGCCGCGGGATCGAATGGCGCGGCGAAGGCGTGGACGAGGAAGGCATCTGCCAGAAGACCGGCAAGGTGGTAGTCCGCATCGACCCGCGCTATTTCCGCCCGACCGAGGTCGACCTGCTGCTGGGCGACCCCAGCAAGGCGCGCGAGAAGCTGGGCTGGACCCACACCACCGCCTTCCGCGATCTGGTCCGGGAGATGGTCGAGTCCGACATGCGTCTTCTCGCCGGCGGCGACGATCACCGCTGACACAAGCCACCCGCGACCGCTCAGTGACCGCCCAGCAACCGATGTAGGCGCCGCCCCATGACCATTGGTGGAGTGACCCGAAGCGAGTCGAAGACCGCACTGATCTTCGGCGTTTCGGGCCAGGATGGCGCCTATCTCTCCCAGCTTCTGCTGGACAAGGGCTATGCGGTCCACGGCACCTCGCGCGACCGGGAGATGGCGGGCTTCGCCAACCTGCGGCGGCTCGGCATCTTCGGCCGGGTGATCCTCCACTCCTCCGTGCTGACCGACTTCCGCAGCGTGGTCGAGGTCATCGCCCGTGTCCGGCCGGCCGAGATCTACAATCTCGCCAGCCAGGCTTCGGTTGGGCTGTCCTTCGACCAGCCGGTCGAGACGCTGAACAGCACCATCTCCAGCACCATCAACATTCTGGAAGCGATCCGCTTCCTCAAGCTGGACACCCGCTTCTACAGCGCCTGCTCCAGCGAATGTTTCGGCAACACCGAGGCGCCGGCGGACGAATCCACCCCCTTCCATCCGCGCAGTCCCTACGGCGTCGGCAAGGCCGCCGCCTTCTGGGCGGTCGCCAACTACCGCGAGGCCTACGGCCTGTTCGCCTGCTCCGGCATCCTGTTCAATCATGAATCGCCGTTGCGGCCCACCCGTTACGTCACGCAGAAGATCATCCGCGGGGCTGCCGACATCGCCGAGGGAAAGACCGACGTCCTGGAACTGGGAACGCTGTCGATCGCCCGCGACTGGGGCTGGGCCCCTGAATATGTCGACGCCATGGCCCGCATGCTGGCTCTGGACGACCCCCATGATTTCGTGATCGCCACCGGCGAGGCGAACCGGCTGGAGGAGTTCGTCGCCCAGGCCTTCTCCTATTTCGGCCTGGACTGGCGCCGTCATGTCGGCGGCAATCCGGACCTGCTCCGCCCCTCGGACATCGCCTTCAGCGTGGGCAACTCCGCCAAGGCGGAACGGATGCTGGGATGGCGTGCCGAACGCCGCATGGCCCAGGTGGTCACCGGACTGGCGGATGCCGAAATGGCACGCCGGTCGGTCGCCTGAGCCCCCGTCCCAATTCGCTTTCCGGGACCCTCACCCGTCCGGAACAGCCTTCCGAGGAAAGCCCGTCCCATGTCGGCCAGGAGCAAGCTCGTCATCAACATCGAGGTGGACGACCGCACCGTCCTGTTCCCGGACGGCAAGTTCCTGTCCCACATCGCCTTGCATGAAGGCGAAGCGGCGGACGGCGACGAAGGCGCCTTGCGGTTGGAGGGCGTCTTCCTGTTCAACGAGAGCCGGCTGGGGCCGGAGATAGCCTCCCTGGACGTCGAGGACGCCCGCGAACTGGCCCGGTCGATCCTGGACGCCGTGTTCCAGGGCCGCACCCAGCATGTCCTGTCGGAGACGGCCAAGGTCGCTGTGGTCTTCAACCCGAACGGCTTTGTCCTGCGTTTCGGCGAAGGGGCGGCCCTGCGCGAGCTGTTCATCGGCTCCCCCGCCATCGTCCGGCTGGCCCAGGGCGTCCTACGGATGGCCGACCGCCTGTCGGCCTTGCCCGCGCACTGATCCCCTTCAAACGGCTTGGCCGCGCTCCAGTCAGGACGTCTCCTGAAGAAAGCGTTCGATCGCCCGGATCGACGCCCCGTCGTCGAACAGGACGGCGCTTCGCTCAAGAATGCGCTGCCGGACTTGGGCGCGCAGCCGCTGATCGGTGCCGAGCCGGACCGCCCGGTCAACATAATCGGCCGGATCGCTCGCCACGCAGTCGTCAAGCCCCATCAGCGTGTAGAAACCCAGGGTATGGCGTCCGCGCATGAAGGCGCCGGGCCAGGTCACCACCGGCGTGCCGAAGGCCAGAGCCTCCAAGCTTGTCTTGCCACCGCTGTAATGGAACGGGTCGAGCATGACATCGGCGTCGGCGGTCAGTGCGATGAAATCCGCGGTCCCCAGCCCCGGCAGCAGGTGGATACGGCCGGCCACATCGGGTCCCTTGGCGCCCAGCCGCCGCGTCAGGGCGGCGCCTTGGCCGCGCGGATCGACAAAGACGAGAATGCCGTCACGGTCCCGTCGCAGAATGGCGATCAGGGCGTCGTCATAGACGGGATGAATCTTGAACAAGCTCTGCGGGCAGACGTAGAGCCGGCTTTCGGCGGCCAAACCGAAGTCGATGCGGGTCTTGCGCGGTTCGGCCAGCCGCGGGCGCCGGTAGCAGACGGTCGGGCCGGGCAAGCGGATCAGGCGTTCGCTGTAATGAGCCTCGCCATCCTCCGGCTCCATCACATCGCAGCTCAAGAAGACGTCCAGGGTGGGAATGCCGGTGGTGTCCGGATGCCCCCAGCTCAGGCATTGCCGCGGCGCCAGCCGGGCAAAGGCGAGGAAGTAGGTGAAGGGCGACATGCCGATGTCGGTATAGTACAGGACATCCAGGCGCTCCTCGGCGATGATATGCCGTGCGGCATCGAGATCGCGCGGAATGTCGACCGCGCAGTCCGCCACAGTGCGCAGGTGGCGCCGCAGGTCGTCGTCCGGCCCTGGCGTGAGGAACAGCACCACCTCGAAGCGTTCGCGCGACAGCCGCTCGATCAGCCCCTCGTTCAGCATGCCGATGGTGTGGTTGTGGAAATAGTCGGAGATGAAGCCGACACGGAGCCGCCGACCGGCCCTGTCCTCCGCCGCGCCGGGCGATCCGGACTCCCGGCAATGCGCAGCGGTGTAGAGCAAGGAGGGGCAAGCCTCCTGGTACAAGGCAGCCAGCTCGCCGTTCAAGGCACGATTGTCGAGCCCATGATAGGACAGGAAAAAGGACGTGACGCCGACCTCGCGCAGCGGGTCGTCGATGCGCAGGCCGTGCTCGCGCGCCTGTCGCAGCACCGCGGCGCAATGGGCGCGGCTTTCCTCGATCTCGGTCGCTGAGCAGGGAATGGCCGGCAAGGTCAGCGCCTCGCGCACCAAAAGCCCGTCTCCTCCGCCAAGCCGCCAAGCCCGGCGGTAAGCCCGCCGCGCCTCCTCCAGTTGGCCGGCACGCTGGGCAACGATGGCAACCTTGCGGTAGGCCTCTGCCACGTTGGGTTCCAGCGCCAGCCGATGCCTCAAGGGAATGAGCGCTTGCGGGTTATCGCCCTGCTCGCTCATGGAGCTTCCCAACCCGTCGAGCAACCGGGCATCGCCCGGCCGCAGCCGCAAGGCGCGATGGAAGGCCGCATCGGCTTTGAGACCAAAGGAATGGAGCAGGATGGCCAGGTTCACCGCATAGACCGGCTGGCCCGGATCAAGAAGCATGGCCGTGCCAATATGGGCCAGCCCCTCCCCGCCATGGCCGGATGCGCACAAGGCGGTGCCGAGCATGTGCCGGGTGACGGCATGATCGGGCGCCAGCCGCAGCACCTCCCGCGCGAGCGCCGCCGCCTCGGCGAAATGCCCGGCGGCATGACGCTGCTGGGCATGGGTAAAGACATCTTGGATCGAGGCCATCGGGAGCCAAAACACCGCTTACCGGAATAGGACCGCACAAAGAGAAAGGGGCGCCCTTGCGGACGCCCCCTCCCTTTACCGTGCTTGGGCTTGCGCCCCCGTCATCAACCGAGGTTGATGTCGGAGAGCGAGAGGACCGTGCCGTTGTACACGCCGAGCAGCCGGACCTCGGTGGCGGCCACCTGGCCGTCGCCGTTGGTGTCGACCACCTGGTACAGGCCGGAGCTGGTGCCGTTGTTGGCCAGAACCAGCGTGCTTGCACCAGCCGACGAGTTCGTCAGCGTACCCAGGGC